>VXYV01000113.1 GCA_009845835.1 Gammaproteobacteria bacterium | reverse complement strand
CGGTCAATCGTTTGGAACAACAAAGGCCGGTGGGTAGAACCTTTTCTAGGCACGGGGGTGGTAGCCTTAAACCTTGCTCCTAACCAGGCGTTATTGGCTGACACGAACGAACACGTTATCAACTTTTATCGTAGAGTCCGGGATGGCGACATTACTGGTTGTCAAGTGCGCGAGCATCTGGAACGCGAGGGCGAGACTTTACTCCACAACGGTGAATCTCACTACTACGCCGTTCGTGAGCGTTTCAACGCCGTTGGCGAACCCTTAGATTTTCTCTTTCTCAATCGGTCGTGTTTTAATGGAATGATGCGTTTTAATCGTGAGGGTAAATTCAACGTTCCGTTCTGTCGGAAACCCGAACGGTTTAGACCGGCACTCATTACGAAGATTGTCAATCAAGTGGAATGGGCTAGCACAGTGATGCAAGGGAAGGACTGGGAGTTTGTTGTCCAGGATTGGAGTAAGACGCTAGCTGCAGTCCAAGCAGACGATATGCTTTACTGTGACCCGCCTTACATTGGCCGGCATACTGATTATTACAACGGGTTTACTACGGCGGAAGCGAATGAGCTAGCCTTTGCATTACGTTCGCTTAACGCCAGCTTTGCGTTATCGATGTGGCTAGAAAATCAATATCGCCGGAACGATTATGTAGACCGTTGGTTTTCGAATTACCCCAAACGAACGTTATCGCACTTCTATCATTTAGGGGCTACCGAGAAACTACGTCACGAGATGACTGAAGTCGTTATTTTTTCTCCGGCGGCGATAGCGTCAGATGCGTCGCCGTTGTTGGAATCGACGAAATTCGGCTAGGTTGGAATACGCGGCGGCGCGTTGTTCGGCCGTGCGTTCATAGCCGCGCCAATACGTTAAGAATTCTTTTTCCGACCGAAAAGGTCATTTACCCTCACGGAAATCATCGATCGTTCCAGTAATACTACCAATGTTGGTGGTATTACCACTACCGGCTCGATCCCCGGCGATCCGCCATTTCTCTTGCACAAAAAACTCTATATTCTCGATAGGAACAGGAACGTTATCTAACTCATCAACGGGGTATACGAACGGTGAGCCGCGGTTGCTTTTCTTCCCCCGACTGTAAACAAAACCAATAATGTAGTGTTCTTGGTAGTCGCTGAACGGAAACACGATGTTTTTCCTTTCACTACTGGGCTGATAAAACTGGCATACCCGCCTAAGGTGTAGTTGAATTTGTTCCTCGAGTTGCGGTAAGTGGTTTTGATATCGACGGCAATCTTGGGTTTTTCGAAACGGCTATCAGCGAGAGTGAATTCCGGACCTGTTTGTTGAACCTCATCGGTCACAACACTTTTCACCAGGGAAAAGTCAGGGTAGTAGTTTTGCACTAATGGTTCGACGACCTCATAACCTAGTTTTTTTGCTACTGAAACAACTATCGGACGGCAGATTAATTCAAATACCGTGCTCAGGACTTTGGTGTCAGAATTGAGCGGATACACCTTCCCCCGATGATTAATCACCCCACACACTTCAAAATCACTGGAAATGTTGTTAATTTCGTGGTTAAGAAAAGTAACGATAGATGACAATGGAAACCTGTGGTATTAAATTTATGATTTACCAAGATCAGGCAGATCTTAAAGTGAGTTTGATCTTTTGGGTTGGAATACTTCGGGGCAGAGCTCCTACAGGATAAACTTGTCAACTGAAGTGTAATACACGAGAGTGTAACACCTAAAAATGAAATTTTTGTTTACACACGTGTTCTCGCAATTTACACTGTTAGACAGTCTTAATATGTTTAGGGGGTCGGATTCGATTGCCCAGCGAAACTCAGATCTGGTAACTCTTTTGACACGGTCCAGGTAAACCCGTATTCTTTCAAATCTAGGGTAATAGTCAAATAGTCTCCTTCCGAATAACCGGAATCGGTGAGAAACTTTCCGAATCCAAAGATCGCCCCATTTTTACAAATCAACGACACGTCATTTTTGTCCAGAAACGCGGCTTGTAACTTCAAACCACCTATCTCTGATGGTACACTCGATACAAAATTGTGTACGAACCTAGGAATGACGAGCACAATACGATACAGATCTTCACCGATGAACCCTTTACCCATCAGCCGGCGGGTTGATCTTTCGTCTTCAGTTTTGAACACTAGATTACTGAGTTCTCTTCCAGTTAGTTCGGTACCAACCAAACGCCAGTTGTTCTGCTGGATTTTGGTGACGATTGGACTATAGGTCAGCTCTACTTCGATGCTGCTCATGTTGATACCACGTTCGGCACCGAAGAATTTGATTGTGTTGCGATCGAGGATCCGTTTACCCGAATCCATAAATGCGCGATAAATCATATGTTCAGGGCGAGTAAGTTCCGATTGTGGATCGAGATCGCCGTTGTAGTCTATTCGATCATCAGCGCTTACTTTGAATTCTGCATATCTTTCATAAAGCGCTAGCAGGATTCGTATAGGTGGTACGATCCCATCATACAGTGCAGTACCGGTTTTGTTACGAAAGGAATATTTCCGTTCGAGTCCACGATGAATCTCGATCATATTCAGTGGTCGGGCGACTGATAACATTTTTTTCGTGACATTAATAAGGCGAACACGATTGGTTGGTGTACTAGTGACCCAACAATAATCATCGGGGAGAAACTCGATGTCACTGATGCAACTTAACATGAGCTTTAAACTAGGGACATTCGTTGGTTGAAGCTTTTGTTCTCGGCCTGAGTCTCGCACCTCTTGGACGATACTCTCGAGTGGAACCGCCCCGGAAGCGCGACACATACGCCTTGTCAAGGTGATGTACTCCTGAAATTGTGTTAGATAGGACGCTGGAATTCCACCGATGAGACTGTCCTGATCGCCTTCGGCAAAATACCAAGCATCGAAACCGAAGTGCCGCATCAACACCCGTACCGATTGAAGCGACCAGAGATTCTCGGTAATACCTTTGGCGCGTAAACGTTCACTAACGTTTGACCAAAGTTCGGCATCGTCTTCAGGTAATTCGTCCGCTATTTTGGACATTACGGCGGGTGTGTTTTTTCGAATACTCCGCTTAATGCGCAGTTCTAGTTGACGAATACGTTCACGGGTTACACCCGCAATTTTACCGGCTTCCTGCAAAGTAATTGGAGGTTTACCCGACCAACCAAGCCGCGCTCTAAATGCGTGAACATGGGCTATAGAATAATTCTCTAGACAAAGTTCCAAGTACTTGTACAAAGCTTTTTCGAGTGTGGGTTGTCGATTAACTAAATCTAGGTTGTGTATTTCGTGAATTAGAAGGTCTTCAGAATTCAAGGTGATTTCTCTTTGTTAAGTTGTGATTTACTGGATTTGAGAGCAAGTCGACAGCTAAACGGCTCATTTGGAGGTTGTACTGCAACTAGTGGTATTTTACATTATATACAAACGATTGAAAAACATAATAGAATAATCTACACTTGATATCGTCGGGTACAAGTAGTGTAGAAATCCTTACGTAAAATAAGTATGTTGAACTTCATTAACAATCCTCAAAGATAGCGAGAACACAGTATGTCTACAAAAATTCCACCGATTACCCTCTGTTTTGCGTTGTTAGTTACCCTGTTTGGCGGCAATCTCTGTGCGCAGAACGACCAGGAAAATACGGAAATAGAGGAGGTTGTTGTTGTCGGAACTGCGATCAAGAAACCTCCTATAGACGCACCACATTCAGTAACCGTGCTTGACCGCCAATCATTGGTACAGAAAGGAGATCCTTTGTTGGTCGACTTAATGAAGAATCTTGGTGCTAGCAATGGTGTGGTTGGAGAACGGAGTGGTTGGTACAACAGCAGTCTACCAGCCGCTATACCCGAGTCTGCCTCCAACATTAATTTGCGTGGATTAGGCGCGTCGCGAACATTAGTCCTCTTTAATGGTCGTCGACACACGTATCTACCGGCTCGCTTGATCGGCGGTCGATTCGTCGATTTAAGTGTTCTTCCCACCGTCGCGATTGGTAGGATTGAAATTCTCAAGGAAGGCGCAAGTGCTATTTACGGTTCAGACGCGATTGGCGGTATTGCCAATTTTGTGACTCGTAAAAACTTTAAAGGACTAGAAACTTACTTATCCATCGATAGTTTTGATAGTAGCAAAGATTATTTCACAGGATTCATATTTGGTACCAAATTGATGGAATCAGATTTGGTTTTATCCGTCGAATACGAAAGTCGCGGTGAGTTGGAATCTGAAGATCGTGAGTGGAGTTTACGTCCGTTACAAGATCCTTGGCGTGCGGGCTGGTCGAGTGTCGGCAATCCCGGATATTTCTGGTTTCCCGACGGAATTGACACTTCTACCACACCTCGAGAGGAAGTAATTGCGACACTTAAAGCCGTGCAGTGGTCCGGGAAAACAGACCCTGTTTGTAATGAACTCAATGGCTATCCGAACCATCCCGCTGTTGATCCTTATTACTGCATTTTCAATTACCAACCGTTTGATAATCTGATAGAAGAATCAACATTCATAAAAATGTTCGCCGAGCTAAACGGAGAATTGACCGAAGGAACCAATTTTCATCTTGAAGTTTTATGGGCCAACACCAACACGCCAAACTGGCAAACACAACCCTCACATCCCCCATTTCCGCTATTACATCGCGGAGTCATGGAGATAAGCCCGGCACATCCCAATCGAATAGCTTTCTGTGCAAACACCGAGTATAGTCAAAACTTTCGAACCGAGTGTGCTAGTCAAGACAACTGGTACTGGCGCGGACGACCATTTGGTAACGGCTATGCCAAACGTACCTCTGAGCGAGAGGGAAATAGTTGGCGGTTCGCAGCCGAGGTCGATGGTGTAGGAATGTTTTCTGGAAGTAAGGAATATAACTGGGATCTCGGTTTCTCTTATTCCACTGCTAGCGGCAATGTTTCGATTCCAGCTATACTCACGGAGAGATTGTTTCTCGCATTTCGGGGGTATGGAGGTCCCAATTGTGGTGTCGGAGTCATAGCAGACAATTCGCTCGGTCCCGGTATGAGAGTAGCGCCGACTAGTAAATTACCCGGTACGATGGGGTGCGAATACCTCAATCCGTTTAGTAGTGCAGTTCAGTATTCTTCATTACCGGGCGCACCCTATTACAAAACACCAAATCCATACTACGACCCAGCTCAATCTAATTCGCAAGAACTAGCGGATTGGATGAATAGTGTTTCTGATATTTACAGTGAAACAGCGCTATTCGTCGCCGATGCAGCCATCAGTGCACCTGTATTTGCCAATGGAGCGTTTGCCGCAGGCTATCAATTTCGACGTTTTAATGCAAGTGGCAATCCTAATGATCATGGTGATTTGAGTCGTAATCCCTGTCCAGTAATCGGAGACAAAAGTTGTCTCTCTGGAGCGTTTGGAGTATTCACTTTCATTAACGCTTATAACCCGTATGACAATGACCAAAGCGTTCATCGTGTATTTGCCGAGCTTGGGATCAACCAAGGAGATCGTGTTGATACACAGCTGGCAATAAATTATGAAATTTACGAACACGCTAGTAGTATTGACCCGAAAGTGGCAACACGCGTTCAACTAAATGACAATTTTGTCTTTAGAGCTTCCGCACAGACTACATTTCGTACACCTTCAGTAGATGACTTACGTGAAGATGTTCCACTAACTGTCACTCAATATATCAGTCAAGTCGGGGCGTGGATTCCAGTCGACATTTATGGCGATTCCGATCTAGATCCGGAACAAGCTCTAACCTATAACTTTGGTTTAGTCTTTGTCAATGAGGCTGGTTTGGAATTCAGCATTGACTATTGGGTATACAACTTTGACGATGTCATTGGCAGTTTACCGCATGATACTATCGATGATATATATGCTGATCCAGTTACACGCAGCTCGGTTTCTCAGTTTGTTTACTGTGCCGAAGGACGAGCTGACGAAATTTCAACAATCTGTGAGCCACGTTCCATTACACGAGTCGAGGTGCCGCTAGTAAACTACCCCGGTGTTGATACCTCTGGATTTGATTGGCAGGTAAACAACTCGGTAAATGCCGGAAACGGTACACTTAGGTTCGGTGCTAGTGGCACATTTACTTCAACGTTCGACTTGCACGCACTTTCATTCGGCGATTTTCAAATTCAGGATTCGGTCGCAGGCGCGGGCAAGTTAAATTTCGGCAACCCCTTATTGGTGCCGATTCCTAAGTGGAAGTTACAAACACAGGCATCGTATCTCCACACAAATTTCAGCGCGAGTGTATATTTAAACCATATTTCGGCTTACGACGACGATGGAGCTCACGACGGGTTCGGAGGAGTTCCAGTAAGTGATTTTGAAGTTGCCGGATTCACCACTTTAGACACAACTCTCACGTGGTTGTTTCCCGATAAGAACTTCGACATTTCGTTGTCGCTATTTAATCTGACCGATGAACCACCACCGTTTGCGAACGTAGAACATGCTTATGACGGTATGACCCACAACCCAAAAGGACGGCGGATGAAAGTTAATTTAAGATACGTACAGAGGTGATGGAACTAGGATCACATCTACATTAAATTCACGATTGATTTGATTGTTTGAGTCTTACATCATTGGTTGTTCAGCAACCGAGTGAAACAATCAACCACCGCTAGCAGATTGGGACCTCGTTAAGTCAAATTTTGTGTCGGCGTCGATCAATTCTAAACTTCAACTTCTTGGTTGGAGCAGCCGTAGGGAAAGGATTGAACGTCATATCGAAATTCGCAGGGGATATGCTGATATCGAAGTGATGTGCAATGAGTAGCAGGTTTACAGCCATTTGTAACTCCACTAGCCGAGCTCCTAAACATCTGTGTGTCCCCAAACCAAAAGGTACGTACGCGCCGGTATTTTTGTGTTCGTCGCGTGGAGCTGTATAGCGGTCAATATCAAATATACCAGGATTAGGGAACCATTCCTCAATATGGTGCGTCGCAGTGTGACCAAAAACTACAGGAGTATCTTTGGGAATATCAAATCCATGTATCACTAGGTGATTCATGACAGTTCGGAATTGTAAAGGAATCACTGGGTACATGCGTTGTGATTCCACATACACTCGATGGGCTACGTTAATGGAATTTAAGGCACTTGTTTCGGGATCTCCAGAGGCAAAAAGTTGGTCTGCTTCTTCTTGAACCCGACGGAGAATCTCTGGGTTGGCTGCCATGCCATAAACTGCAAAACCCAGAGCGCTTCCCAAGTAAATACTTGCAATCAAACCCGCGACGAATAGGAAGCTCATATCGGTCTCGGGAAAGAATTGCGGGTCCGCTGCGTGGAGGTCCAATACTGAATCAATCAGGTCGCGTGGTTTATCCTTCCGTTGAGCAGGTGTGTGTGCGGCGTGAATCTTCTCTATCAGATCGAAAATGATTCGGCGTTTTTTACGCATCGCCGGAGTCCACATCATAAATTGTGGCAGCGCACCTTGCACATGCGTGACTAGAGAGCGATGCTCATACTTCAAAATATCGTCAATTACATCCGCCGTATCCACACCGATTAAGATGCGCGATACCTGTACGCTCATCAGCTTTTGGCAGGTCGTCGTGGCCGGCAATTCGTTCCCTTCTCGCCAATCCTTCAACGATGCTCGACAATACTGATATATTTCACCTATACGATTCTCCAACAACTTACGAGAATAACCCGAACGAAGGGCTTTACGCATGCGAAAGTGCTCGGCACCATCCATACCTGGAATTGTTCGAGAAGCGCCGTAAAGTTTTTCAAAGTCATGCATGTGATCACGAGTGCGAAAATAGTATCGGCCATGCTGATTGATCCATTTGTTCGTATCGCATCCGGCAAGGACGACAACTCCGTTTTTAGAGAATGGACCAGCAAGTCGAAAAACCGGTCCGTATTCCTTATACATATCTGTCAGCAATCGAGAGAAGTCACCGCGCCATACATGACGGTTACGCAGAACCCAAGTGAGACTGGCTTTAGGGATCGGTTTAGAGTGAGAAACAAACGATCTTGCCGGCCTGGTCCGACTTGCTTCAATAGCGAAACGGATCGCTTGCCCCACTAAATCCATATCACATACCAGATCAATACGATCTTTTGCTAGGTCATAGTCTTCCTCGGATAACATCAGGCGAAACGCGTCACAAGCCGCTACTAGACTAATGAGGAGAACGTCACGTGGATCCGGGATTTCTCCATCAAGAATCACACTAAAGATACGAGACTTCGTTTCCTGCTGCTTTACTCCTCCGGTCGGCGGATACATACCAGTACGTGAAACACTGCGATTCAACGACCAGAATCCACCCGAATCATGATCAAGAATATTATTTTGAACTAGGCGATTTAGAACTGTCTCAACCACCCAGTCGGTTCGATCAGCGGTTTTCTCAATCCAATACTGAGCGTTATGGTCAGAATCTGAATCCTCGGCAATTTTTTCCAATACGGGATCAAGGATCTCGTCGCCAGTCTTCTTGGGATCGATTAGTCTGAGTGACTGTAAATCAGTGTCGATACGTAGTTCGAGTGACAAGTCAGCAAGTACTGAACCTGCGATTGCACAGGCTAAGTTCCAACCACCAACGTGTTCCAAGTATCCGCTCTCTTCATTGAGAAGCAGCAGTACAGTTTCCTCAGCTAACCTCATTTTTTATTTCTTATTTACCAAAAATATAAAACACGAGAACCTTACTTGATTTTACGGAAATATAGTTCAATCAAACTCTATAACCGATGCTAAAATGGGATTTACATGAAACATCCACATCTGCAGAATCATAGTTAGTCTTGTACAAATTTCAGAAGTTTTTCGTTAAACATATTGTGAATATTTATGTGAATGACTCGATTGTGACCCGAGTCAGATAATTCTCATTTACAAACCCCAGTATGAACGGTTTGGGCTGAAACCTAAGATAATGAGTGCACAAGTGAATGGAATCGGAGTAATTTTGGACAGCAATGAGTAGAGATGTAGCCCGCATAAATTCCGCTTCTAACCGGGTGAAAAAATTCCAGAAACAAACGGTTGCTACACCGTTATGAAAGCATAATCCATTCCATCCGAAGTTGGCTGAAGGTAGCCATCTCCCTCAGTGCAAATTTAAACAAATTTACAAAGTCATAACCAAGAATCAACTTGTTTTTTCTGCGAGATAACAACACAGAAGCGTGGCGATTCCAAGTTCGCCTGCCCGAATGTAGGCTTCGGCCCCCTGATCTAAGAATTTGACCAAATCAACAGTTCCCTTCGGAACAGTACGAAAGAATTCTCCTAGCCGCGCACTTAATACAACCAATGAACGCTGGAAAGGAGATACTCGAAACGACGTGAGCGAGCGTTCATAGCCACCTTTAAATGGCGCATACCAAGGTACTTCGGATTCGAGGGCGAAATCTTTGCAATCAAGCACATTAAAACCTGCTTTCTCCAAACCGAGACCGATTTGCTCAAAGCGAAAAACTTCACCTAATGCAATGGCATCGGCGAGATCCTGAACAGCTACTTGATGGGTTGGATCGTTTTCGTCATACAGATCTGTAAGAGCGAATTCTTGACACCAAAACAAGCCACCGGGTTTCAGAATTCTTTGAATCTGTTCAAACGCTAAGATCTTGTCGGAGGCATGCATGGTCGATTCAATTGCGTATGCAGCATCAAAGGTGTTTTCCGGGATGGTATTCATGTCCAAAAAACTGCAGTGCAAGTAATCAGCTAAGTGATCGACATTTGCTTCTTTATTTAATTTTTTCGCTCGGTCTAGTTGACGTTGGTGGTTATTAACGAGGAGGACTTTCGCACCAGACTGTCTTGCTACTCGACGCATGGGACCACCAATCCCGCATCCCACATCTGCTACATACTTGCTTTGGTCGAGTCTAAGTTTCTCGATCATTAAATCTTGATGCCTAGCAATAGCATGTTCTAATGATTCGCCACTGTTCAATGGAGCAAAGTGAAGTGACTGACTCCACGCCGATTGTGTAACATCGGTTGCAATGTCATAGAAGTCATTGACCTTCTGAGCATGTTCAGCACTCATCCCTGTATCACTGCGAGATCTTCGATTACGCGTTCGTAAACGTTCGATACTTTGTCGGATGTTTGCGCTTTGGAAAGATTCTTTTAGGGCTGCAATCAGTTGTTTCGTGTTTTTCATAGTTTATGACCTGTCAAAAGCAATACCAATGCCTTAACACAACGTGAACGCCGTCCCAACATCAACACAATTCAAGACCTGAAACAATTGTGAGTCTACTCGACTTCCGGTTCGAGGACTTTATAGCACCAATGCCATGGTTCATAAATCACGCCATAAGGATTATCGCGAGAATAGGAAAGATAAAATTCGAACTCGGCCGCCGACTGCTGTAACCACCGAAATGCGTCGGTGTTTTCAAATTCTTCTTCGCAATCGGCACTTGAGGGCGTAGTTAAATCTAAAGCACAACCACTCTGATGTTCGCTATATCCTGGTGCAGCGACTCTAGTCAGAATATCATGGATTTCTTGTCCCTGTTCTAACAGTCGTTGGATCAATTCGACCTGATACTCTAGCGATCGATAAGCGGAAACCACTTGAATCTCTACACCCGCGAGAAAAGCTTGTTGTTGCATCGCGGTCCAAGCACGTGCGGCTGGTTGCCGAAGACGTTGAGGTCTACCATAGACGTCGACTCCGATAGACACGAGATCTGTTGGAGTAGATTGTGCGGTAAGAAGTGTCGTGTCAATATAGTCTGGCGGAATTCCAAGACTTTGATGGATTGCACTGAGGTCTATATCCAAAATTATCTTCCTTGATGTGCAGCGAGAAAATTCAAGGCTATGTTGTCCCAAGAAAACCGCAAGGACTGCTCTCGAACCCTATCACGATTCAATTGGAGTGCTGTTTGTACGGCGACGGCGAGATCGTCGTTTACGCTTCCGGTAATCCCCTCTTCTACCAAATCTAAAGGCCCCGTAACAGGATAAGCCGCGACTGGTGTGCCGCAGGCCATCGCTTCTACAGCGGTCAAACCAAACGTGTCTGTAAGAGAGGGGAACACCAAAACATTTGCGTTTGCATATTCCGCGACAAGTTCTTCTCCGAATCGATATCCTCTAAATTCTACCATAGGATAGAGTTTTGTTAGCCGCGTTAAGTCTGGACCATCGCCAACTACTACTTTTGTTGCGGGAATTGCAAGATCTAGAAATGCTTGTATGTTTTTTTCTTTACTTACTCGACCGACGAACAACAACACCGGTTCGGTGCGCGGTGAATGTGACATCACACGAAAACGCTCGGTGTCGACACCACTGCCCAAAACTTGTAAGTGAGGAAAGCCTCGTTCTGACAGTTCTTGGCGTTGGGAGTTAGTTTGCACCAACGTCACATGTGCTGGTCGATGAAACCATTTCAGAAAACTATAACCCCATGACACTGGAATCCCTGCCAATATTTGTGCGTATTCAGGGAATTTGGTATGAACAGCCGTAGAAAAACAAATGTTTCGGCGACCACACAAAAAACGCGCGGCGATTCCTAACGGTCCTTCGGTGGGCACATGTACAAAGTCAACTTGAGCAAAATCGCCGTGGGCACTAAGATGCCACGGTGTGGTGGCTAGTTCGATTTCGGGATATTGCGGGAGAATCGTTCGAGGAAACAAACCGGGATGAAGAATGTCTACTTGAACCCCTTGACGTTCAACCGCTCGGCATAAAGCATCGACGTGTACAACAACCCCATTGGTCTGTGGATACCATGCATCCGTGACGACGATTACTCGCGACGGATTATTAGGAGCCAACTCTAGGTTCGTCGCCGTTTACGGCTTGTCGTAGCCTCGGTGCTTGATTCGACGGATTTCTTGCGACGGCGTTTGATCTTGGTAATACGGGCAACAGAATCTTCGTCGGTGTAAACGGTGATGGAACCGTTTTCATCTTCTAACAATGCCGTACAACTCTCTACCCAATCCCCACAGTTGTAGTAGTCGACGCCTTCGATATTACGATATTCAGCACGGTGAATATGACCACACACCACACCATCGTATTTGTTTCTACGACATTCATGCGCGACTAAAGATTCGAAATCGCTGACGCGGTTGACCGCATTTTTGACTTTATTCTTCGCCCAGGCGGAAAGTGACCAATAGCCAAAACCCATACGTTCGCGCCACCAATTTAGCCAACGACTCACGCGCAGTAGTATGGAATATCCGATATCTCCCAGAACGGCTACCCAACGATGGTGTACCGTTACTGCGTCAAACTGATCACCGTGTAAAACTTTTAGTTTACGACCATCGGCAGTCTCAAAATCGACTTCGTCGACTAACTGCAGATTTCCGAAGTCTAACCCCGAGTAGCGTCGGAGAAATTCGTCATGATTTCCAGTAACGTAGGTGACTCGCGTTCCTAGTTTGAGGCGATCGATAAAGTCGCAAATCACGTCTGTATGAGATTGTGGCCAATGTAAGCCTGACTTGAAATGCCAACCGTCTACGATATCACCGACAAGAAATAAATGATCGCAAGTATGTCGTTGTAAAAAGTTGAGAAGACGTTCAGCTTGACATCCCTTGGTACCGAGATGTAAGTCGGAAATGAATATGGTCCGATAGTGTCGCGGAACTGGTTTAGTTTGATGATCCATCACACTTATGGTCCGTATTTTAGTAGGTGTTCTTGTACTTTAACTACAAACAATGGTTAGTAAAAACAACTGAAATTCAAAGCTTGTGCAGTATCGAAAAAGTCTCATTATAAAACTTTGATAGTTTAACGTTGATTTGTCGAACCGAAAGAAATGATCAATTCCGGCTTTAGTGGGTGTTTTTTTCGTGAGTTAAGCGCGACTCATATGTGTCATTTATCAAAGTTTGCAAACTTACTGGATAGTCCAGATTGGTAAAAAGCACTGTAACGGCCTAAATCTGGGTCATCTTGAACAATTATTACATATAAAGTCATCTTCCCGGTTGAGATTAGTCTTCAGAAACAAAAACGTTACTTTTGAAGTATCCTCGTTCGCCGTCAATAATGAAAGTACCAACTAACTGATATTCATAGTTAGCATCGAACGCATACACACACAATTCCCGGGTTTTCATGGTTTCCTCCAGAGTGATCCATTCGTCATCAGAATCGCTTCTAGATTGCCATTGAGAAATTTCCACAGAATAGGTAACACTATTGATCGTGATATCAGACACTTCCATGCAGTCGTCCGTACTTAAGGCATCTAGTTCAACTTGACCTTCGGAAATTACAAGCTCGTCTAATCGATCATAAAAAACTTTGCCGATAAAATTACTCGCGTACTCTGCAGATTCTCCATCTACCGAAATCGTCGCTACAACGCGATATTCTTTCGTTTCTTCTAAAGTTTTAGAACATATCTGTTCGGTTTCATTTGAACCTTCAATATCCACCCAATCCGATCCTTCGTCGCGGTGCTGCCATTTTGAGTCATTCACCGTATAACTAACGTTGTTAATCGACAGGTTAGTTACCTCTAAGCAACCGTCTTCAATTGAATTGGAACCAAATTCAACCGTATTGTCGGCGATTTTCAACAAATCAAGTCGTTTCACTATTGGGGGGAGGCTGCCGAGGTCAAGCGGTTCAATTCCAATTCTCTCAAAGCTGAGAATTCCGTGATCACGAGTTGAAACATACACGTGCTTTCGGTCCGGAGATTCCTCGACTGGTGAAACATCAGGTAATGTGAAACCAGGAATCGCGCGACCAAATCGGTCGGGTATGGTTGATGTCGTTGTCTTTACAAAATCTTGCAAGACCAGATCATTGGAATCCGGAAGATATTCAAAGACAGCGAGTCCACCGTTACAAAAGATATCTATGGCGATTACTCCAGGCCGGGAGAGTAATACAAAACAGTTTGTTACCGTCAGGTTATTAAAGTCTTTGTGAATTTCATTAGTTACTTTTGATTGCCTTAAATTCGCTGAACTTAAAAGGAGCGACAGTTGATACCAGGAATGGGCATCCACCGAAAAGAAGTATTCGTCTTCGACAATAGTCTGCCCCTTAACTTCAAAATTTAATGTATGTCCTTCAGGATCCGATACAAATCGTAGATCCCCGCCTCCAACGTCTCGTCTAACTAAACGCGCCGAATTCGAATTCAAGCTATACCAATGGCTACCGTTTACATGTGGTTGAAGATTCACTAAGGCAAAATCCAGGTTTCGTCTGAACTGCAACTGTTTAAGTTTCCCTTCCTCGGTGAAACCATACTTCGTTCTGTTGAAATCTCCCCTGAACTTGTATAGATAGTTACCGTCGTTTTCCATGTGTAGTATCGGCCCATTAGTCCAAGTGTAACTCCTTACTGAAATACCGTCTTGAAACGTGTAGTCCAGTTCTAGTTCCATCGAATCCAAATTCGACTTTCGTTTATACACCCACCAATCCCTGTACTCATTCACATACAATCGCTCTCTATGGTAATCCCAAATCAGAGAGGCGTCTTTTGGTACTTCGTTCAATTCTTGTATGAAAGTTAACAACCCGGAAGATTCTTCTCTCTCAAAAACCAATATACCACGGCTAGTGGAAACAAACATGGATCTTCCGGAATCATCGAACTGAATATCAGAAGGATCGCGAATATTGACAACTTTATTTGCAGCATCGCGGAAACCATTACCGAGTCGCCCGATAAATTTCATCCATTGTGGCGCGTTCGTGGGTTCCCAATTCATGGTAAAACTAGATTCATTATGGTTGTACTTGTTTCCAACGCGAACAAAAATGGATTTCCCCTCTTCTACATGGATAAGAATCTCGACTCCTTGCCCAAGAAAGTAAGACGAAAACGATGTTCCTAATACTGTGAGTTCTCCGTCACTGTCAGACTGTTGAAACGCAGCTAGGATATAAGAATCTTCCCAAGGGGAATTAAGACGGAACTTGTACCATCCACCCTCTTCAGCTGTGAAGGTGTACCACAGAGACGAATAACCATATCTATGGAGTCCAATTGGAGCTGTTGTCGCATATCGAGATTCTCCTTCAATCAACCCCTCTGAGCCGGTTAGCAGAAGCGCGCCGTCCATCGAATTGTTTTCTGGAGCAATCCCCCACGAAAAGTGATGAAGGTTTACAGATCCTAGTTTAAAGGCGTCAGTATCTGTTTTCTCCCGTCCGACCGAAAAGTAGTACTCTTGATCTTTTTCAGCGTCGAGAAGTAATTCATGTCGACTATAGGAAGTGTCGTCGTATGTCGTAGCTACTAAAGAATCAAGGGAATCTCCTGTCATGACATTGGTGCGATGGGGATTTTCATTCCAATACCAAGTATAGATTCCTGATTCTGGTGCAGTCCATTTCGCCCAGGTGGTTTGAACCCCACTCACTTCAGGTTCATCCGGTTCAACCGTGTTTCGACTAGTTGAATGGATTGTAAAACTCCCAAAGCTTTCGTCAGAAAAATGCCATGGATTTTCGAAGGAATCACCGTAATCAAATGATACTGAAGATGAAGTTTCCCAAGTTAATTCTTCGAACTTCCATCCACCGGAGTTGACATCAGGGGAACTAACCATCAAGTAGTAAATTTCACCAGCGGCTGCTTCCAGAGCGACTTTCTCTCCAGGATCGTACACGCCTGACATCAACCTTAAGTCGTCAATGGTGTCCCCGGTAAAAATAAGGAGAAAAACTACTTGTGCGTTCTTGATTTGAAATTCCCAGGTACCATCGCTAGGAGCTTCCCATTGATACCAGATACTTGCGGCTAGTGAACCATACTCTTCGCCGGCTTCGGTCGTCGCGCCAAGATTATGTCCATCGATTGTTCCAGAATCTCCACTCAACACCAAAGCGTCAGCAAAGTTATCGTTTACAGGTTGCTCTCCTACAAACCAAGACATTGTTAACGGGAGCGAGCCATGAGAATTGCTCACTCTAATTCGATAGGTGCTTTCTAATTTTGGAAACCATTGAATTGACCATGGAGAAGTTGCAATATGATCTAGGGAAGTGAAACCAGGTTCATCTCCCACCACTTCGAAAATGTCTATACGTGGAGCAAACTCCTTCGCGTACCAGTTAGGAGTGTTCCTTTGGGGAGACGCGATGAAACTAACTAAATCCTGACTATTCGGTTGCCACTCGTACCATAGGGTTCTTAGAACTCTCCGTTGACCGAGAAACAGACCGCATTCGCCACTCTCGGTAGAAGCAACAAGTGTGTCTATATCGATACTCCCTTCTGGTCCATCTAAGATCATGGGAGAAGTTGACGCATCATTCGTTGGAGGTTCGGGATCTGACAAACCAGCCCCGTCTGAATCCTCCACCAAAAACTTAACCGTAGTAGAACTGGGAGCCGCATTAAATGCGCTGGTAGTAAAGCTAATATTCAAATCTTCCGCCAAAGAGGAAAATAAGTGTAGAGTCACGCTTTGTTCTTCACCGTAAGCAATTTCACCCAAGAAGAAAGTCCCGACATCTTCTTGTTCCAAAGTCAGCCCATCTTCTCGGTTGACACTACCCGAAAAATTCCGCTGCTCTTCACTTGCACGAGTACCGAACTCTGAACACGGAGTGTCGTCTTGCGTTCTACAGTCAATGTAGAGGTTCGTACCGGTTGCAACATATCCGGATGATTCAACTGTCAATTCGACTGTGTGTTCATGTACATGAGAACCGCCGCCACTGGTAAAGGACTGTCGGTCCGTATTTATAGACAATTGAGGAGTCGCATCGCCTCTAACAATCGTCCACGCTAGGCCCCCACGTAATTTCGTAAACACTCGACTTCCTGACACTTTTATTCGATAAGTACCGGGATCGGGATTTCTAATGATGACCCATTCAACATTGTCGATAGAACTTTGAGACGAATGTTCCCCACAAGCACCAGTGCCACAATCAGCCTCGTGATCCAGGAAAAGGTCTAGGTCATTCAGCACGACATTCGCAATAGTATCCGAAGTCGGTTCATCCCAAGTTAGGACAACATCGAGTCTCGAAGTACCACTAGGTACGTCAATGTCGTGATAGGCGACTTCATTTTGATCGACGTCAAAGGTAACCCCTGAACTGGTCCACCCGTTGGGATCGTCGAGATTAACAATGGAAGTGCGAGCCGAAACAAAACCAAGTCCGTAAGCTGCGTGATAGGAACCAGGTCCAGTAGTGTTATTCGAAGGGAAATGAACCTCTGAATCGAACCATGGATCAGGTTTTATCGCGCTCGCCATCAATCGAGCTCGTATGAGTGCAGGATGATTCTGATGGGCTGGGGCAGCCTCCATAATAAGAGCAGCCACACCAGCGACGGCTGGAGATGACATGCTGGTCCCCTGGAGTGCTTGGTAGCCGTCATAGGAACCATTTCCCAAGGTGGAAATTACTCCAACCCCCGTACCCGTAACGTTGGGTAGTAAACGCCCGTCCACTGTAGGTCCATGACTACTAAAACTAGAGACATCGCCAACATCATGACTAGCACCAACTGCTAAGCTATTTTTAGCTGCCCCATAATTTGAGTAACCATGAATATTTGAATTTGACGCTGCGACTGTGTATAGTTGACGATGTGACCATACGATTGAATCGAGCTTTCTCGCACCGGATTCTTTAGCATCAAACGTCAAACTCTCTGCAGATAAACTCATATTGACAATCAATGGTTGTTGCTTTAGGTCAGACCAACCTTCGGACGGACAAGAACTATGTTCTGCTAGAAAGTCCATACCACGATGAACCCAGGAAAAAGAACCAAAACCTTTTTTATTGAGTACCTTAGCAAAACGAATATCTTGTACTCCCGGCGCCATACCCGCATACAACGGTTGATAATATCCAACTGCAGCAACTGTACCCGTTACATGAGTCCCGTGTGTTTCTTCGTCGATCCATAAATCTCGATCTTCACCAGGAACGAAATTCTCTCCACAAATACTCTCTCTAAAACTGTTAATAGAAACATGATTAGTGTTTAAACCTGTATCAGCTACCGCGATTGGGATCGACGAACCATTAAAACCTGTAAATTCTCCAATGGTCTCTCCAATTTTTCTGATCGAATCTACTCCCATCGCTTGAACCGCACTATCGTGATTACTTTTGGCGATGCGTATAGGTTCAATAAATTGAACAAAATCTAAGGTCATCAAGGATGAGATCAAACTACTAGGTGATACCACCTCAAAGACGCGAATATTGGGATCAAAATATCCTACCTTCACGCCAAGATTCTGGATTGTTTGCCGGTAGTGCTCGGCATCACCCACAGACATAACAGTAATAAACAACGGATGTAATGTTGCTGCAGAGGAATTTTGTAATTCTTCATCAAAATCAGGAGAAATTTTGGTAGATGTTGGTTGTACTCCTGCTCCCTGAATCCAACTCAACTTCTGGATTTGTTTGAGGTATTCTCGATTCTTCGGAAACTTTACTCTAATCATCGCACCCGATATGCCAATTACAGACGATTCAAACAACGATAAATCTTGCTCCAATTCATTTTCCGGTATCGGTTCTAATAATTGAATCCAACCGTAGGTCCAATCGCGTTTAGAGTTTCGGCTTGAGTTGATAACATCATCGATAAACGAAAGAGAATGCAACCATTCCAATTGCGTATTGTTTGTCTTTAACAAACTTCCGTGAAATTCTTCTTTTTCCATCCCTTCTGCGGTGGTAACAATGGTGTAATTTGAGTCGAATTCTCGTACTGAATCATTCTGTTGAGGCTGAATGAAAGAATATTGACGTGAATTGGATTTGGGAGCACCTCGCACAGTACTCTTAAACGTTGTCGTAGGCTGATAGTTCGAAATTTGCTCGATTAGCATCGCGTTGACCAACCTGATTTCGTCATTACCAATGGGGTCCGCTAATCTTTCGGTAAGAGATTCGATAGAACTTGGCAGGTAGGAGATTACGATAGTAACGATAACCCCCAGAGCGAAAACACACAGGGTAGCACCAATCCAAAATGTTGATCGTCGGTGTTTGGTATTGTTTGTAGGTGAAGATATCACAGTAACATAAAGCGTTTTGGAAGGTGGTGACTTGCCTTTTATTTATTTTACGATTGAGAATTAATAATACACATTACCATTCTCTGGGTAATACTCCTCTATGGGAGTACAAGATTTTAAGAATCAGACGATCTGTACGGGGGGCTACCTTCCAATGCGCAGTATAGTCTCCGAATGTATCCGATCTGATTTACTCCATCCACCTTCAATTTCAACACCAACTACGAAAACCCGATGGAAAATCAAGCAGCAGGAGCTGAGTTCAAAGATACCTGAACATTGCAAGACGTTGGCATTGCTTGGTTAGAATTAGTTGATTAAGATATCCTAAGTTGAATAGGATTATCAATGCTGAACTAACATCAATCTCATGAATTCAAAATTACCAAAGAACTTGATTTTCGGTGGGTTGGGAGTTGTCCTCGGTGTAGCAGTCGTAGTGATTTATTCTGTATTTTTTACCAATCAATCCGGTTCAAAAACAATTCGTACCGATAACTTTCCGATAGACTTATTGCGAACGAGTGAATCTCTTACTGAGACATTCAATCCCACTGAGTTGAATGCATTTTTGGCAGATGTCACCCAGCTTGAATCATTGTTGCAAACCATGGGACCGTTTCAACGTAGTTGGAGTTTACACAACCTCCTAGCGACAGCTACCTCAGAGCAATTGAAGGATTGCTTTATGGAAGCTCGTCATATTAATAACCCTGAGATTCGTCTTGAATTTGAGGAGACTGTAGTCAGGAAACTCGCTATTCTTGACCCGGAACGGACGGTTGAACTGATTTCCAACCATGCGGAGAATCACGTCGGTAACTTAATTGAGTTAGTGTTTGAGGAATGGTCAATCGCGGACTTGGACGAGTCAATTACCTTCGCAGAACAACTATCGGATGAGCTAAAACTCTATGCACTCAAGGGCATATTACGCGGTGGAGAGGAATTAACGAACGACGAACAACTCGAACTAGGTGAAAGACTAGATAACGTGCAGGTGATTATCGATTTGATCGCTAGTTCTCGTATCGACGAAGACTTTACGAGACCATCATCGACTTGGTACGACATGTTGGACGAGTACGGTTTTAACCTTAGGCAGTTTAGCGATGAGCAACTGCTATTGATGGCTCAGGTCGCGGCGGCGTGGATTGATCGTTTCGACGAGAGTGTGTTAACAGAGATTTTCGATTCGTTAGGAAACGATAAAAATCGGACAGTTTTGTTCACGGAGTATTTCGAGGCCATATACGATTCTAATCCTGACCAAGCCTTTACAGCGGCTCAATGGTTAAATTCACGGGATCGCGAAATCCTCGTTAATAGTCTTACTGAGTGGACGAGTTCCAACCCTACTTTGGCGCTTGAGTTCGCTAAAGCATTAGAACAAAACGATGAACGTTCACGCCTCCAACGCGCCGTGCTTGAATCTTGGTTTGAAATAAGCCCTGATCACCTTCTAGAAAACCTAGAAATTGTTGATGAAGATATGCGAGAATGGAGTCAAACTCAAGCTTTGATGAGTATGACTAGGACCGCACCAGAATTGGTCCCACATTGGCTTGACACTATCACTGAAGCTGATGTACACGGGATGATACTTGCCAATCTCGCCCATAATTGGGGCGAACAAGACCCCATTGCGGCTCTGGAATGGGCGGTATCAGATGCACTAGATGCATTTAATCGCACAGGTATGCTTTGGGGAATACTGCCGAAAGTTGCTGAGTTGAATCCTAAACTGGCATTAAAAACTGCTCTACAAGAACCCCTTGAACACGAACTTGGTGTGGGTATGGAATCGGTCGTAATTGAAGAAGCTGTGAAGCTGGATACTGAATTAGGACTGGCAATGCTAGACCAAGTACGCAATTCACAAACAATGGAACATGCACTCAGGGGTGCGGGTCGAGCATTAATAGAAAAGGAAGAGTATGAGCGGGCACTGGAACTATTTGAGAAATTACCAGACGAGCACCAGCGCGGTTTTCTTTCCGCTTTGGGAATCACGTCAGTACAAAGAAAAGAATATGAGCAAGCTATAACTATTGGTAGTGACTTGTCGGCCGATGCACAGATTCAATATTTCAACGACATCGCTCGGACTTGGGTATGGACAGACCGCGAGTCGATGTTTGAAAATTTGAAGAATCTGCCTACTCGCGAAATTCAAAGTTCCGCGGCGAAGGTGCTATCTGAGGTAAACGAAGATATTCCAACATTAAGTGAAGACCAACTCAAACAGCTAGAAAACTTCATCATTGAAGAGGAATAGAGGCGTCTAGAATCTTTTCATTAACTTCAAACGTGTTCAATTCTCGAGGATATACGAATGACAAATAGTGACTCGAAAACTTCATGGACAATTCTCGGTGCAGGAGTCGTTATTGGTATTGTGATCGGTCTAGTCGTACTCCGTTTACTTCCTTCAACAAACACAAATTCCGATAGTGTTACGTCGCTACCTCCGCAATTGTATAGTGGGTCAACTGACAACGTACAAGTAGAAATTTCGGCTGACTCTACAGAACACCACAATGAGATAGCAGACATCAGCGCTCTTGAGACACTTCTCAGTGGTTCTAATCGTAGTGATCAAGTTTTAGCACTTTATCAAAGTGTAAACTCGATGGATATATCACGACTCATAGCGTTACTTGACAGTTCCAAACAGATTAGTTCGAATTACATTAGACAACTCGTCCAAGAATCTCTAGTCCAAAAGCTTGCTTCCGTCCATCCCAAACAAACTCTAGAGCTCATAGATCAACTGACATATACACCTAAAGAATCTATGATCGATTGGATTTTTCAAGAATGGTCTAGACAAAATTTTGATGAGGCAGTTTCTACCGCTCAAGCACTTAGTGAGAGTGATAAAACGACTGCATTGACAGCGATTTTGAATTCAAGACGAGACCTTTCCGATGCAATCCATCTAGAAGCGGCTAAGAAGTTCAGTTATGAACAATTAGCAATCGATCAGATCCTAACCATCGTTCAGCTGGAAAACTTGCAGGATCCGGCTGAAGCCTGGAAGCAGGTTACGCAAATCTTGCAAAAAAGTACAGTAACAGAATTGTCTGAGGTTCAACAAGAAGTCATTGCAAAGATAGCCTTCACTTGGTTTGAGCAACAAGGTGAAAAATCGTTAAAAAATATTTCTGACTCGTTGAGGAAGTACACGAATTACATTGACGCTATGAGTCTGATTTTCGCCAAGATTGGTCAAGATAACCCAGGACAGGCATTACAGCTCGCGGCAGATCTTAATCTACACAATCGTTCACTGCTTTCTGCAATCATGAAATCAGCATCAACCACAGACCCGGTAGCAGCACTCAAAGCAGTTTCCTCCGTTACTTCTCTTTCCCTACGCGATCATTTGGAACGAGAAGTCGTGTCTGTCTGGATTAACGTTGATCCCCAAGCTGTACTCAATAACCTCATGCTTTTACCTGAAAACGTACGAATTTGGGGACAGGAGGAAGCTTTAGTGGCATTAATTCCCGAATCGCCAGAATTTGTCGCTTCCTATATCGTTGAAGTTGAAAATGCGTCGATAAAGACGAATGTAGCTCCAAAGCTAGCTTTGCAATGGGCTAAGACCGATCCACACGCGGCGTTCGACTGGGCGCAAGCGAATCCGCTAGTTCATATAAACCCAGTCGTCGTTATTAATTTACCAGAACGAGTCATACGCAACATTGCCGCGAACGACTATGAACTAGCCATACAAATCGCTTTGGAACAACCAATTGCGGATGGAGAAATAGGTCTTGAAGCGCTAGTCATAGGAGAAATGATGAGTTATAACATTGAAGATGCTATTGCCACGCTGGATCAGACGAGAAATGAAGCCACGAAAAATGCAGCAATGGGTGAAATTGGAAGGGAATTGGTGACCAAAGGTCGTTCGGATGATGCAATCGAACTCGTAAAGGATTTCTCGTCTGATGTTCAGATTCAATATTACGAATCGCTTGCAGTTAGCTGGGCGTACTATGAACCGACTGACGCGCTTCTGAAGATCGATAGCCTACCAGAGGGTCAAATCCGTCTAAACTTGGCAGAGCAGCTGGTTTCGTATAAAGATGTCATTCATTCATATACACCTGAACAAATCGAAAAAATCAAGGAGCATATTCCGCCATCATGGCATGGATTTCTGGATTAACCTGACATTTTTTATGTTGGGATGATCTATTCGGAACATCGATACTGATACAAGGAATTCTAAAAAAGTAAGATTGTTGGATGAACTTGAACACTATCTGGAACATCAAGACAAGTATGTCAAAGAGCAGTGATCAATAACCGTACTGTACTAGGTACCCTCGATTAAGCTTGTCAAGCCGTTTAGGAAACATCGAAAACCCATGAATTGGGTATGTTCCTTGTTCATTTAGTAGCTGAAGGAAACGAAGCTTAAACCGCAAGATTTCACTCTCGAGTTCAGTTCAGATGAGCAACTCTAATGATTAACAAAGCGAACTCGTCGGTAGACATTTTGATCTAGCGCCCTATAAAGAATTTGGGAGAGGTTGCCTACTAGGACTCCCAACCACTAGACACATGCGTTTTGTGTCCCTGCGTTTAATTCCTATATTGAGTCTTGGCTAGCCGGAAACTTCGCACATTTGTATTGACTTAAACCCGTTTAACTATACAATATTCCATATAGGAGATTTGGATAAGTACCGGAGAAGGAGATATGAGTAAGTCAGCGATGCAGTCGTTCGGTACCACCCATCGAGTCGGTCACGACTCATCTAATTTCTACCAGCGTAAGATGTTTGCAACTGACAATTTTGCCATTGACAAACAACTTGATGTTGAAACAGAATGCCCGTCCGAATTCGTCAATCGTGTGTTTCAACAATCTAGTGCAGATATGCACCAATTACCTGATAATTGTGTGCACCTAATAGTTACGTCGCCACCGTATAACGTCGGTAAAGATTACGACGACGATCTTTCCATGGACCAATACAGGGACCTACTAAACTCCGTATGGGGTGAAGTATATCGAGTGCTAGTCCCAGGAGGACGTGCCTGTATAAACATTGCTAACCTAGGTCGCAAACCCTACCTTCCCCTGAACGCTATGATTTCACAGCAAATGCTTGAAATAGGTTTCTTAATGCGAGGAGAGATCATTTGGGACAAGTCTGCTAGTGCCGGCACCTCCTGCGCTTGGGGTAGTTGGAAGTCAGCGTCGAATCCAGTCTTACGTGACACTCACGAATACATACTTGTGTATTCCAAAGGAAGGTACAACAGGGAATCGAAAGGAAAAACGTCCACTATTTCTAAAGAGGAATTCCTGAATTTCACGAAAAGCGTATGGCAATTTCCGGCTGAATCGGCGAAGCGAGTTAATCATCCCGCCCCCTTTCCAATTGAATTACCCAGACGTTTAATTGAGTTGTATACATACATCGACGATCTAGTTCTCGACCCATTCATCGGGTCTGGAACTACCGCGATCGCCGCCAAACTTACCGAGAGACAGTATATCGGTTATGAAGTGTCGCCTGAGTACTTGTCTACAGCTCAAGCGAGAATAGAAACCCAATTCGCGCATTCTCCAGCAGTGCAAACTAACGAGAACGTAAGACAGTAACATGACTTCAGAAATGCGGAATACATATCTAGCCTCATTCCCAGTTGAACTAGCTTTGAGATTGGTCAAACTGGTTGATGGACCCGTTGCCGAGCCCTTCACTGATAGTGGAACTGTCAGAATCGCCGCAGGTGACTTGGGCATCCCCTATGTATTGAATGACAGTTCACCAAATTACCGATCCATGTTCTTTGAACGGAATATTACTACGAACAACAAACAACTTTGTGGAGGCAAAGATCTTATGGCTCGAGACATTACAATCTTATGATGAGTGTATGTGCACCATAAACTCAGTTTACCACATACACATTCACGTACTAGATCAAGAATGTGTATATCGACTATGGAGGTGCCGTTGAATGACCTGTGAACAGTACTTTGCAGCCGATTCCCAGGTAATATTCCACGGCGACTTTCTAACCTGCGATCAGATTCAAGAAGATTCGGTGGACCTTATCATAACTTCTCCGCCCTACAACGTTGATATTCATTACAACTCGAATGACGATGCTCTACTTTACGACGAGTATCTAGAATTCACAAAAGCTTGGTTGAGAAAATGTTTTGAACTTGCGAAGCTAACCGGCCGTCTTTGCATGAACATTCCGCTAGATAAGAACAAAGGTGGGCAACAGTCCGTATGCGCAGACATAACCAGTATTGCAAAGGAACAAGGTTGGAGATACCATTCAACGATTGTTTGGAACGAAGGAAATATCTCTCGCAGGACTGCCTGGGGATCGTGGCTGTCAGCATCAGCTCCTTACGTTATTGCACCTGTAGAAGTAATTGTTGTGATGTTTAAAGAACAGTGGAAAAAAGGGAAAGGCAAGAACAATATTACGCGCGACGAGTTCATTTCATGGACTAACGGTCTCTGGACGTTTAACGGTCAAAGTAAAAAGGGAGCGGGCGGACATCCAGCAGCATTTCCGATTGAGCTACCGACAAGATGCATGAAACTGTTCAGTCATGTTGATGATGTCGTTCTCGATCCATTTCTCGGAAGTGGTTCCACTTTGTTGTCCTGTTTAGAAAACAACAGGTGCGGAATTGGAGTGGATATCGATAGCGACTATTGTAGTATCGCAAAAAACCGATTACAAATCGCGAGAAGTTGCCTAAAGCTTGAGTACGAAGATGAGTAAGTTATCACAAAAGTCATTGATATTTGAGTATTACAAAAACAACCCAGATAGGGATATACCGCACTCTGAAGTGGTAGATTGGGCCACTGAAGAATGGCAGCAACGGACTGGAAAGATCTTTAGAGATCCGGATCGAGCTATTCGAATGCTATATCAAGAAGGCATGCTAATCAAGGTTGGGACAGGAGTTTATCGTTACGATCCTTCGGGGGTGTACAAACCACAGAAGGACTTTACCACTGCACAAAGACTAGAAATTCTTGAAAGAGATGAGTACCAATGTGTAATCTGTGGTAAAGGTAAGAAGCACGGTGTTGCTTTGCACGTAGATCATATCATGCCAAAAGAGCTCGGTGGAGATGCGACTATCGAAAACGGCCAGACTCTTTGTTCCCAACACAATATGTTGAAGAAAAGTTTAAAACAAACAGAAACGGGTAAAAAGATGTTTATACGATACTATGATCTTGCGAGAAGTGACCAAAATCTCAAACTCATGGAGTTTTGTAGAGATGTGCTGGCAGTCTACACCAAACATAGTATGAACGACCATATCAAGTGGGACGAGTAATGGTCTCACTTGTAGCAAATTGTCTTTGTTGATTTCAAGGATTCCTATTTCTTCAAACAGAATCATCCTTGGCGACTGCCGCCACATGTGGGAAATCGACGATCAAACCGTCGATTTAGTGGTTACTTCTCCACCTTACTGGAACATCAAGAATTATGGTACTTCTGGCCAAATTGGATACGGACAAACAATTCACGAGTATTTGTTGAATCTCAATTTAGTTTGGAAGGAATGTTTTAGAGTCCTGAAGAGTGGAACCCGTTTGTGCATCAATATTGGCGACCAATTCTTGCGTAGCAAAGACTACGGAAAGTATAAAGTCGTCCCAATCCACGCTGAAATTATCGCCCAATGTGAAAATCTTGGGTTTGACTACATGGGGTCGATCATCTGGCAAAAGAAAACGACGATGAATACGAGTGGTGGTGCTAATATCATGGGCTCCTATCCTTACCCACCGAATGGTATTATCGAAATTGATTATGAATTCATCCTAATCTTCAAGAAACCAGGAACGAAAAAAGTGGATCGTGATCGAAAGCAGAAATCAACACTAACTAAAGCGGAATGGAAAGAATATTTCAGTGGACATTGGGTTTTTGGTGGGACCACACAAAAAGGTCACGAAGCTATGTTTCCAGAAGAGTTACCAAAACGACTGATAAAAATGTTTACATTTATTGACGACATGGTGTTAGACCCATTTCTTGGAAGTGGTACAACAATGAAGGCAGCAATCGCACTAGGAAGAACGTGTACGGGGTATGAACTAAACCCAAGCTATCTCTCAGTCATTCAGGAAAAAATCGATGCTTCTGAGGATTCTATTTTCAGCAACCATGGGTGCGAGATTGTTCGACGAAAGGAAGAGGTTTCAGCTGTAGAGCTGGAAAACAGTGACTACGTCCCCCGAATACAAGACGAACAACCTTTGCTCAAGGAAGACGATTCG
This sequence comes from Gammaproteobacteria bacterium, assembly GCA_009845835.1. Taxonomy (GTDB): domain Bacteria; phylum Pseudomonadota; class Gammaproteobacteria; order Pseudomonadales; family Azotimanducaceae; genus Bin55. The sequence continues at coordinate 1,633 of VXYV01000113.1, read as the reverse complement.
ACTAATACTATAACTGAAGAATTATTCCGAGTGACTTCCATCGTGAACAAAGGAACGATCGAACTGAATAACGGTTTACAAGTGGAACTATTGGGTCTGTGTGATCTGAGTCCAAACGTCTTCGATTATCTAAACAGATTCGTAAAAGGCAGACAGGTTTTCCTACGAAAAGACCCAAATTTTGAAAGAAAGGGACAAAAACTGCAAGCGTATGTATTTCTCAAGAACAAGATATTTGTGAACAAGGAAATATTGAAAATGGGGCTGGCTAGCATACCAACTTACGATTTCAATTACAAAGAAATTTTCTCTACAGCAACAAACACTTGAACCGACGATTAAATCCGTCACACGAATAAGTTCAGTTTTCAGTTTGCGGGTAGACATACGTTGGCAAACAACGAAAACACATACTGTTGGTCTTTGCAATTGTGAAGCATGTCGAAGTTGTTCTTGGCAATAGAAATCTCACTAACTACTACTGAGTGTTGGTCAATCTGCTCAGCCCAAATGGCCGGAATTAGGTAATAATCGATCAAATCACCACCATTGTGTTGCCTAATGCAAACGGCAACTATACAATCACAGACTTCAACGGTATAACGTGTGGCGATTACACGAGAATCGAGCGATAGATCTTGGATATATCCGCATAAGTTGATTCTTCCCGAATTGACGGCTTCACTTGTAGTCTGCAGAAGTTGCAACCAGTTTCTTCAATGAGAATACCATATTCGGAGTATTTGAAATCAACCAAGGTAGCATTAAATCCTCGTTGTCGCAACGTCGCTAGCGTGTAATGTTCGTAAAAGTGATGCTTCATAGTAGATAAAACGGCTCGAATTCTCGTTTAGCAATACCAAAAGAGAGTAGTTCTGAATTGATTCAATACTTTATGAACTACTAATAATCATGGAGGTAGCACCTGCTGCACCAGCACCCGAGAGAGCTGCGTTCCGTTGGATGGCTTGCAATATCTTCTCACGAGATAACGGTTCAAGTGTTTCCAAACTTCGGGCTTTTAACTTCTGATAACCCCGATCCGATATCCGACTATGAACGCGACGCATCTTGCGTAGTTCTGAACTAGACACGACTTGTGGAACTGTAGTTTCAACCTTCTTTCCCCACCATCTGCGTTTCTTTGGATTCATCTTCACAATTAATCGTTCGGCATCCATAAGGACATGACTAGCCATCACTTGGGATTGTATGACTTTAGAGTGTAAACTACCAGCCAATTGATAGGCTGTGGTCTGTTCTCGGGCGATTAATTTTTCAAAATCGCTTTTGCATTCGGACAGAGCATTGATGGCAATTTCTACATTTTCTTCCAATTTTTTGTTCATGGTTCCTCCAGAACGGGTCAGGCGTAAGTTCGTGTTTTTGCGATTAAGTAAAGACATTTTACCCTTTTACTCAATAAAGGAATTCCCCTGTACTTTGAAACTTGTCAATCTACGAACGGGTTTCCCTTATACGCAGGTAAAGAACCCGAGAGTCCTCAGAGTTGTCGTGAAGTTATCGAAGTACTTGATGAATTAGGCGTGAGATTACACCCCTTTCGAATACATTTAGGGAAGGTGTGTTTAATTCAAAATTGCTAGAATCTAACCATGAGTAATTTTAACGT
>VXYV01000016.1 GCA_009845835.1 Gammaproteobacteria bacterium | reverse complement strand
CCTCCGAATCTGAAAATTTCTTAACCATGAATTCGAACTCACCAAAATCATTCATTTATTAGATGTTCCCTTTAGTACTTCATAAACGTAAATCAGTCGAAGTTATGTCCAACCTGAATTCTTGCTCTGACACTTCCTCACATAGCATTGTCAGTAAGGGAGGTAGTTCAAAATCTTTAAGTGTGACGAATCGATTTCCAAGATTTCGGCCGTAAACTAGAAATCTCACGTTGCGATCGTGTAATTTCTGAATTGACTCGTTCATTGTCGTTTCGGATGTTTGAACCCGTGAATATGTATAGTAGTTAGTATCTGCAAGTCGACTGATCGTGTCGACACCGACAACAAACGTTATAGCTTGCCCATTCGATAAATGTTTTGATTTTTCCTCGAAACTTGAGAAATTGGTTAGAACAAGTTGATCTACTTCAAACTGTGCCATACGGTCGTGCAAGTCAAAAAAATCGAGGGGTTTCTTATCGAATGGCGAGACACAAAGTTCATACTGTACTTCACAATCTAAACGCGATCGCGCATGTGCCAGCATTCTTCGATGACCGGTATGCAATGGATTGAAGGACCCGGATAGAAAAGCTGTACTCTTCATCCCGACGTATGCAGCTTTAGCTCCATACAGTGGTTGCAGAGTTGTCGCGAGTTGTTGTTTTCTCGTACTCACTTCGGGGAAACGATCCTTGTCTAGGTAAAGTGCGCTACATAACTTCCCCCAGGCAACTTCGGAGAGATATTGTTCTTGGTCTCGTCTGCTTTCAAAATTCTCGAATGTAACTTTAGATACCTGCGATATACTAGAAGTTTGGACGGCGATGTAGGCTCGAAGCTCTCCCTTTTTCATACGATTCGTTGCTAAACTCGCGCTGAGACCGAAACCAAATACATGTTCGTCAAGTTTTTGCATGCAACTTTCTTGGAATGCACGGAAGGCTAGTTCCCGCGCCGTTTCACCGGTACATGCCCCTTGGTTGGGTTCGACAATTAACGTATCTAAAGCTCTCCTACTATAAGGTATGCTCGCTGCAAGAACTGTGTTCGACGCGCCAGCGACACTCGTCAAGTTTGCGAGTAGTTGAACACCGCCTCCCGTCACATAAAACACTCCACTCCAAGGCGACGAATGGAGGTGTTCTACCTTCATGTCAGTAAAAATTTGTTAGCTATTGCCAAAAACTCGTCGAGCTGATCGTGATGGCACCAATGACCAGCGTCACCAATCGCAGCAGTCTGAAAATTAGCTATGCTCGCCGAAAATTTATCCTTTGGCGGTACCCCAGCCCAGGAATCTTTACCAAAGACCAGCAGTACCGGACATTCGATCTGGGAGTACAAATATTCAATTTCTTTGTTGGCTAACCGTACCGGTTCAAACACTCGTGTATAGTTATCAAATTTCCAACTGTAAGTCCCGTTTTCGTTTTGATTACTTCCATGAATCGTGAGGTGTTTAGCTTGTTCCGTAGTGAGATACGAATTTACCGATTGCATCCGCTGAAACGCTTCAGCGATCATTGGGTATTGTCGTGGTGTACGTGAGGCAAGGTCTCGCGTATTTTCAATCCAGTCTCGCATGCGTGATCGAATCTGCTCCGGCGCTCGATCAAACCGTAGAGGATAACCAGCCATGCCCTCAATGGACAAGGCGCGTATGACCTTTTCCGAATACAGTCCGGTGTAGAGTAGCGCGATCATTCCACCTAAGGAATGACCAATGACCGAAATCTGTTTGTACCCTAATTGATGTACGAGTTGCTCAATGTCGTAGAGAAAATCAACCATCGAATAAGAACTACCCACTAGCCATTGCGAATCTCCATGTCCACGCAAGTCCGGTGCAACCACAAAATAGTCTTGTTGTAGCGACTGAGCTACCCAATCCCAATTACGACAATGATCGTGTCCTCCGTGAATCAACAGTACGGGCGGAGCACCTTCGTTCCCCCAGGTAACGTAATGTAGGCGAAGACGTTGCGAGAAATAAATGTGTGATCGTGGGGTGTTCGTGGGCATGCGAAATATTTTAGTAGTCAATATAACGAACAATACCACATCTATGCTAAAAATTTCAAACCCTGCTACTTACAATCTATACCTATCCTTGTTCAAAACATCACAACGGAGTAATTTCAGTTTATGCGTGAAGTCGTAGTCGTCGATAGTGTTCGTACTGGCCTTACCAAGGTAATTCGCGGAAGTTTTAATCAAACTCGTTCCGATAACATGGTGGCACATTTAGTCAATGCACTCCTTGAGCGTAATTCAGCAGTTGAACCTGATGAAGTTGAAGATTTAATCCTTGGTGCGGGTAGTCATGTCGCTGAACAAGATGGTAATTTCGCTCGACTAGTGGTTGGATTGTCGCGTTTATCCGTGTCGACAGCTGGGATGACTATCAATCGCTTCTGTTCTTCTGGACTCCAAGCTATTGCCATTGCCGCGAACCAAATTGCATTTTCACAGTCTGAAGTAGCCATGGCTGGTGGTGCCGAATCTCTCTCAATGCGCGCCCAGCACCCAATCAATGGTACTTATCGTAATGAGCTTCTACTTGAAGAAAAACCCGATATTTTTATGCCGATGGGTAATACTGCTGAGGTTGTCGCGCGCCGCTACAACGTAACTCGCGAAATTCAAGATGAATATTCCGTCCAAAGTCAACATCGTTATGCCCGTGCTGAGGCGTCAGGGTGGATTAACGATGAAATCGTACCTATGACAGTGGAGAAATTACACACCGATAAAACGACGAAAGAAACCGGTGTACAGACCGTAACGGTCGACCAAGATGAATGTAATCGACCCAATACGACATTGGAAACTTTGTCGAAATTACCCCCAGCTTTTGAACCCGAGGGAACCGTAACAGCAGGAAACGCCTCGCAACTGTCAGACGGTGCTTCGATGACCTTGCTGATGAGCGCGAAACGCGCCAAGGAACTAAATTTAGAACCAATGGGCTTGTATCGAGGATTTACAGTTGCTGGATGTGAACCCGATGAAATGGGAATAGGACCAGTTTTTGCGATTCCACGACTACTCAAGAATCTTGGAATGAAGCAGGACGAAATCGATTTGTGGGAACTCAATGAAGCTTTTGCAAGCCAATGTGTGTATTGTCGCGATAAACTACAACTCGACAACGAAATTTACAACGTCAATGGTGGCAGTATCGCCATCGGTCACCCATTCGGAATGACCGGTTCGCGCTTAGTAGGAACGATCTTACGCGAACTTAAACGACGCAACAAACGTTTAGGTGTAGTTACGATGTGTGTCGGTGGTGGTCAAGGCGCTGCCGGGTTATTTGAACGTCTCTGATTCGAACCGTTGCGATCGGTTGATAAGAGTAAAATTGCAACTTTCGTAAATTTTCTTAAACTTTTTGGTTGTTTTTTCGTCGAATTGATTAAAATAATGGTGTTAGGAACTCGTGCTCGTTTGGGAATGGATGACCAAATACAAAACGAGCAAATGTTAGGGAAGGAAAACACGGAGGTTTTCACCTTATGAAACGTTACTCAGATCAGGAAAATTTTCAGATGCTTAGAACACCTCGTTCTAGTTCGGCTATCGTTATTGTTGCTTGCTTCTTACTTTCGATTGGTTCGATATGGGCCCAAACAGAAGCAGAACCACAACCCACCGACGAACTTCAAGTTGATAGCGATACCAGTAGTTCTGCCGAGACTCTAGTCGAAGACGATGTTGAAGCATCTGCCCCTGTAATCACAAAAGATACTCTCAAAGAGTTATCAGCTGAAGAGTTAGCGAACCATCTACTTCGCATTGATGAGTTTTCTGAAGAAGAACAAACAGTGATTGCGCTTGAGGTGCAACGACGGGACAATGAAAACGATCGTCCTGTTGATCGCTCGACTATTGAATCTTCTTTTGGGAAAAAAGTCGAAGTAGCTGACACCGAAAACGAACTACCCCGTTTGGAAGAAACATCAGTTTCTCCGCCGATTTCGACTCCCTATTCTGATTCTGGCGTCAATATCACTTCTGACCCTCGAGACAATCGAGAGAAGAAGTTGAATACCCGTGGCAAGCCCGCGTACGTTCCAAAGAACTAAATTCTCGCTGAGACAACTTTCCGGTACCTGTTGGCAAGGTTGTTTGAAGATTCACAACGAGTTCTTGTCGTCGACGACGACCCCGAGATTCTCGAACTTCTTGCTGATGTATTACAAAAACACGGGCTAGAAGTTACCACCGTCACTAATGGGGTGGCGATGGACGAAGCCTTAGCACGTGAACAGTACGACCTCGTTGTACTTGATCTCATGTTGCCAGGTGAAGACGGTCTTTCGATTGCGAAAAGACTAAAACAAACCACCTCACTACCGGTTATCATGCTCACTGCTCTGTCCGACGACATCGATAAGGTCGTTGGTCTCGAGATTGGTGCTGACGACTATGTGGCAAAACCATTCAATCCACGAGTTTTATTAGCACGGATTCGCTCAGTTTTGAGACGGAAGAAAACTTCTAGAACTTCTGCTGTAAATGCGCCTCCGCGAATCTTAGTCGTCGATGACGATCACGATACTTTGGACTTACTCTCGGATTACTTCGCGCAACAAGGTTTTGAGGTTCAAACAGTCGAAAATGGAGAAGGGATGGATGCTGCCCTCGCCCAGTCTATGTTTGACCTAGTAATCTTGGACTTAAAAATGCCTGGAGAAGATGGGCAACAACTATCAGCTCGAATTCGCCGCCAGTCCGATATTCCAATCATCATGATGACTGCATTGGGAGACGATATCGAGCAAGTTGTAGGACTAGAAATGGGGGCGGACGACTACATTTATAAACCACCTAACCCACGAGAGCTACTGGCACGAGTCAAAGCTGTACTCCGACGAGATCAGATCCAAGAATTTCCCCCTGACGTCGATGGGATTTTTTACTTTGGCGACTATATCTTAGATGTAAATAACCTTAGATTGATGAAAAAGACCGGCGAAAATGTTGCGATCACTTCCAGTGAGTTTGAGTTGTTGCACGTGCTCGCACAACATTCCTACGAAACTCTTGATCGTGATAGCCTGCTCGAACTACTATCAGAACGAAGTAAATCACGTATTGACCGGAGCATAGACGTACGGGTAACACGACTTCGGAGTAAGATTGAACGTGACCCATCCAATCCAACTTTGATCAAGACGGTGTGGGGGAAGGGGTACGTATTCTGTCCAAACGAGACTTAAAGAAATTTCGCTTTAGTTCGCATCTGGGGAATCTGACCCTGGCGATAGCGGTATCATCGCTCGTAGTGATTGCGACCGCAGTATTTGTTTTTTACCGGTTTGTCGTACCCAATCAAGTACAGCAATTTGCTACAGATCGCGCCACGACAATCGCGTTGTCGGCACAGTACTGGGTGGTTCTCAAAGATTCTAATGCTGAAGAACTGAAATCGTTCGAATCTTTTCTATTACTTAAAGAAAATCTCCTGATTCGCGAACAGACTCTCGACGAACTAGAACAGTCGATGGACGACATGGACTCAGAACTTAATCTACAACCAATCTTCAAACATGGAGATTTTGCACGTCGATTCGAACAAGCCCTTGAGAATAATCTGGGGCATGAAGTCCAGATTTTGCAAGACGAAGAGACTCGACTGTGGGTGCAGATACCCTTCGAGCAATCCGAGCCGATTACCGTTGCTTTTTATGTGGGTTCGCCTCCGGTACAAACTCTTTACTGGGGCCTGGTATTCTTGATTGGCGGTGTGATCGTTGTACTGATCGCGACCGTCTATACCTTTCGTCGCATAAGTCGCCCTCTCACACGCGTGGTAAAAGCGGCGGAATCTTTCAGAGGTCTGAGTGGGTTCACACCACTGCCTGAACAGGGTGCTTATGAAATGGTCTCACTGGCGAAAAGTTTCAATAAGATGGCAGAAGAAATCACGACTTTAATCGAGAATCGTATTGCAATATCGGCAGGTTTGTCACACGATTTAAAGACTCCATTGACGCGAATGCGACTTGCTTTAGAGTTGTTACCGGAGGATATCGATCCCAAATTTAAGCAAAAATTTGAAGATAACATTGATCGAATGACTACGTTGATCACCGATGCGGCACTATTCGCGAAAGGCCAAACTGAACCAGATCAAAAAGTAAATCCGAAAAATCTAATAAGTTCAACCGTACGTTCCATTGACGAAAACATTCAAATCGAATGGCAAGGTAAGTTGCCGACCTCAGTGCAGCTAGCGCCTAGCGCGTTGGATCGCTGTGTCACTAATCTAGTGCAAAATGCTCGGTTGCATGCAACCGGTGTTCGTCTCAAAGTTCGAGCCACCGCCAATGAACTTTATGTGCACGTAGTTGATGAAGGACCTGGTATTCCACCTGAAGATCGCCAACGTGTCTTACAACCGTATGTGCGCCTGGATAAATCACGAAGTACGAAGACAGGCGGTAGCGGACTAGGGTTAGCCGTCGTCGTACAACTATGCTTGTTTCATCAATGGAAATTTGAACTGCATACCAGTGAATCTGGTGGGACCGATGCTGTGCTCACAATCGAAATCAACAAAATATTGCAGTCATGATATATTTGAACCGATTACTGTTAGGAAAACCGTGAAACCAATCAAGCGAACTGCTCAAACCGAGAGAACCGTCAAAAACTCTGACAAAGAAGACAATGCAAAAGCAAAGGAGACTACGGACTCCAAGTCGATTAATCAAATCCTGTATCGAAACCGGATACTGACAATAATCGGTGAAATTAATCAAAAAACTACCAAAACAACGGTAGAACAATTACTCGCGCTTTCGTCAGAAAGTGATGAGCCTATTACTTTGTTATTAAGTTCGCCGGGCGGACATGTGGAATCCGGTGATTCCATTTATGATCTGATACGTTTCATCCGCGCGCCAGTGAAAATCGTTGGAACTGGCTGGGTTGGAAGTATTGCAATTTTGATTTTTCTTGCGGCCGACAAAAAACATCGCTATTGTTTACCGAATACTCGATTTCTGATCCATCAACCCTCGGGTGGGATTCTAGGAGATGCCTCCGATATATCGATCCAAGCAGATGAACTCATCAAGATTCGAAAACGAATTAACCGAATTATTGCAGAACGTACAGGGAAGACTCAAAAACAAGTCAACTCAGACACCGAAAGAGATTACTGGATGAGTGCCACCGAATCGTTGAAATACGGCTTAGTCGGTTCGATCATCACTTCTATAGACGAGTTGTCGTAGCATCGTAGTCCTCGTATAGCAGGTCACACTTACACGGCACTTCGATCAAATCGAAACTGATATATATTCTAAATTGATTCTCGGAATTTTCATAAAACTATCGCAACCAACGATTGGTACGCTCAGATATCCTCAGTAAGAACTCTGGTGCGGATTGTCGGCGTAACTGACCCGTTGTGTTTCGAAGCGCTTCTGTCCAAGTTGGATAGGTATGAATGGTTGACAAAATGGTATTGGTACCGTATCCTCGAGTCATAGCATTCACACAACTAGCGATGAGTTCACCAGCGTGTTGGCTAACAATGCTAGCTCCAATCAATCGGTCCCGACCCGGCACTGTGAGTAATTTGACAAATCCTTCTGTTCGACTTTCGGTGAGGGCGCGATCAAACTCACTCAATGGGTAGACAGTTGCGGTATACGGGATTTCACGAACAATGGCTTGGGATTCATTGATACCCACACTAGCAATTTCCGGATCGGTAAACACCGCTGAAGGAATTACTTCATCATTAAATTTAAATTTCCAAAATGGTCGAATCAATGCGTTCATGCTGGCAAACCAACCTTGCTGACCAGCAACATGAGTGAAGAAATTAGCACCGAGCACGTCGCCACAAGCATAGATTGATGGAACACTGGTACGAAGGTACTGATTAACTTTAAGTCCTCCATGCCGATTCAGTTCAACACCTAAATCGTCCAATCCGAATCCATGTACAACAGGGGTTCGACCAGTCGCGATGAGAAGTTGGCCAAAGTTAAACTCTTTGGTTATTCCATTACTTTGAAACACCACACTTTGAGACGAACAACTTTCGATTTTTACGTTTGTAACTAAATTAAGTCCTTCGGCTTCAAACAAACTCGTTATAAGGTCTGACACTTCACGATCAGCCTGCGGGAGTACTCGATCAGCCGCTTCCACAAGAGTAACGGAACTGCCTAGCCGCGCATACGCTTGCCCTAACTCACAACCAACTGCACCTCCTCCTACAATCATAAGTTTCTGCGGGAGCGATTCCATATTCCAAATCGTATCGGAGGTTACATAATTGCTTTTATCAAGACCTTGGATGTTTGGAATCTTCGGTTTTGATCCCGTTGTTATCAGAATACTGCGACCACTGTAATGTCGATCGTTTACTACCACCGTATGCGGATCCGCGATCTGCGCCTGTCCGATTACACAATCGACACCGAGTCGTGAATACCGATCGATTGAATCCTTCGGTTCTATAGATTTGATCATGGCACGAATGCGTTCCATGATCCGTTCGTAGTCAATCTCTCCAGCGGTTGTATTGACACCAAACTCCTTAGCATGTTTAACCATAAAGGCAACTCGAGCAGATGCAATCAGTGTTTTGCTAGGTATGCAGCCGGTGTAGAGACAGTCTCCGCCGAGTCTATCTTGTTCAACCAAAAGTACTTTAGCTCGTGCTTGTGCTCCGACCATTGAAGCGACCAAGCCGGCGCTTCCACCACCTAGTACAATCAAGTTGTAATCGAACTTTGCCATCTAGTTATCCTGAACGAACGATTCATTGTATAACAAAAACTCATACTCACCCCAGTGTTTAAATCTCTGAAATCTAGAATATTCAGAACACATTAATAATGAGCACTGCAAAAATGGCTGCACAGTTTCCATCGATTCGTCTCAGAAGAAATCGCTCACACGACTTCATCCGACGTCTAGTATGCGAAAACCAAATCACAGTCGATGATCTAATATATCCGATCTTTGTGATTGACGGCAAAAATCGTCGCGAACCCATTGACTCAATGCCAGGTATCGAACGTTTGACTTTGGATGAGTTAACACGTGAAATCGACACCCTGTCCAATTTAGCGCTACCGGCAATCGCTTTGTTCCCAAATGTCGACAAATCACTCAAAGACACCTATGGTACCGAAGCAACCAACCCTAAAGGTTTGATTCCTCAAGCTATTCGTACGGTCAAGGCAGCCAATCCTGAAATGGGAGTTATTACCGACGCTGCACTAGACCCGTATACGACGCACGGACAAGACGGCGTCATTGATGAGAATGGAAATATACTCAATGACGAATCGATTCTAGTGTTAATCGATCAAGCATTATTGTGTGCCGAAGCTGGAAGTGATGTGATTGCGCCATCGGATATGATGGATGGCCGGATTAAAAAAATTCGTGAGAATTTAGAAAAATTTGCTTACCAGAATACCAAGATTCTCGCCTACGCTGCGAAATTTGCCTCTTCCTACTATGGGCCATTTAGAGACGCCGTTGGCTCTAGTAAATCTCTTGGAAAAAGCGATAAACGAACCTACCAGATGGATCCTGCAAATGCAAATGAAGCACTTCGAGAGGTAGCGCTCGACATCGACGAAGGTGCTGATATGGTCATGGTCAAACCAGGTATGCCATATCTCGATATAGTACACGCCGTAAAACAGAGATTTAAGATGCCTACCTTCGTGTACCAGGTCAGCGGTGAATATAGCATACACATGGCTGCAATCGCCAACGGTTGGCTCGACGAAAAGGTCATTTTTGAATCTCTCTTGTGTTGTAAACGAGCTGGTGCCGACGGTATTCTTACTTACTTTGGCAAGTATGTTGCCGAATATCTGAAAACCAATACTTGAGATGAAGCGCAGACTTCGCATCGTTTCACGCAAAAGCAAACTAGCAAGGATACAAGCCAGTCTTGTTCAACAGAGAATTCGCGAAATCCATCCCGATTGCGGGGTCGAACTCACGGGGATTACTACTGCTGGGGACCGTGTCCAATCGGAAACGATTTCGATCGCTGATAAACGTGATTTCATACGAACTCTAGAAGAAGCACTCGTCCAAGAACAAGCTGATATAGCTGTTCACAGTTTAAAAGACTTACCGGCGAGCGCGCCAGATGGGTATGCAATTTATCCCGTCCTTGCGCGCGCTGACCCGCGCGATGCACTCGTCGGTGCTACCAGCCTTTTCGATTTACCAATCGAGGCAAAAATTGGTACCTCAAGTCTCCGTCGGCAGGCTAGTTTGACTTTTTTCTTAAAGCAAACCAATATCGTCCCCATTCGAGGAAATGTCGATACGCGTTTACGGAAACTCGATAATGCAGAGTATGATGCGCTAATATTGGCGTCCGCCGGTTTAGACCGATTAAATCTGAACGGTCGCATTGGGCAAAGATTGGATCCCAAAGTTTTTGTACCCGCTCCCTGTCAGGGAATAATAGCTGCTGAAATCCGCGAAGATGACGAATACGTGCAATCCATAGTAACGAAGTTACAAATCGAAAAAGTACAACTCGCGGCGACGTGCGAACGAAAGATCGTCGAAACCCTAGGCGTTGGGTGTAACGTACCGATCGGCATATATTGTGATATTCACGCTTCGGACTGTGTACTGCATTGCCTGGTTTTAGATACTGCTGGATCTCAAGCCATTCAGCTTCAATTGGAAGGTACAAATCCTCTCGAATTAACCAACCGGGCCATCGAACAACTGGACAAAGCTGGAGTCGATAAACTACTCAGTTGAAGACCATTTGGATTACCAGAACGATACCCGGAGCGTTTCGCCTTGGTGAGTTATTACGACAACATGGTTTCGATGTTTTAATCGCGCCAATATTTGACATTGTACCGTTGTCACAACCGGTACCTACGACCTCAACCAACTTATGGATGTTTCTTTCGGTGCACGCGGTTGAACATTCAATCGAGTATAGTTGGGACCGGTCTAAACCCTGTATCGGAATTGGTACTAGTACAACTCTAGCACTACAGCAACGTGGCGTCAAGGCAGAACAACCACAATGTGCTTCGTCAGAAGGTCTATTTGAATTCGTCTGCAAACAATACCGGCCCCCTCTAACCATCACTTTGGTAACCGGGAAATCTGGTCGCGAAGACCTAGCTCAATGGCTACGAGAGGAGGGGTTTCAAGTTCAATATTGGTATGTTTACGAACGCAGGTTGCAGCCACATCCAAATTTCAAAAATATGATCGACACCATTGTGGTGTTAAATGCGGCTTGTCTGGGACCTGTTCGGAGCGCGATGACAAGCCAACCTCAACACTTTTGTTTACCGATTAAACTGGTTGTTCCCTCAGAGCGGATAGCAACTCAGGCGAGACTACAAGGATTTGAGTTTGTTGAGCTTTCGACTGATGCTGCCGACGTTTCGGTCTTACAAGCGTTACAACGACTCAGTTGAACTTGCTTGGCTGAGGAAAGTAGTAAGAGTCGACTAATTCTTGATCGCGTCTGCGGATTTCATCGAGTTAAAGAATTCCACATTCGTTTGGGTTTTCTTCAGATGATCGAGTAGAAATTCAATGGCATCTAAATCTTCCATTTCGTGTAAAAACTTTCGCAGAATCCATACTCGCTGTAAATCATCTTCGCTCATCAATCGTTCTTCCCGGCGAGTCGCAGAACGGCGAATATTGATGGCGGGATAAATGCGTTTTTCAGCAATATGCCGTTCCAAGTGAATCTCTTGATTCCCTGTACCTTTGAATTCCTCGTAAATCACTTCATCCATACGTGAGCCCGTATCGACTAGGGCAGTTGCGATAATGGATAGACTACCACCTTCGAGAAAATTCCGCGCCGCGCCAAAAAATCTTTTAGGTTGCGCTAAAGCATTGGCATCGACCCCTCCAGTCAATACCTTGCCACTCGACGGAACGGTATTATTGTAGGCTCTTGCTAGCCGTGTGATGGAGTCTAACAGAATTACAACATCCTTTTTTTGCTCGACCAATCGCTTGGCCTTTTCGATCACCATTTCCGAGACTTGTACGTGGCGTGTTGCCGGTTCGTCGAACGTACTCGCAATCACTTCCCCTCGCACCAAACGTTTCATCTCGGTGACTTCTTCTGGCCGTTCATCAATGAGTAACACGATTAGAGTTACTTCGGGATAGTTCGCTGCAATAGCTTGAGCTATCGCTTGTAGCATAAGCGTCTTACCAGCTTTAGGCGGTGATACGATTAACGCCCGCTGTCCCTTACCGACAGGCGCGATCAAGTCGATAATCCGACCCGAAAGATCTTCCGTGCTGCCATTACCGCGTTCAAGTGTATAGCGAACGTCTGGAAATGTCGGCGTAAGATTTTCAAAGAGTAACTGGCGGTGTTTTTTCTTACCTTCCGTGGGAGTGTTGTTGATTTCATTGATTTTGAGCAACGCAAAGTAGCGTTCGCCATTTTTGGGTGCTCGCACTTTACCCAAAACACTGTCTCCCGTTCGAAGATTGAAACGTCTGATCTGTGTTTGTGAGACGTATATGTCGTCCGGTCCAGCTAGGTAACTTGAATACGGCGAACGTAAAAAACCAAATCCGTCGTTTAAAATTTCCAAAGTCCCATCGCCAAATACCTCGATTCCGCTCTTAAACTGCTTACGAATGATCTGCGTGATAATATCTTGTTTACGGGCTCGACTGACATTCTCTATACCTATACCAACAGCTAGTTCAACTAGCTCTGGAGTTGGACAACGTTTTAATTCGGAAAGATAGATTGGTTCAGCGTGGAGTTGAGTCATGGTGTTACTCGTTAGTGGAGTTAGTGGGTTTAACTAAGGATCGTAAACCCGGTGGAATACAAATTGTATAAAAAATCCTGTTAGGTTCAAGATGCCATTAAATTACATAAAACTTAGCAAGGACGCAGTTTTGTGACGGATAGTCGATCGTTTGATACTCACATGTAGGTGTAATTTTGGGAATCTAGCTAGCTTAATCCATGAAGTTAGACAAGCTGTCCCGTCGTCTGTTTTAATCCGTTTTACACTAGACTAAACGGTATGCTAGCGGAATGTTGAGAGTTTATTCTATCTAATTTTGTTTGATTTTGGAGAAATCTGCAAGCTCTAAGAAAATTTCAAAGAGTTTTGGATCTACTTCTGTTTTGTATTTTCGAAGGTTTTCGGTTCTGTCACCTACCCGAAGAAAGGGTTGTCATTCAAGCTTTGCTCAGCGTCAAAACGATTACAGCCACCGGAGTCAAACATTCATGTCCAAGAAAGCTTCAAGTTGGTGTTTTGATAAGGCACCAACTTTGGTCGCTTCAACTTGTCCATCCTGAAAAAGCATTAAGGTCGGGACGCTACGGACACTGTACTTGAGAGTAACTTCGGGGTTCTCGTCGATGTCTAACTTACAAATTTTGACTTTGTCTTTGTACGTTTCTGCGACTTCTTCTAGGATAGGCGCAATTAATTTACACGGGCCACACCACTTCGCAAAATAATCCACTAAGACCGGTATTCCTGATTGTAGGACCTCATTGTCCCAATCAGCATCGGATACATTTGTGATTTCAGTACTCATAGTAGCTCCAAAAAAACAATATCATTTTAATGAACGCAACTAGCGTGTCGAATTTGGGATCCGGATGTCGACGCATTTTTCCTGATTACCATAGCTCGGTCGGTTGAGACGTTCCTTGAACAGTAGCATCTCAACACCATCGGACTTAAGAAGGATTACAGAGATCAAATACACACAGAAATAATCGCGAAACTTGTTCTCTTCCTTGAGTGCTCGTAAAGATTTTCGATCGCGTTGCCTGACAGATGGATCGGTTCTTACCGCGACCAGAAATTCCACCTCAAACCCCAATTACAACTTCCGGTACTGTTAGACTGTCGGTAAGTCTGTTGTAATCAGGCCAGCTTCTTAATTCTCTTGACCGGTACGTTTGAATGCGAACCCAATGGAAAACAGCATTGAATGCTTTCATTTTGTACCGCTAAGGCCACCCCGTTATTAGATAAGTATTACTTGAACTCACAATTGGTTCTGTACCCTGGATGTTGCTAAGCGGGAATTTCTTCTACGACCAAAGGATCTTTATATAAGAACATCGAAGTAGTCATAAACTGTAAATCATGCCACCAGTGCATCTTTTTCAGATTCCACGAAGTTCGCGATTGTTACCGTGCGGTGCGGTAGCAAATTCGAGAAAGCAAGAGGAATTAAGAATTTTACCGCGGTTTCTTAACCGTGTGTTCCGAGAGTAAGCGAGCGTCAACTTACCTCATTCTTGAGACATTCGTCAGAAACTAGACTAAACACAGTGATCTCTGATCCATGCCTTGTTACAGGAACAAATGGTAAAGATTCGCACATATGTGTATAACTTTCTTTTTAGTTAATAAATATGCAAAAATATTGCGGGGAGGGGGGGGATGGTCTTGTATTTTGTAAAAATATGTGTACAATATACACTTGAGAAAGCACTGTCGCTTTCTCTTTCAACATACTTATTGAATGTTGAAATTGCACAATCACCATGATTTGACTATCATATTAGGAAGAAAATTATGAACACAATCACTAAATTAGCCCACCGGTTAATGCTCGTCGCCGCAGGAATTCTTATGTTTGCAGGTGTTCCAGGTGTTGAAATTGGTAAAAACGTGTTAGCAGATAGAGAGTCAGCCGGGTATCACGGCCCAGTTTATGACGGTAGCTCAGGAGCTGCATGTTGGTCGGAAGCTCCAGCAACCGATTTACTTATTAAACACCATATAAATCATTGTAATTGGGTAGCACTTGCAGGTCTAATTATCGCGCTGGCAGCAATTGTCGTTGGTATTGCGGCTTTTGTAGCAGGGAGTGGAGGTACCGGTTTAGCCGCAGGTATATCATTGGCTCTTACTTCAGCTGGTTTATCATTAACGCTACTTTCAGCAGCGTTAGCAATCATAGGAATAACGTGTGGTATAAGCTGGACTAATTACGAGATAGATTGTGCGGAAGGTAATATTGCACCACCAACACAAAACTCTGGCCCTCGCTAGCAGGTAAAAATATATGCAAGATTCCAACAACGATATGTTTATTAGACTGTCAAGATACCTATTTTTTCATGCCGCGTGTTTAGGGGCAATAGTTATTCCAATGACATTCATTGCGTTTTACACTTTCTTGGCAGTTTTTCCGATTTACCCGAGTGGAAATGTAGATCAAATGAATAAGGCAATTTATTCAACAATAGGGGTAATTTTGCTTATTATGATACTGTATTGGGTAACAGTGTGGTTTAGCAGTGATCCAAACAATAAATACGGTATGCGTTCCTTTTTCCGAAAAAGTAGCGAAATACAAAACGAATAAAAGCGTGAAATGGTATAGCTACCTATGGCTCGGTATAAGGTATTTGCTGTTTTCGATTCTATGGTACATTGTTCTATCTCTAGTTTTTGGATTGATACTAGGAATTTTGCTTTTAATAAACAACGAGTTCCACGACACTCATGATATCGTCCATTTGATAGAAGACGTTTCATTAAGCTCCTATGTTCAGTACATGGGGATCTTGTGTCTAGTAATAGGATTTCTCATTTCTTTGTTTCAGCATTTCAGGTATTACAAAAAAAAAACATCAAACCGACCACCAGTGCAATGAAAACAGTTAGTCCGAAAGCACTGCGATGATGAACTCTATCTGAACGCTGACATCGTTACAGACTCTTCCCAGTGATACCCAAGTGACCGGCGTCGCAGAACTCATTAACTATACGTATAATCATTGCTTAGCTAAGTGCTGACTGACACCCTTCAGTCCAGAAAGCCGCCGAATTCTTGAACCGGCTTACGGTGCTCTTGGTACGCGAAGAGCTCACCGGAATTCTCGTTCTACTGCCATCAAGGGACTGTGTGATTTACACACTCTACAATCATTCCACACTCGTCATGCGGGACGCCGCGGATTCATGTAACGACAAGTTTCAGGAGGTCAATCAATGAAACTACCTTTCTACCATCATGCTTATCGCCCGTTTAATTGCTCTATAACGAAAAGGTTCAACGCTGTAAGTATTTATCGCCAACGATGGGGCAAACTCTTCCTGCTTAGATGAAATAACACCGACTTAAGGAACTGCAAACTTTAAGTGCGGACTGGGGGACGGCATCCCCTCTTGACAGACCTATTACAGAGCTTGTAGGTGTTGCGTGTAACAGGAGTCTTTTTATCATCACCGTCATATCAGATAAGTCCATTTAGATCACAAAAGAAAATTCAACATGTCAACGCGGTCACAGACCGACATATGCCAATCACGGCTTAATGCTAACGGGAAATTTTTGAATTCCAAGCAAACTAAGGAAATCCTTACCATTAAAATTGGATTCCACAACCTGCACTGAGATATTTCGAAAGATGAATTACTGCGTTAAATGGACTCTAGTGGTATTGATTCTGATCGGTAGTATGTGCATTACCGGTTGTGGATTGAAGGGACCACTAGAGTTGCCTCCATCACCTGAGGAATCGCTAATTCAAAATGAGTTTGTACCAAACACGAGGGAAGTTGATATTTGACGGGGTTGATGTAGTAACCCTTGCTGAATTAGTTGGCACTCCGGTCTATGTTTACTCGTGGTCTTCCATCGCGCAACAATTAACGACCATCCAACGCGATCTAGCCCCTCTCAACGTTCACATTCACTACGCTGTCAAAGCGAATTCAAACCTCGCAATCCTGCATAGACTCGAAAAACATGGGATTGGGTTCGATGTGGTTTCGGAAGGCGAACTTAGCAAAGTTCTGCAAGTCGGTTGCGATCCATCAAAAGTCGTGTTTTCCGGTGTCGGTAAAAGTCTTGAAGAGTTGAGTTTTGCTCTCAAGATCGGGGTTGGATGTATCAATATCGAGAGTAACGCTGAACTAGTTCGTTTGATTCAAATTGCGAACCAACTCAATGTGACTGATACGAAGATCGCGCTACGAGTTAATCCTTCGGTGGCAATCGAATCTCACCACAACATCTCAACCGCAAACAATACAAGTAAATTCGGTATATTACCCGATGAAATCGACCATAGCATCGAACTGATTGCCGGAAATCGTCATCTTACCTTAACCGGCATTTCGTTTCATTTAGGTTCTGAGATCCACACAATTCAACCCTATTGCCAAGCGTTAACAGTCATACTTGATGTAGCAGATCGTCTTATTTCAGCAAATTTTCCCATGCAGCATCTGAACCTTGGTGGCGGTTTTGCAATTCCAAACCAAGATTCGGAAGGATTTTCATTTAAGGAACTTCGGAAGACGCTTCGACACACGATACAAGGTCAAAACTTTACCGTTCACATAGAACCTGGGCGCTTTATCGTGGGTCAAGCGGGTATCCTCATCACGAGGGTTGAGTACCTTAAAGAAAACTCCGTCGAAAATCGACCAACTTATGCAATAGTAGATGCTGGGATGAATGATTTCATGCGACCAATGCTTTATGATGCAAAACCTAGCGTTAGATCCGTTACTTCAAAACTGTCCAAACCAAAAAAAATTAGCATAGCTGGTCCAATTTGCGAATCTACTGATGTCTTCTGTACGGACACAATGCTTACTGTAGGAGCTGACGATCTTCTAGTACTTGAAGATGTCGGTGCCTATGGCTTTTCATTGAGTTCCAACTATAACACACGCCCCCGAATTGCCGAACTTCTCATTGAAAATGGTGATATTCATATTGTTCGCGAACGGGAAACGATCAGCGATTTGTACAAACTTGAGAAAGTAAAAATTCATGACTGACATCAGTTGTCCATACACCAAAATGGAAGTGAATGGAAACGACTTTGTAATCGTAGAAGCAAACGACTGCAAACGCAGTCTCACGCGCGAGGAGATCCAACTAATTGGTAACAGGCGATTTGGTGTAGGCTTTGACCAGTTACTCATCTATGAAGAAATCACCGAATCACCTAACACGCTTAGATTAACCATTTTCAATGACGATGGTTCAGAAGCGAGTCAATGTGGAAATGGGTGCATCGCGATCACCCAACTCTATCTCGAACACATTGACCAAGGTGTCGAGCAGTTACAAATCATCTCCGCGAGTGGATTCGTTATAGCTAGACCATCTGACCCAAAAAACCAAAATATTTCAATCGAGTTTCCACCACCGGTACTGAAGCCTGGGCCATCAGAATATAGCCGATTTACTGAGTACCGACCCAAAACTTTTGATCGTCGCTACCCTGCCATCGACTCAATGATTGTTTCGGTTGGTAATCTGCACGTTGTTCTAAAAACCGAGCACGTAGATGCACTTGATGTCGAACGCATCGGTGAGGAAATCCAAGCCGATCCCAAATTTCCAGACTCGGTCAACGTAGAGTTTCTCGAGTGTAAGAATGACTCCCTGGGGTATTTGCTCGTTTACGAAAGAGGAGTCTCTAATCTGACTTACGCGTGCGGCACGGGCGCCGTCGCTGCAATGGCCGCAGGCAAACACAACGGTTTTTTCTGTAATAGCGTGGAAATGCGCATGTTAGGAGGCTCAGTCCAAGTCGATTGGGAGGGCTCAGATAAACCAATTTACTTGACCGCGGCGGCAAGAAAAACTCACGAAGGTAGGTTTTTCTTATAGAATAACGTCAATACGGCTAAGATTCGAATCTTAGTTCTAGTTCAGTTTCTATAGTCATGGATTGATAGCTCTAAAAGGGGACACGATGTCCACAGTCATTTCACACCGTCTTTCACTATTGGAAGACACCAACGATCAATTAAAACAACAACTTGAATCGCTGTTTGAAATCGGCGAACGTAACGAACAGCGTTTTGTGTGGTTAAAAGAATTAGTTTTGGAATTGTTGATTACCGAGAATACCAATCAATTAGATCGTACGTTGTACTCAAAACTATCCGAATTAGAGAACATTGACGATGTGCTACTTTTCATCTTTGTAACAAAACCGAAGGTAAAACTGAAACATATACGCGACACATCGTTATCGGAAGTTCCGTCACGGTTAGTGTCGTTGAGTAAAACGATTTGTGAGGTGTGTCGCGCGAATGAATACCGATCAATTTTTAACGTTTCCATCGATAGTTCAGGATCTTTCGCGTTGATACCGTATCAGTTTAAAGATATCCAGGGTGTCCTAGCCATAGGTTCGTCTGAACCGGCAAGATTTGCCGGTAGGGTTGATACATTATTCTTAGACTTCCTTGGCGAGGTGGTCGCGCGGGTGGTTTCAAGAATATCGTAGCATGAAGAATCTTGCCGAAAAATCTGTTCGCCACTGGGAATCTTTGATTGTTGAATTCCTCGATCACTTGAGAATTGAACGGCGGTTGTCAAAACATACGATCGAATCCTACGAAAGAAATTTAACGCAGTTCGCGAAGGAAACCGGTAGCGAGTCGATAGGGGATACCGATGTGCATCAGATACGGGACTATGTCAGGTGCCTTCGAATGAAAGCCTTATCCCCAGCTTCGATACGACAGTCGCTTTCGTGTTTACGTACATTTTTTGACTTTCAAGTTCGCAAAAACCGTATTCAACTCAATCCAGCAAAAGCTGTGACGGGGCCAAAAACTGCAAAAAAATTACCCCATGTTCTTGATGTGGATGCCGTATCCAATCTAGTATCTAGCAAATCACGCAAACCTACTAGCCTGCGAAATCGAGCTCTACTTGAATTACTGTATTCTAGTGGATTAAGATTGTCTGAGGTGGTTCAACTTGACATTCAAGACCTGGATTTGAACGCGAATATCGTCTATGTTTTAGGAAAAGGTAAAAAGCAAAGAGTCGTACCCATTGGTTCACTTGCAAAAAGTGCCATTCAAGAATGGCTCGCGTCTCGACACCAAGTTATGCCAACGGATCCGTTATTTACGGGTCGAGGTTCAAAGCGGATTTCAGAAAGAATGGTCCAAATCATCTGCCGTCAAGTAGGTTTAGCAGTTTTAGGAACCGATGAAGTACATCCGCATCTGTTGCGGCATTGTTTTGCTAGCCACCTCTTAGAAAGTAGCGGCGATTTACTCGCAGTTCAAGAGTTACTTGGTCACGAAAATATCGTGACCACCGAAATCTATACCCACGTAGATTTCCAACATCTCGCCAAAATTTACGACCAAGCCCACCCTCGAGCAAAACGAGATTCAAAATAATTAACGTGGTTGTCCGGTTAATCACGTTCGATCTTGACGAAACCCTCTGGGACACACCATCGATTCTAGCTTCAGCCGAAAAGAAAATGTTGGCTTGGTTGGATGCGGAAGTCCCATCATTTTCTGAGGCCTACTTAGGGAATCAGGAAACAGTGCGCCATTCGATCTTAGCAGATCGTCCCAATATCCACTATGACTTCAACAAAATCCGGATCGCGGTGATCGAAGAAGTGTTGGGTCAATGTGATGTTACCCCCGTAGACGCCAATGAACTCGCCCGCTCGGCGCTCTGTATTTTTCATGGCGAAAGAAACTCGTTTGAAACTTACGAAGGCGCTGAACAGTTACTGCGTGATCTCAGCGAAAAGTATGTTCTCGCTTCTTTGTCTAACGGAACCTCCGAAGTTTATCGCATGTCCTTAGGCAATTACTTTGAACTATCTCTTTATGCGTCTGATATTGGAGTTCGAAAACCTAACCCAGTACTCTTTCAATTGATTTTCAATCACACTGGAGTTTCACCTGCAGAGTCAGTACACGTCGGTGATCATCCGATTGAGGATATTGAAGTGGCTGCTAAGCTAGGAATGAAAACTGTGCAGATAGAGCGTCCTGAACGCGAAATTTCTCCTCTAGCGGACAAGTCCGTATCAGAACTAGGGGAGGTTTATGAGGCGATAGTCGAGCTAGATCAGTGAGATAGAAAATTAGTTCAGATGGCGTCCGTACCCTTCTCTCCAGTCCGAATACGAATAACCTCTTCGACCGCGGTAACCCAGATTTTGCCATCGCCAACTTTACCCATATTGGAGATCTCTTGAATCGTCCGGATGCAATCTTCCACAATTGAATCGTCGACGACGATTTCGACCTTTGCTTTTGGTAGAAAGTCAACCACATACTCGGCGCCACGATAAAGTTCGGTGTGACCCTTTTGTCGACCGAAACCCTTGACTTCAGAAACGGTCATACCAGTGAGTCCCTGTTCTAACAGAGACTCGCGCAAGTCATCGACTTTATAGGGTTTAACCAATGCGGTAATTAACTTCATCTTACTAATGCCTTAGAGAATGCCGTGAAAAGAATTAAGGTTGTTGTTCAAGTGTTTATGATACTTGATAAACTAGTTTACTGAAATTTTCAATGCTACAAAACTAGTCCAGGGACGCGCAATTATCCGATTTTTTGAACGAGAGAGTTCAGTCATCTGGGGTAATCCATTCGCGAGTGACCAGCAATGGACATTACCTAAAATGTTTATCTTTCAAGAGTAGCAATTTCTTCATACCAATTTAATGGAGTTTTTTTGTGCCTAAACCTTTTCGTTTCATATCAGCTTATCCATATCAAGATGATGTCCTTGCATTACCAGTAACCGATCTAGACTCGACTGTTGCATGGTACTCAAAGAACTTTGACTTAGAAGAAGTTGAACGTCGCACCGAACCAATTCCAACAGTCATTATGGAGCGCGATGGTGTGCAAATCGGTTTTGCGATTAATGGTGGCGACCCAGAACAAGACGGTGCAGCGATACTAGTTGCTGGTATCGCACAAATACGCGATGAAATTGAGAACAAAGGTGTAAAGATCAGCAACTGGCGTGTCGATGAACGAGACGATGAGAAATTACAAGTGTTTTTTGTCGTCGCTCCAGATAGACTGTGTTATTACTTCCACGAACCTATTGTCGAAAACAAAACGAACTAAAGCCACCTTCGTTCAATATAGAACAAGTCCAGAAATCAGCTAACCGTCCTGATGAACGGTGTTCTGCTTACCACTCAAGAGTAAAACCGTTGCAATCAACAACAACGCCGCTCCGACATTATGTAAAACTGCTAAAGTTAGTGGTACGGCTAGTAGTACATTCATGATTCCTAAGCCAATCTGAATACTTAGTAGGCTGCCAAACAAACTACGTCCTAAAACATTCAATCGAAAAAACAACAGTAAGCCGACAAGGAAAACGATTAACGCCCACCAACGATGCACAAAATGGATGGCTATTCGGCCTTCCATCGACATCTCTCCACCTAAGTAATTTAATCCAACTTCTTGAAAAAAGTTGAATCCCTCAGGGAGATTCATCGACGGTATTAGCTCGTTGTGACACAACGGGAAGTCAGGACAGGCCAAAGCAGCATAGTTTGCGCTCACCCATCCCCCAAGCGCGATCTGAACGATGAGTACCGCTAAAAAGAATTTGACATAAGTCTGTACTGGAAGCGATCCCAAGCCCAGATGTAGGGGATTGAGTTTCAGAAAATACCAAAACAACAATCCTAAGGTAGTCATTCCTCCTAATAAATGTATAGTCACCACCTGAGGTAATAACTTCAACGTTACCGTCCATGCACCAAAAGCTCCTTGGACGATCACAAGCCCTAACAATAACAAAGGAAATTTCAAAGATTGTTTTGTTCGCCAAGCAACGACGACGATCACTAGGACAAGTAGACCTAAGCCGGAGGCTAGGTAACGGTGTACCATTTCGACCCAAGCTTTTTCCACGTCAATTGGACTGTCCGGAAATTTAGCTTCTGCTGCCTTGATACCCGCTTCAGTTTCTGGTACGATTAACTGGCCGTAACACCCGGGCCAATCGGGACAACCTAAGCCGGCGTCTACTAGTCTTGTATACGCTCCTACGACCACCACGAGAAACGCAAGACAAACCGCTCCTCCGACGAGAACACTTAGGATCTTATTACTTCTTTCTTGCATTCAGTGAGAAGTTGATAAATTGAATGAAATTATAGAATCCACTTGTAACGGCTAGATTTAGCCTTCTAACCAGCCAATATTTCTTGATTCTTGAAAGAAATCGTCTCGACTTTCACAGTATTAAAACAAAGGTCACTTAATTCTGTGGATAATAACAGAATCATTCCTTGAGCCCTTACTCATGAACCGACGATCGTTAATCAAGTTCGCCTCAGCTTTTCCATTCATGCTACCGCTTTTTGGACTGCGTGGTGAAGTAACCAGCAAGCCCGAACTCATGCCAGTTATGGATGAGTCTACCGGCTTACCCTTACTAAAACTACCACCCAATTTTTCGTATCGCTCGTTTGGTTGGACCGGCGATCTAATGTCGAAAGGAGGTATTACTCCCCAACGACACGATGGAATGGCTGTCGTACCTGGGTCGAAGTCCGGCGAAATCATTCTGTTACGTAATCATGAAGATACTGAAGGGGCCGCGATTACTACAACGGGTGAATCCTTCTATGATCATGGTATCGTCCCACGACTCGAGAACGAAAGTACGCTAAAGCCGAGTGGTGGCGTAACGGCTTTGACCATTCAAGAAGGTAAACTAACAGCTAGCGAGGGTGTATTGACTGGGACGATGGTGAATTGTGCCGGTGGTCCAACCCCTTGGGGGACCTGGTTGAGTTGTGAAGAGATTGTATATCGGCGCGCACTAGAAAGTTATTCGAACGACGATAAACCAATGGATCATGGCTATGTCTTTGAAACTTTACCGTCACACTTAGGTGTTTCTTCCCACCGACCTATAAAAAGTATGGGGTTGATGCGTCATGAAGCTGTTGCTGTCGACCCAAAAAATGGGTACGTGTATCTCACCGAAGACAACAGTCAATATTCCGGTTTCTACCGCTTCATACCCACTGACAAATCCAATACTATTGGCAGTTTGGAAAAAGGTGGAGAACTGTTCATGCTAAAAGTAGGCAAGTTGAATTCGGTGAATCTGACAACCGCTAGATTTGGCACGATGTTTTCAGTAAGTTGGGTACCAATTGAAGAACCCGACGCTGATCCCGATATCTTGAATCCAACCTATGAGGGCGGCCCTCCTGCAGGAGGTGAAGGTATGTCAGGTCCGTTCCGCCAAGGTTTCGAACAAGGTGGTGCTACGTTTGCGCGCTTAGAAGGATGTTGGTACGATAAAGGAATCGTGTACTTTGTCGATACCGGTGGTGGTCCCCACGGAGATGGGAGCGTCTGGGCATACGATCCCTTTAACGAAAAGCTCTCAGCTTGTTTTACTTCTCAATCCGAAAGTATGGCAGATGCTATTGATAACATTACCGTAAACCCCGTGAATGGTTCGATTGTTCTTTGCGAAGACGGCGGTGGTATTCGCAACAATGGTCAATTGCTTTCGGGTGCAAGATTGTTGCTCGTTGGCGAGAACAATACAGCAAGACCAATTGCCGAAAACAACATAAATTTGACTACTTTACTACCGGGACGAGATAAAATTGCGATTGGTGATTACCGATCGGGTGAATGGGCGGGTGCGACTTTCACACCGGACGGGAAAACCTTGTATGTCAACATACAGACGCCGGGAGTTACTTTCGCAATCGAAGGGCCCTGGCTAGGTTGATGGTTGTCCTTTGTTAGCACAACTAGACAACGAACGTTTGCTTGGTGTATCCTATACACGAACACGGTAGCTTATTTCACCTTGTTGATCCAGGATACGTGGACTTGAAGTCTGTTATAGATGAACTAGTTAAGCAGATTGCCCGATACTGTTCAGTGAACCTTCGGACAACAGTT
The DNA here is from genome assembly GCA_009845835.1 of Gammaproteobacteria bacterium. Classification (GTDB taxonomy): domain Bacteria; phylum Pseudomonadota; class Gammaproteobacteria; order Pseudomonadales; family Azotimanducaceae; genus Bin55. Next base: position 4,708 of record VXYV01000016.1, on the reverse strand, counting down.
AATGAATATCAATTTGTAGAGTGATACCGAAACTGATGTATCTATCCTGATAAAGATTACAACTTTCGTGCTAACGTAAGGCCGTCCCCTACAGGCAACATGGTAGCAGTCACACGACTATCGTCTGCGATCAAAGCGTTCAACTGTCGTATAGCGGTCGTGCTCGCGTCAGTTGATGTCGGATCAGCCGTTCGACCACCCCACAAGACGTTGTCCACTGCGACAATCCCGCCTACGCGTAGTAGCGATAAGCACAGCTTGTAATACACGGCATAATTGGACTTGTCGGCATCGATAAACGCAAAATCGAACTTACCTTCCTGACCATCTGCTAACAAATGTTCTAAAGTCTCAGCCGCTGGCGCTAAACGAAGATCAATCTTATGATCAACGCCTGCTTGCTTCCAATACTTTTGACCGATATCCGTCCATTCCTTCGAGACATCACACGCGATTAACCTACCGTTTTCTGGTAGCGCTTGTGCAACGGCTAAGGCGCTATATCCAGTGAATGTACCAACCTCAACGGCTTGTTCAACATTGAGTGCTTGAACCAAAAATGCCATGAAAGACGCTTGCTCGGGCGAGACCTGCATACCTGCCATCGACTGCGTCGAGTGAGTCTCTTCTCGGAGTCCTCGCGCCGCAGGGGATTCGATGCTTATATTCTTAAGTAGATAGGCATAGACTTGATCATTTAAATTTAGGGTCTTACTCGACATCTTTTTTATTCCAAATTTAAGGGTGGGTGTTAGTTGCTAGGCTAGCGCTTGGATAGCGTTCTATATCATAAGCAACGACTAAAATTGTTTAATGAATCTGCTTCACCGCTTCAACCTGTTCAATAATATGAAATTAATTAACAGAAACGAGTCATTGAGTTTATCTGGTTGTCTGCTCCTCATGTTTTTGACTAGCATGAGTGTCATTCAATTCGGTCCCTTCCTACAAGCCGAAACTGAAACCAACGACGAAAGTGAAGTAAAACTACTGGTAGGCAAGGTCACGACGGTCTTCGATGGCGACACTTTGCAGTTTTGTCCAAAAGTAGACGAAGAATGTGTCGACGACGATCTCATTGAAGTCGATCTCTGGGGCGTCGACGCGCCCGAACTCGATTTGAAAAAACAATTTCATGCAGAAGAAGCTAAACAATACCTTGAATCTCAAGTATCAGACGAAACCGTGGTACTTGAGGTTGTCTCAAAAGACGAAACTAACCGACAATTCGTCAAGGTGTTCATCGTTAATCATCCGCATTCTAATTTGAACCTGCATTTGCTTCTGGAAGGAAAAGGTTGGGCAAATGTTCCGGAAGAATCAGACTCTAAAGAATATGAACTGGCCGAAGAATTCGCGCGCGACCAACGAAAGGGACTATGGCGCGAAGTCGAACCAATCGAACCGTGGGTTTGGCGAGAACAGCAGGCTGAAGGGGAAAAACCTGAGACTTTCGGTGACTAGGTCAAGCTTGAATCAAACCCGTTTGCTATCGCAGAAGCAATACATTTTCGACCGTGAAAATTTCTTAACAAACTACGAATTGCTCCAGTCTAAAACCGTTGGTACTTGCGGTGCAACCATTAAGCGCAATGCATACGGTACTGGGGCAATACGAGCCGTCAAACTCTTGAGTTCAGCTGGCTGTCAGCATTTTTTTGTATCGACGATCCAAGAAGGTATCCAGATTCGTACATGTACATCGGGATTTATTTATGTACTATCGGGTCTTGGTAACTCCGAAGAAGCGAAAATATGTCGAAGTTTCAATTTAACTCCTGTTCTCAATACCCCAGAACAATTAAATCTATGGAAACCATACCGCGAACAACCATGCGCCCTACACTTCGATACGGGTATGAATCGAGTTGGTTTCGACCATACCAATCCAGAACAACTTGACCTCGCTGGCTTTGAAATTCGCTTGCTCCTAACTCACCTAGCTTGTGCCGACGACGCGAAACATCCGTTAAATCGAGAACAAATCACACGATTCGAGAAAATCAAAATTCAATTTCCCACTACACCCACAAGTATTGGTAATTCCGCAGGGATTTTTCTCGGTCCGAAATTTCAAGGAGACATCACACGGCCAGGAATCGGACTTTATGGGGTTAATCCTTTTTCAGATCAACCAAACGTCTTCAGCAACGTTGTCACCTTAAAAGGCAGAGTTGTACAAATCCGTTCAGTACAAGAGGTAAACTCCATTGGGTATGGTGCTACTTACCAGACTTTACGCGAAAGCCGTATAGCCATAGTTGGTGTGGGATATGCCGACGGAATTCCCCGAGCTTTATCAAATATCGGCGAGGTTGCTTTCGGTCACGTGCGGTTACCAATTGTAGGACGAGTAACCATGGATGCCATCCACATCGACTGTTCCAACGCACCTGATCTGCAAGAAAATGACTACGTCGAAATTTTTGGGAACACGGTCTCGATAGACTCAATGGCGCAACAAATCAATACTATACCTTATGAAATTTTGACTCAAATAGGTAATGCAATGCATAGCGAAAACAACCAGTTCAAGGCAGACCACTAGGAAGTAAGCATGCCAATCATCGCAACCAAAGTCAATACTCAAGACGACGAATTTCAAAAGAATCGCGCCGTTTATGTAAAACTCGTCAAAAACTTAGATGAACTGCGATCAAAAATCTCTGAAGGTGGTAGCGAGACCGCCCGTGCACGACATACTGCTCGTAACAAGCTGTTACCACGGGAACGGATATCAAAGTTACTCGATCGAGATTCGCCATTTCTTGAACTCTCTCCTCTCGCTGGTCATGAACTCTACGACGAAAAGGTCCCATGTGGTGGAATAATCACCGGTATCGGCTATATTCACCAAACCCCCTGCATGATCGTCGCTAACGATGCTACCGTCAAAGGGGGAACTTACTTCCCGATTACTGTTAAAAAACATTTACGTGCACAAACCATCGCGTTAGAAAATCGTCTACCATGCTTCTACATCGTCGACTCTGGTGGTGCATTTTTACCTTATCAAAGCGAAGTCTTTCCCGACAAAAACCATTTTGGGCGAATTTTTTACAACCAAGCCAATATGTCTGCGATCGGGATACCACAAACTGCAATTGTTACGGGATCGTGTACTGCAGGAGGTGCCTACGTACCTGCCATGTGCGATCAATCAATCATCGTCAAAGACCAAGGAACAATCTTTCTTGGTGGCCCACCGCTTGTTAAAGCAGCGACCGGTGAAGAAGTAGGGGCCGAAGAACTCGGTGGTGGTGAGGTTCATTCTCGTATATCAGGTGTTTCAGACTATTTAGCCGAAAATGACTCACACGCCATGCAAATTGCTCGTTCAGTCATGGAACACAGTAAAACTTCAATAACATCTTCGATTGAACGTATTGATTCGGAATCGCCCAAATACGACCCGGAAGAAATTTACGGTATTGTACCACGGGATACGCGTACACCTTACGACATTAGAGAGGTCATTGCAAGAATAGTTGACAGTTCACGTTTCAGTGAATTCAAACAACTCTACGGCGAAACTCTCGTCTGCGGATTCGCGCATATTCACGGTTACCCCGTTGCAATCTTAGCCAATAACGGGGTGTTATTTTCCGAGTCAGCACTCAAAGGCGCTCATTTCATTCAGTTAGCCGACCGACGAGGAATTCCACTCGTGTTCTTTCAGAACATTACTGGCTTCATGGTGGGAAAAAAGTTTGAAAATGCCGGGATTGCTAAGGAAGGTGCGAAAATGGTAACCGCAGTCGCATGTGCATCAGTACCAAAATTTACAGTACTAATGGGTGGCTCGTTCGGCGCAGGAAACTATGCCATGTGCGGTCGTTCGTACGGTGCACGTATGTTATGGTCCTGGCCAAATGCAAGAATATCGGTAATGGGCGGCGAGCAAGCTGCACAAGTGCTATCCACCGTCAAACGCGACAGCTTAGAGAAGCAGGGTAAGACTTGGTCGACCAAGGATGAAACGAGTTACAAGGATGAAATCCATCAGCAATACGAAAATGAGGGACATCCTTACTTCGCTAGTGCTAGACTTTGGGATGATGGGGTTTTGGATCCACTAAGAACTCGCGATACGTTAACGATCGCCCTACAATGCGCCGCTGAACAACAGCCTCGTACATCTATATCACAGTTTGGGATCTTTCGGATGTAGACTTTAGTTTGCTTACTTGTCGTGGAAACCACTTTTTGCGAGTGGTAACTCTGTCTGGTATTTGATTTGCCGTAATGCAAACATTGACTTGTAACTGGATACTTCGAATAAATTAATCAATTTCTTGTTAAGTAGTTCCTCGTAAGCCTCAACATCTTTTACAACTACTCGCAGTAAGAAGTCGTTTTCGCCAGTAACGCTGTAACATTCCACAACTTCAGGTATATGGTCAATAGCTTCTTCAAAGTGACGTAATGATTCTTGATTATGCTCCTTCAATCGTACATTAGCGAATACATTCACACTGAGTTTCACATGGCGTGGATCCAAAATGGCAACTGTTTTTCGAATGACTCCTTCATTTTCCATTTTGCGAAGACGCCGCCAACATGCTGTCGACGAAAGACCAACACGTTCAGCTAGCTCTTGGATCGAAATCGACGCATCGGTTTGCACCTGTTCCATGATCTTATAGTCTAACTTGTCAATTTTTACTTTGGTCAATTTCATACTAAAAATACCTAGTTTATGAGATAA
>VXYV01000040.1 GCA_009845835.1 Gammaproteobacteria bacterium | reverse complement strand
AATTAGTTAAGCAATATGAAATTGAATTAGTTCCGAACAAACCTAGAGGATTTTTGGACACTTGGTTGCTCGTTCCGGCCCGCAAAGAAGTTGAATACCTAACCGAGCGAATGCAGCCGTATCGAAAAAAGAAACTATGGAATATTCTGGGAGTAATTTTGAGTAGGACGGTTCGTTCGAGTAGAGCCACGAGTCATGCAGACCTTGGTACCCTAAAAACTCCTGTTCACGCTCCATACTATTGCCAAAAGCACCATAAGATATGTAAACCTCCACTTACAATTCTCAACTGGTGGAAGAGATATTCGATAGACACCTTAAGACGATTACAAGAATTCGACCAGAAGCGTACAAAAACGCATCAGATTTGTCTACGCGGCGATAGTCGCGAACTCGAGCTTATCAGACAATTATCTTCGTTCAACACTTCCTTGAAAAATTTGGTATCGCATCAAAAATGTCGTGGTATTTTTACGAGTCCCCCTTATGTTGGAGTGATTGACTATCACGAGCAGCACGCGTACGCCTATGAAATGTTGGAAATTGAACGCGACGATCAATTTGAAATTGGCCCGCTAAAACGAGGTCAGAGCAAGGCAGCGCGCGACTCCTATGTGGAAGGAATTGCCGAGGTTCTACAGTTCAACAAAAAGTACCTTCAATCTGATTACGACGTGTTTCTTGTAGCTAACGACAAATTTAACCTTTATCCGAAAATCGCAGATCGAGCTCATATGCAAATCGTAAACACTTTCAAGCGACCCGTTTTAAATCGAGTGGAAAAGGATCGCGAAAGAGCTTATTCTGAAACAATCTTTCACTTGAAGGAAAGATAAATCAATGTTATCCGCGAAAGTACAAGAACAAGTCAAAGAAATTATTCGAGAATGCGTCGTCAAAAAACTGGAATCATACTCGCCAGAAACTCAACACATGCCGTTTCATTCTCGCCTAATCGGCCAAGACCGAATGGCATTATTTTCTTTCATTCATTCACTAAACACCTCCTTTGGAACCAAGATATTTGAACCGATAGCTCATTTGATTGCAGAAACAAATTTTCGTGCTATACGGGAATATGAGGTTGGTACTCAAACCAGTAGTCAGGCACAAATAGTGATACAAGACATACTCAATGAACTGAGCATGAAAGCCACCGCACCCGATAAGTGCGCAGACATCAAACGGATCCGGTCCGTCTGTCAATCAGGAAAAATGAAGTCGTTAAAACCTGTACGGGCTGATCTTTTTTTAGAAAACCAAAGTGGATCGGTTTATCTCTGTGATATTAAAACTGCAAAACCCAATATTGGTGGTTTTAAAGATATAAAACGTACGTTACTTGATTGGGTTGCAATCTATCTGTTGAAAAACCCTGAAGCGGATATTCACTCATTCGCTGGTATCCCATACAATCCCTATGAGAGCCTAAACCCTATCAACGGTGGACGTTACAAAGCACGATCGATATTGAACATGAACTCAAAGTGGCTGAAGAATTTTGGAATTTTATTGGATGTGGTGACATCTACGTTGACCTGCTAGACTGCTTCCGGGTTGACGGGGTTGAGTTAAACTTGGAGATCAACAATCGTTTTAGGTCTTTATCCTTGAGCATGTTTTAAGCGAGTTAATAGTACGATTCTCTCGCACACTCTCTGGGTTGAAACGAGTTCAATCGTTCTCAAGAAGTAGTTAAAGATCAACCATTACTTGCCATAAACCATCAAACCGTGAAACCTAGTGCGCCAGGATCAGTACAAATCAATGTCCACAAGGAATCGTTGCACTTTTCCTGTGCTCATTTCACGATATTCTCTAAAAACCGCCGAGAGAATCTACACGGTCATAATTATCGAGTTCGTGCTGTAGCCACGGGAAAGATAAGCGATAATGGTTTGTGCTTCGACTATAACATATTGAAATCTATACTAGCAGAACACTGCGAACGATTAGATGAACATATACTGATACCTACTCAGTCGCCCTATCTTCAAATCATGGAAGAAACCGAACACTATCGACTAAAATTTGCAGATGAATTTATGCTCCTCTGTAAGCGCGATGTCGTGCTGATAAATATTAGAAATATAACTGTAGAGGAACTCGCGCGTTGGTTTTTGCAACAATTACTCGAGGATTCTCGATTTACTTCATTGTCAATACAACAATTTACCTTGTCGATCGCTTCGGGTCCGAGTGAACACGCTTCAGTAACTTGGTCAAACCAACAATGAAGTACTTATTAGTCACTGGCGCAAGTAGTGGAATCGGCTTAGCAACTGCTGAACGGTTTTTGCAAGCGAAGTTTGAAGTGATCAATCTATCGCGTCGTCCTTGTCCAATTGACCAAGTGCATAGTTATCCTGCTGATTTATCCAATCATGAGCTACAAAGTGTAATCGAACTCGTCATAACAGAACATTTCAACGCAGACAATGACAAAGAGATTCACTTAGTTCATAACGCGGCGCAATTCAGTCTAGACAATGCCCTAGATACTAGCGATGAATCGTTACGCGCAATACTACAGGTCAATGTTATTGCTGCGAATACCTTAAATCGCTTGATCATTCCGCAGATGGGTAAAAACTCAAGTGTTATTTTTATCGGGTCGACTTTGTCAGAAAAAGCAGTCTCGAACACATTTTCCTATGTCACATCGAAACATGCACAACTCGGTATGATGAAATCATTATGCCAAGATCTCACGAACCCTGATGTCCACGTTGCAGCTATTTGTCCGGGATTCACCGATACGGCGATGCTGCGTACTAACGCACCTGACGAAATCCTCGTCCAACTTGGTGCACGAACAGCTTTTGGACGGCTAGTATCACCTGAGGAAATCGCAGAAGCCATTTTTTGGGTTGGTCAGAACCCAGTTGTCAATGGTAGTGTCATTCATGCAAATTTAGGACAAAAAGAGTGGTAGCAGCTCATCGAATAGAAGAGAAATACCGAATTCGGCGACAACGAGTGTTCCTGTTGCTATCGGGTATTTTTCTTGGTTCCCTAGCCATGCTGAATCTAGTAGGAATTAGTCGATGGTTGGATCTCTCTTTCTCGATAATGGAATTCAAAATACCACTACAGGTAGCGGTCGGAATTTTGCCCTACCCGATTACTTTTCTATGTACTGATTTGATTAGTGAGCTATATGGTAGAAAGCGTGCCGCCGATATGGTCTGGGTTGGATTCATCGTGAATATTTGGATCATTTTCATTCTGTGGCTCGGAGGAGTGTTACCCGGTGCTAATCCAGACGAATTCGATCAATTAGGGAATGTAGTTCGTGACGCCGCTGGTCGAGAACCGGTATTTTTTGAGATCCGAACTATGACGTTTGCGATCATGACCGCGTCGATGGTTGCTTACCTTACCGCACAGTTTTGCGATGTCCATCTATTTCATTTCTGGAAAAGACTGACCAAAGGAAAACATCTATGGTTGCGTAATAATGGTTCGACTCTGGTCAGTCAGTTGATCGATACCACTGCTGTCATTCTGGTTACATACTTCCTTGCACGCGCAGCGTTACCCATAGAGGCCGATCGTTCTTTAGTGCCACAGCTCGTAGTTCTGATCGCTTCTGGTTATGTGTTTAAGTTGGTCGTGGCCTTGATCGATACCGGACCAGCTTATATATTAGTGTCGGTTCTACGGCCTTACTTGGGGTTGAAACAGTATGAAGAAGTGGATCCCGGAGATTTTAGTAACGTAACTGACGTTGGCACTGAAATACGAAACCAAGAAATTCCCTAGTATTGTTGAACCAAGCACAGTTTAAAGCCATCAACGAGGTGTTTGTTTACTTACGGCACGAAATGTGCCTGATAGCAATATCAATTCATCACAGTTTGCGAAGTCCTAATCTATTTCTCATGTACAAAACCAAAACACCAGTTGAATTATTTTCCCAAAGTTACAATTTTCAAATTCACATATAGAGGTTTCCTGTGACTGATTTAACCAATTCTCCACCAAATTCGACTGGGCCAGCCATCACAGTTTCTGGCGTTTCGCATTCTTACAAAAAGGATCAAATGGTTCTGAAAGATGTAAACCTTTCATTAGGTGCAGGTTTTTTTGGATTGTTAGGTGCGAATGGTGCCGGTAAAAGTACTTTGATGCGGATTATTTGTACCTTGCTACGACCGACCGAAGGTTCGGCGCATGTATGCGGATTCGATGTCATTAAAGAGTGTCATCAAGTACGCAAATGCATTGGCTACCTACCGCAAGAATTTGGCGCGTGGCGGCTACATCGCACGGAAGAAGTTGTCGATACCCTCGCCGCAATTTCCGGTATGACAAATCGAAAAGAAAGAAAAAAACGTGTTGCAGAAGTACTTGAACAAGTAGGACTTGCCGATGTCGCGGATCGAAAAGTCAAAAAACTTTCGGGTGGTATGGTACGTCGACTTGGAGTCGCTCAAGCTATGGTGCACAACCCGTTAGTACTAGTAGTCGACGAACCAACGGTTGGTTTAGACCCAGAAGAAAGGATGCGATTTCGTCAAGTTATGACCGAACTCGGACAAGAACATACGATTCTTTGTTCCACGCATATCGTGGCAGATCTAGGTAGTGGTTGTTCCCAAATCGCCATCATTGACGACGGTTCCGTTGCCTTTCAAGGCGATCCTAGTCTATTTCTTAAACGTGCTCACGGTAAGGTATTCGAAGTCACTATCCCGACCGACCATGCCGCTAGCTTCGAAAGCAAACACGAAATTGTTTCGCGCGCGTTTGATGGAAATGACGTGACTTTTCGAGTTGTTGCTAAAGAACGGGGAAGTTCGCTAACCGACGCACAACTCGTTGACAATCCAACGTTAGAGGAAGCTTATCTTGCATTCATGGCCGAGCGAGGTAAATTAGATGAAGCTCAGGTCGAAAGTGAAGAACCGAGTAGTACGTCCCCTAGTCAATAGTTTCAAGAAACTGCGATGCTAAATATAAACGCAATATTGTCGGTCGCGCGCGCGGAGATGCAACAAGTTCGACGGATGGTTCGAACATGGGTATTTATCGTGCTCGCATTGTTGATTTCTATCGGGCAATATCTTGGTGCTAGTGTAAATTTTATGGCCGCATCGACGACAAACCCCATTGCGGGATTAAACAATCCTCGATACATCCTAGCCGCTATGGGTACATTATTTATCGGGCTCTTTTCTCTCGGAATCATTTTTTTGTCCTTTGACATTCGTACTCGGGACGTTAAAAACCGTATTTACGAAGTACTTGATTCACGACCAATAACCAACATTGAACTAATCGTCGGTAGATTAGCCGGGGTTATTTGGTTGTTCTCTATCCCAATGCTAATCTTCCTTTTCCTAGTGGTGTTATATAGTGCGGTCAGTCAAATCGCGGGGTTTGGATTTGGCGAACCGATCGAAATATGGAGCGTCCTGAGTTTTGTGGTTTTTGATGTGCTCCCGAATCTTGCGATATGGGGAGCACTTGTTATATTACTGGCCGTGCTCGTCCGGTGGCGTTTTCTAGTCGTGATTCTCTCGGTGGGATTGATGTTTGGTCTGCAATGGTTAGCGTCTCGACTACCATTAGATCTACAACTAGCGTTGACTCCTTCAAGCGCTATAGTGTTTCCTTCTGACCTCGTACCGTTCTTCGTGAACTCAAGCATGTTCTTCAACCGTGTAGCATTACTATTAATCGCTTCCGGCTTCATGTTTGTGGCTTCAGCTCTCTATGTAAGACGCGAAGCTACGCAAGCGCGTGATGCTGTCATTGGCGTCAGTTCCGTTGCTTTAGGTGTGGTGATGTTGGTGAGTCTTTGTAATTTCGCTGGTCAAGACGAGAAACTAGAAAGTGAATGGGCGCGTAGTCACAGCCTAGAATCGCTTACTAACCTACCAGACATTCAAACGATCACCGGAAACGTCGATGTGTTTCCAGGAAACAAAATTCGATTAGAACTCCAGCTTCAAGTGCTACCTATTTCAGATCATTCAAATGCGTATGAAGTGTTTTCATTAAATCCTGGGTACAAGATCGAAACTTTAGAAGTAAACGGGACTACGTTATCCGACTATCGGTTTGAAGCTGGCTTACTCAAGATACCTAAACAATACTTTTCAAACGCGGGTACCGAACTAAAAATCAACGCGCAAGGAAAAGTTGACTTGCGGTTCGCTTATTTGGATAGTGTACTTCGAATCGATCGAAACTATTTCAATGCCATAAATTTCATTCGCGCGTTAGGTGACGAATACTCCATTTTTCACCCAAACTTCATTGCATTACTACCTGGCATCAAATGGTTGCCGACAGCGGGCCCAGCGGTGAGTGAAGATCAATTCGATGTTCGCGCAAGAGACTACTTCAACATTGATCTGCAAGTGACTTTGCCGAAGAATTGGATCGCAGCTGGACCGGGACATCGAGAAAAACTTTCCACCAAAAAACGTGCTGTGTACCGATTTAAACCAAGTAGTCCGGTACCGGCGGTCGCTCTCATTGCTTCCAACTTTGAACAAGCAAAGATGGAGATTAACGGGATTGAGTTTGAATTTCTGTATAGTAAAAAACACCGACGCATGATACGATCCTTAGCGACGTTGGAACCAAAGTTGAGGGAATGGGGTGAGGAAAGACTCAAGCTAGCTGAATCGATGGGGCTGAAGTTTCCTTTTGAACTCTTCAGCTTTGTTGAAGTACCGAGTCGACTCCGCGTGTATGGCGGAGGTTGGCGAATGGAGTCGGTTCTAAGTCAACCCGGTATGGCTTTGATACGCGAGACGACTCTACCTACAGCGCGGTTCGATAATACTATCAATTATTGGCGTGAACGTGAAGCTGCCGATGAAGAGCTAGCCGAGCAAGTATTTATCAGTTTAAAGAACTATTACCAAAGAGCTGTCTTCGGAGGCAATGTATTGAATGCACTTGCACAACAATTTTTAAGATGTCAAACGAACCCGCACGAACTCGGAGCTATACCCCTCGACTTCCTTCTTCAAGAACTAGTAGCCGATGTCATCGTCGACGACAGAGATTACTTTTCTGTCCCAACAATCACTCGAAATCTAAGCTTGTTCCAAGGATTTACCGACATTTCTCTCCTACGAGGTCGGACCACTTCGTTTAAGACTTGGGAATCCATTGAAAATACCCCTTTGCTTGAATTAGACTATCGATCCGATCCTCAACACGCCTATCACATCCTTATCGCTAAAAGTAACGCTGTCATAACTGCATTGCAAGAAGTCGTGGGGGAGGATCAACTAATCCAATTGCTTGCAGACTTGATTGACAAATTCCAAGGTACTAATTTCTCTTATGATGAACTGAGATCATTGGCTTCACAACGAGGTTGGGAAATTGATGGCGTGATTGGCAATTGGTTAACCAAAACGGCACTACCTGGTTTTTTCGTGAGCGATCCCTCGACAACACGACTCGAAAACGACGAGGACATGAATTCAGTGTACGAAACCAAATTTAAAATTTGGAATGGTGAATCGGTCCCAGGTGCAATCCGAGTATGGGCAGGTTTCAACACTTCTGACAATGTGCTCGAACGACGACCAGTCTTAGGACCAATCAGGGTACGAGGTAACGACGCTTTTCAAATCGCCATTCACACCGAATCCCCACCAAATATCATCGAGATTAATCCTTACTTGTCATATAACCGCCGAACAATCAGTCTTACAATACCGAAATTGGAAGATTACACAATCGCTGAAATCCCTCCTCAACCGCAAGTGCTACCAATAGATTGGACACCGTTTCCACAAAATACGATTATTGTTGATGATCTTGATGCTGGCTTTTCAGTCGAACAGATGCCCCGCTCAGAATCGGAACCGGTTGAGCCAGGATTTGTTCGTTTTTTAATGAACTTGGCAGGCGAACTTGAACTTAACGAAGCGGATTATGGGTTACCCATATCTCCAAACGGAAGACAAAACGTTTGGTATAGGGATTCCAATGACAAGCATTTTGGTAGATATCGTCGAACGGCAGTGCAATATACTGGCTCTGGGGAAAAGACACCTGCCCGGTTTGAAACAACGATAGAACGATCAGGGACCTGGAGGCTAGACTACTATCTGGGCTCAGGTCAAATTGAATCCAGCCGTTCTTATTCGGTTTCTTTTAGTTTGACAGTAGGTACTGCGACAACAAGTACAAGAAGTATCGATTCAAACCGTATACAGCATGAAAGAATGGACAAACTATTGTTCAACATTGAAAACGATACAAGAACAATCGAAACGGATCTCGAAGTTGGTCGAGTAGAACAATTTGGTTGGGTACCTATCGGCGAGTTCAAACTAGTCAGTGGTCCGGTCGTACTCACAGTTACCAGTGAGGGTAATGTGATCGCCGATGCAATCCGCTGGACTTACCTTTCAGAAACAGAGTAACAAAAAATGAAATATACACCGAATATCATTTATAAAGGTGCCTTATTCACCTGCCTCTGCATTTCGCTATTCTTGGCGGGTTGTGGTTCACCTCCACCAGTCCCGCAACTCGACTATCGAGTTCCCGTTGAAGCTGTCACAGTCGAAAACGGAACCGTCGAAAATGTGGTACGTGCAACGGGTAATTTACGTGCCCGGGAGAGTATCGCTGTACGATCCGAAATTCCAGGTCGATTGTATTTAGAACGAGACGCTAATGGTAATCGGCTTACTGAAGGTACATTCGTTAACGGAGGCGACGTGATTGGCCGCATCCTCGGTGAGGAAGCGCGTCTTCACATTGGTGCTGAATCGGCGCGACTGAACTATGAGAACTCCAAAAATGAACTCGAACGAAAGTCTGAACTCTGGGAACAAGGTGCAATCCCTGAAGCTGAATACCTTACCGCTGAAGCCAACTATGAAACCGCCAAGTTAAACTACGAACGAACCATTCTCAACGAGAAAAATGTTGAGATTGTTACTCCTAGAAGTGGTGTGTTACTTATCCTAGCTCGCGACGAAAAAAATATTTCACTAGCCGATGGGCAATTAATTGGGAACGGTTTTTTAGTAGCACAAGTAGCCCCGCTCGACACTTTAGAAGCCTATGTCGACCTCTTGGGAAGCGACCTAATTGATATCGAAATTGGGCAAGAAGTGAGAGTCCGCTACTATGGTAACCAAGATCTAAATGTATCCGGAAAGCTTGCCCGAATTTCTCCCACAGTCGATGAACAAACTCGTACATTTCAAGCCGTGATTGAAGTACCTAACAAAGATGGAATGCTTAGACCCGGTATGTTCATTGAAGTCGAAATCATTACCGAACAGAGAATTGACGTACCGGTCGTAAAACACGAAAGTGTGGCAACGCGTGATAACAAAAAAGTTGTTTTCCTAATCGACGGGCAAATGGTAAAAATGCAAGAGGTCCAGTTAGGGCTCTCCGACGACGAGAAGCGCGAAGTGATTGAAGGAGTAAAACTTGGTGATCGAATAGCAATCGGTTCACTCGGCTCATTGTGGAACAATACGCGCGTTAAAGTCATCAACGATTCGTGAACTTCTTCGAAACGTTAGCGGGTCTTGCCACCCGTAGACCCATTGCGATCTGTGTGTCCGCAATCGCAGTCGCCCTTGTAGGTTATCTAGCACTTAATCGGTTACCCGTCGACTTACTGCCCAATCTACATAGTCCCACTGTTGTCGTAGCTGTTAGTGCAGGTACTCGACCACCAGTCGAAATACAGAGGCTATATGGCGAAGTGATTGAACAGCAAGTTTTCACGGTGCAAGGGGTTCGCGAAATTGAACAAGTCGCCCGAACCGGCAAATTAATCGCAACCGTGCATTTTGATTGGACGGCTAATCTCGATACCAGTTTGATCGACATTCAGAAAGCAGTTGGTAGTTTGGAAAGTGATCCTCTTGTCGATAGCGTGATTGTTCGCCGGTTCGACCCAACCCAAGATCCCATCTTAGTACTTGGCTTACTCGCGCCGGAAGATGAGGTTGATTTGATCGAACTCAGACAAATTGCCAAACGGCAATTAGGTACTACTTTGGAAACTTTACCAGGTGTAGCGGAGGTTCGAGTTACCGGCGGTAGAAAACGTGAAATTCGTGTGAATTTTGATCAGTATCGAGCTGATGAATACGGTATTTCTATTGAAGAGATAAAAGCTCGTATCGAAGCAGAAAATGCCGATATTCAAGCCGGGACCATCGAGGACGAAAATGCTGTGTACACCGTACGTGGCAGATCGCGTTACGAAAGTGTCTCTGACATCGAAAGTGTCATAGTCAAATATGTCGAGTCGCAAACCGGTTCGCGGGTAGCCATATACGTAAAAGACGTAGCGGACGTACTTCCGGGTGAACAGGACAAAGATCATGTTGTATTAGTAAACGGTAATGAAGGAGTCGGTATTTCCATTTATAAAGAAGCCGATGCCAATACCGTTACGGTTTCGCAAACGATTACCAAGGCACTTTCTGGTATCAGTGAAGATTTACCTGGTGTCGAAGTATTTACCATAACCGACAACGCTACTCTCGTCGTAGATGCCATGGAGGATTTACAGTTAGCCGCCATTCTCGGCATTGTATTGGCCATTCTTGTGTTAGCCATCTTTCTACGCTCGTTCGGTGCTACGTTTATTGTGAGTACCGCTGTTCCTGTATCTATTCTCGCCGCGATATTCTTCATGCATTTTGGTGGATATAGTTTGAACATCGTGACATTAGGTGGGCTCGCGCTTGGTGCGGGTATGCTCGTCGATAATGCCATTGTTGTGGTCGAATCAATGTATCGGCAGGTACGAGAAGGACATGAACCAGCAGTTGCAGCCCGGAAAGGAACCGGTATGGTAGCCGGAGCTATAACAGCGAGTACGTTAACAACCTGTGTGGTCTTCGTACCTATCTTCTTTGTTCAAGGTCTCGCCGCTCGATTGATTGATGGTATTGCGTTTACAGTGGTAGTATCTTTAGTTGCTTCACTGCTTGTCGCTGTCTTTCTGATTCCTGCCTTAGGACGGTGGTTTCTCGGTCAACCAAAATTGGATTCGTCCGGTGCCGTGATTAAAGAAAAAGTACCTGCGGTTCGTCGCGGACTTGAGGCTGTGGTTCGCGGTTTCTTACGCGTACCTACGTTGATCGTATTCCTGTCTGCTATCTGTGTTACCGGTGCAATATGGTTTTTACTACAACTAGGTACTGAACTCCTACCACCCTCAGATCCAAAACAATTTTCAATTCGGGTAATCGGTCCTAGTGGCCAGACTGTAGACTCTACCATAAGTGTTATTGCCGGTATCGATTCTACGATTCGCGAAGGATCTGCAGAGTATGTAGAAGCGACACTTGCGGAAATTGGTAAACTACCTGACGACAATCGAATCATTCGTCAAGAGCTGACCGAAGAAAATACAGGGCGTCTAACCGTTCGAACGAAAGAGGATGGTCCATCTGGACGTGCTTATGCTACGGAACTTGCTGAAAAACTCGATGTGATTCCGAATACTGATATAGAGTGGGAACTCAACAAATCGGCCTTAAGCGATGCTCTCAACACCAAAAGTGCTCCTGTAGTGCTTGAAGTAGCTGGAAATACTATCCACGACATTAGAAGTGTTACTGAAAGCTTATATGATGAATTAGTTGAACTACCAGAGTTGTGGAACGTGCGTTCGTCCTTTCAAGGTGGCCCACCAGAACTTGTTATCGAGTTAAGAAAGCCTATCGCGGAAGCACTGGGCGTAACGGTAGACAGTCTGGCAGGTGTGATCGAATCAAGTTTGGAGGGCAGTCGAGTAACCTCCTTGACCATCGGTGATGAAGAGTACCCGATTAATTTGCGTACCAAAACACCGTTACGTGATCAACTCACCGATTTAACTTTTAATGCTCCGACAGGACAACGCGTTTCAGTCGGTGAAGTTGCTACATTCAAAGAGCTACAAGGAGCGCGCGAGATTTATCGACGTGATCAACGGTTAGTTGCTCAAATCACAGCGTTACTAAACGAAGATGTCACGCAACCGCAAGCAGTCGCTGCGGTCCGTCAGATCCTGACGCAACAGTCTTTACCACCAGGTATGACTGCCTCACTACGGGGAGAGGAAGCGGAACGAGAACGCACGTTCGGGGAATTACGATTAGCTGGTATTCTCGCACTCATTCTCGTGCTGATGGTATTGGCAGGAACTTTCGAATCGCTATTACAACCAATAACAATCTTGTATGCGATTCCGCTTGCCTTGGTAGGTGTTGCAGCGACGTTAACTCCATTCGGAGCACCTATCGGAATGATGGCGATGCTCGGAATGATTGTCTTATCGGGTGTTGCCGTCAACGATGCTGTACTGTTGATTTCGACGGCAAAACAACTAATGCGTGACGGGAAAGATCGCATCACTGCTTTGTCCGAAGCCGCAGGGATTCGTTTACGTCCTATCACAATGACTACATTGACTACAGTTCTCGCGCTATTTCCACTACTTTTTGGTGGTGGTGAAGGTGCGATGCTAAGACAGCCGATGGCTTTAACCATAATTGGTGGATTAGTTGCTTCGACGATCGGATCATTGCTGATTTTGCCATGCCTGTATCTAGTTATAGATAACGTTAGTCGTTTCTTTACGGGTAATAAAGTAGCGACTAGTTCATAGTTTTCGCGGCACCCTCTATTTACACTTTTTCGCCAAGGAACACATCATATGACTACATATGTCGATGGATTCATCACTCCCATTCCAAACAAGAACAAAGAAGCTTACCGTAAACACTCTCAGAAAATTGCTTCGATCTTTAAAGACCTAGGAGCTCTTTCCTGGGTACAATGCTGGGGAGACGAATTTCCCCCAAACCGTTCTGTTTCTTTTCAAAAAGCTGTTGACTGTCAAGACGATGAATCGGTTTGCTTTGCATACATTGTGTGGTCGTCGAAAAAGGAACGAGATGCGGCAATGCAACAGTTTTGCAAAATGGCACAAGAGATGGAGTTTCCGGCATTATTTGACCAATCTCGCATGATCATCGGTGGATTTGAGACGCTTGTAGCAGATGGCGTTTGGTGGCGGTAAAAGACTACGAGGAATAAGCACGTTAGATGAAAACGTGATGGTCTTAACAGAAGAATTCTCGTCGAGTACGCTCTAAACAAACTCTCAAGATTGAACCGACTATGCTAGAAATTCAGTCGAATTCAGTATCGTCGACCTCTATGTCAGTAACTGACCGATGAATCAATTTCTCTAGTTCTGTTCCTCTTACCGTAACTGGTGAGTGAGGAATTTGCAGACGTTTTAGAACGTCGCCAAATCGAAGAAATCCAAAAGGTTGCCTCAATTCGACCCACTCTCTACCTTCATAGTCAAGTTGTTGTATGTTAGTTTTAGACAGTGTGCCAGCTATAAATACATTTGTATCTCTAGCGTAAAGTGAATCAGCCCCTTCGGGATTACCCCTTCCCATAAGTTTAACTTCGCACTTTAACCGGTTTCCACTTCGGTCAAGTAATGAAAATCCACTTCCCTTAGCCCCTTACGTTCGCCACATAAGTAGTTCGCAGGCGGAACTTTAAATATTCTGCACATCGCTATAAGTAACGGTTGTTCTACACGCTTACCAAAACTTGACCAACGACCTCCACGTATTTGATTTCTACGGAGAGCAAGGGCGTTGATGAGAACCAAGCTTTCGTTTAAATTCATACTGGTTTTAACGTTTCTTCGTTCTATCGACAACTTCAAACTTAACTCAGTATCAGACAATTCATTTACAATGTTTCGAACGGCTTCAAAAGATCGTAAAGACTCCTCAAGAACCACCGATTTTTTGGTAGTTTTTCTTTTGTTACTAATAGATTTAATGGAAGTCCCACCGTGGGCGGCCTGTCGTTCCTTTTTCACTTCGTCTTCGATAAACGATTTTTTATACCAGTCTAAATCGAAAGACTCCTTGTCCGTGCTACGGATCACTACTTCCGAAAGCATTTCCACAGCGTCAACGAGAAACATTCGCGTTATCTAGTCATCAAGGATTTCTCGATGATTTTCACCTCGCAAGATTAATTCAATGCATCGTCTGATCTGCAATTCTTGGTTAGATATCAAGATGCCCCGTCATTGTTAGAGATTCCATTCACAGATATTTTTTGCTTGAATTCGTTCGTGTTGTATCGTCGAAGGCTTTTTGGAAACAGCGAATTACTACTGAGTCGTTCGGAAATAGCATCTACATATTGCTCACACTTCTCCGTCATGAAATAGTGTCGATCAAGTTCGATGGCAGCAACTGCTAGCGTTCCACTTCCCGCGAAAGGATCGAATACAAGATCATTCTTGAACGAGTAGAGCTTGATAACTTGCCTACAGAGTTCAATAGGAAATACAGCAGAATGTACTTTACTTGAACGAGGCGCAATCTGCCACACATTTGACCGCGAAAATGAATCATCAACTAAACTTTGAGCAGTTATCTCTTCGTTATATTGCTTCAAGTTCCAGTCTAACAAATTGTGAGACTTTTTTCTATACACCATGAGGTACTCAGTGCAAGAGTTCGGTTTGTAGGTTAGCGGTTTTCGGTGCGTGTTAAAGTTTGAGATTCGGTTCTTTGCACTCTTTTCAGGTTTAACCCAGACTATATCGTCAATAAACTCCCAACCGATCTCCATTAATCTAGCATGTATGTCAAAAGGTACCGGGTACCTTCTACTTGAATACTTTCTGCCTGCTCGTGGAATTATGACAGGTGATGTGCTCAGAACAAAAAATCTTCCCTCTTTAGTAACATGAATCAACTTTTTGAAAGTTGCTTCTAAAAGATCCAAATACTCCGAATAACTTGAGTATGTAGAGTATTCTCGAGCGTTATAGTAAGGAGGAGATGTAAATGTAAGATGGATCGAATCTTTTGGTACATAGTCGAGAATGTGTAACGTATCTCCTTGAACCAGAGTGTTCTTTAAGAACTCCGGGCAAGTCGAGTGGTCCCTATTTTCTTGATTGCTCGGTCCGCGTGTTTCCTTATGAATAATGTCCCTGATCATTTCATTTGGATGTTCTACAAGTGAGGTAAGAAACTCACTTACACGATTGTCGGTCTTAAAGACGAGGAGACCACGAATAGCTTGCATAGATACTTCAGGATTGAAATGCTTTGCATACTTCAAGAGAATAGGAATATTGTTAGCATCTCGTTTTCGACCAATCGAGGATACAGCTTCCTTCATCTGTGAGGTCGTGTATTCACCCTCCAATACAGCTAAACAGGCTTCGGTAGGGCAAGAAGATTTACCTAGCAAATTTATGAATTTATCGTGAACCATCTGTTTCATAGTCTAGATCTTTATGTATCCATAAACTCTTCAATCCATGACACTCTGTAATTGGAATTGCGAAGTAAGAAACTCTTTCAATTCACTTCGAGCGAACTGTCATATTGATACTTAATTGTAATGCAATTAGGCTTTAAAACGTCGCACCAAACACGAAACGAATTAGTACAACTGGCGATCTAGCATTTTTTGGCCACTTTGATGTGAATATCAAATAAAAAAAGTGGGATCCCAACGGATCCCACTTGTGTACATCATGAACGTTTTGAATTTACATCATGCCGCCCATATCTGGCATTCCTCCACCACCCGGCGGTGCGGCGGGCTTATCTTCCGGCAATTCGCTTACCATGGCTTCAGTGGTAATCATCAATCCAGCTACCGACGCTGCCGACTGTAACGCCGAACGTACAACCTTAGCTGGATCCGGTATACCGAGAGCAATCATGTCTCCATATTCACCAGTCGCTCCATCGAACCCGTGACTACCCTCGAGTTCTCGAACTTTGTCGACTACTACAGCTGGTTCACCACCAGCATTTTGAGCGATCTGTCGGAGTGGATATTCCATTGCTCGAAGCGCGATCTTGATACCTGTATCCTGATCTTCATTTTCGCCAGTCAAAGAATCAATCTTTTGCAAAGCACGAATCAAGGCTACACCACCGCCAGGGACTATTCCTTCTTCAACAGCCGCACGAGTAGAGTGCAAAGCGTCTTCGACGCGTGCTTTCTTTTCTTTCATCTCGATTTCCGTAGGCGCACCAACTTTAATCACGGCAACACCACCTGCTAGCTTAGCAAGTCGTTCCTGCAACTTCTCACGATCGTAATCAGAGGTTGTATCGTCGATCTCTTGTCGAATTTGTTTAATCCGACCTTCAATCTTTTCTTTTTCACCGGCGCCATCGACTATCGTCGTATTTTCTTTGGTACTCGTGATCCGCTTAGCAGTACCCAGGTCGTCTAAGGTGACTCCTTCTAAAGTGAGACCCACTTCTTCAGAAATTACGGTCGCACCAGTAAGAATCGCAATGTCTCCTAACATAGCTTTGCGACGATCACCAAAACCCGGCGCTTTCGCTGCCGAAATCTTGACAATCCCACGCATGTTGTTAACCACAAGCGTCGCCAATGCTTCGCCTTCAATGTCTTCAGCGATAACCATCAACGATTTCCCACTTTTGGCTACATTTTCCAATATCGGGATCATGTCTCTGATATTCGAAATCTTCTTGTCACAGAGTAACACATACGGATCTTCGAGATCAGCCGACATCGAATCTTGATTATTGATAAAGTAGGGCGAGAGGTACCCGCGATCGAATTGCATCCCTTCGACGACATCAAGTTCGTTCTCCAGGCCACTGCCTTCTTCGACAGTGATCACACCTTCTTTGCCAACTTTTTCCATTGATTCGGCGATGATACTGCCTACGGATGTATCGCTGTTAGCTGACACTGTACCGACTTGTGAAATAGACGTTGAGTCTTCGCACGGCGTGGATAACGCTTTGATTTCTTTAACGGCCGCGCCGACAGCTTTGTCGATCCCACGTTTGAGGTCCATTGGATTCATACCTGCAGCGACTGCCTTAAGGCCTTCAACCAAGATCGCTTGCGCTAGCACGGTAGCAGTAGTGGTACCGTCCCCTGCCTCATCCGAGGTCTGGCTAGCAACTTCTTTGACCATTTGGGCGCCCATGTTTTCGAACTTATCCTTAAGTTCTATTTCCTTGGCCACTGAGACTCCGTCTTTGGTAACAGTAGGTGCCCCAAATGACTTGTCCAGAATCACGTTTCGTCCCTTGGGGCCGAGAGTGACCTTTACCGCATCAGCTAAAACGTTGACACCAGACAACATCTTTGCTCGAGCTTCGTCGGCAAATTTGACTTCTTTTGCACTCATATTATTTTCTCCTTATAGGTTCTAGTGCGATTAAGACTCGATTACGCCAAAAATTTCGTTTTCGGCTAAAATCAACAGTTCTTCACCTTCAAACTTGACCGTATTCCCGCCATATTGGCCGAAAATTACCCGATCACCAATTTTCACGCTAACCGCGTGTGTGACACCATTGTCATCAGTCTTTCCTGGACCGATAGCGAGTACTTCACCTTGGCTCGGTTTTTCGGAGGCCGTATCGGGTAATACGATTCCACCGGAAGAGGTAGTTTCTTCTTCTAGACGCCGAACGATGATTCGGTCGTGTAGTGGTCTAATATTCATGAATGTCTCCAAAATTAAATGAATAATTTTAGCACTCTCGGGTTGACAGTGCTAATTCCTCTACTATGTAAGGACGAAGTTAAAATTTTCAAGTCAAAATCGACAAAAAAATTAAACATTCGTAAATTTTGCGAGAAATTTGCAAAAAGATAGCTTTGAAACAGTGTCTCACAGGATGAATTGAATTTGAATCTATCGACACGATAACGGAACTTTAACTTGAACACCAAGCCGACTCAAAATCGCGATCCTAACGCGGTAAAACCTTCAAAACAAGGAACACAATCATTATGGGAAGTCCTAAAACTGATCTGTGATGTACGGATGCTATGGATATTCCTATTGGGATTTTGTTCCGGTTATCCATTGGCAGTCTGGTCCTCAGTTCAAAATTTATGGTTAGCTAGTCTAGATATTAAAAAAAGTACGATAGGACTATTTGGCTTGCTAGGATTTGGATACGCGGTCAATTGGTTGTGGGCACCGGGAGTAGACCATATTCGAATCCCGTGGCTCCACCGTATCGGTCACTGGAAGTCATGGTTAGTCCTTTGTTTAACTGTAATGGCGATGGCAACAGTCTGCATTAGCCTTTTTGTTATCTTTGAACCAGAGAAGTCATTCTTTAAACAATCAGCATTTTTAAGTTCTATCGCGTTTCTTCCTGTTTATGAAACTGCAGTGTTGTTTTTATTCGCGATCTTCTTGTTCGTAATCGCTTGGACTTCCGCTACCCTAGACATCGTGACAGCAGCCTATCGAATCAACATCATTAAAACAACCGAAACCCGTCTCGTCTCCTTAGCTGCATCAATGGAAGTTGCGGGATGGTGGGTCGGATTTGGCTTCATCGCTGGACTAGCATTTTGGTTGGTAGAAGGGATAGGTTGGAACATGGTATATGCAGGATTGGCTTTGATTTTTGTTCTACTAGCCGTGACTGTAGGTTTTGGACTTGGAGAACCTGAACGTTTGCCGCGAGAACCCATCAAACGTTTTTTTGATCTTCTCGATAAGACACATTTTGGAGCGTTGATTGAGTTCTTTAAACGAAACGGATTTGCGTTAGCCATACTAGTTCTTGCTTTTGTCTTTTCCTTCAAACTTGGCGAAGCATTCTTAGGCAAAATGTCCATTGTGTTCTATGAAAACATCGGATATACTGCGCCTCAGATTGGTACATATTCGAAATGGGTAGGAACACTGATCACAGTTGGTACCACGATCGTTGCAGGATTCTTCGTTGCACGATTCAAAATTCTCCCCACGTTAGTAATATCCGGTTTAGGAATGTCAGCAACAAATATTATGTTTGCATGGATCGCCATCAACGCCACCAAACATGGAATGCCCAGTGAAGTTCTTTACTTATGGACGACCATTCTCGATGGTATATCAGGTGCAATTGCAGGAGTAGCCTTCGTCAGCTTCATCACACATTACACATCCAGAGTCCATTCAGCGACACAATATGCAGCTCTGGCTTCACTCGGAACTTTAGGGAGAACAACACTCGCGTCTTTTAGTGGATTTCTCGTTGAAGGTTTGGGGGATAACTGGGCTCTATTTTTCATCCTAACGTCTGTCGTAATTCTTCCGGTTCTACTATTATTGTGGCCCATCCACCGCATCATGAAAAGGCGAGGAACTTGAAAGGATTTATGTGGGTCCCCCCTAAAATGCCGAATCGTATAACTCGTGTAACCACCAAAACTGGAGACCAGGGTTCGACTAGATTAACTTTCGAACACTCTATCTATAAGGGCAACGACATTCTGGAATTAGTTGGAGTCCTCGACGAAGCCAACAGCGTAGTGGGTGTTCTGGTGCAATATATCGACACACCTTTCATAGAAGAACTAAAGCGAATCCAATCTAGACTTTTCGATGTCGGCGCTGCCTTAGCCACAGAAGTAATACAACCGTATTGGCAAAGAGAGACTCAACACGTGACGGAGAGCATTAAAGAATTGAATGCGAAACTTGAACCGCTAAAAGAGTTCGTGTTACCCGGTGGTGGTAAAGCAGCGGCATTTACTCATTTAGCCCGTACAACGGTTCGGCGCGCCGAGCGCGTATTTTGGCGTTATGCAGATGAAAAACTCAGAGAATCCGGTATCGGTGCCTACCTGAATCGTGTATCAGATTACTTGTTCGTTCTGAGCCGTGCAATCGCTGAAACGGAAGAAATTTGGCGTCCCCTAAAAGAATAAAACCATACGGAAAACACTATGATTGATTTATACACCTGGTCTACACCAAATGGGATTAAAGCTTCTATCGCTTTAGAAGAATTGGGTATCGACTATACAGTTCATCCGATCAACATTGGTAAGGACGAACAATTTGACCCTGAGTTTCTAAAAATCAGTCCAAATAACAAAGTCCCAGCGATAGTCGAACGCACCTCTGGTCGATCAGTTATGGAATCCGGTGCGATTCTTTACTACTTAGCCCAAAAACACAACTCGTTGCTTGGAGATGATCCCATAACGACCCTGGAATGGTTAATGCTGCAAATGGGTGGAGTCGGTCCGATGCTCGGCCAAGTTCATCATTTTCTACAGTTCAACAAGGGTATA
This sequence comes from Gammaproteobacteria bacterium, assembly GCA_009845835.1. GTDB lineage: Bacteria > Pseudomonadota > Gammaproteobacteria > Pseudomonadales > Azotimanducaceae > Bin55. The sequence continues at coordinate 10,401 of VXYV01000040.1, read as the reverse complement.
TCCGACTATGCCGAAAACCGATATTGGACGGAAGGATTACGTCTGTATGGTGTACTCGACCGGCGACTTTCCGAACATGAGTATTTAGCTGGGTCATATAGTATTGCTGATATTGCTACGTGGCCTTGGATCTCGCGGTGGGAATGGCACAACGTTGACTGGTCTAAGTTTCCAAATCTAAAGCGATGGTATCGGTTAATCGCCGAAAGACCAACTGTTATAAAAGGATATAACGTTCCTCGGGAACTAGGTCCAATTCCTATTCCCAACTAATGAGCAACTAAAGTAAGAGTTCGCGAATTTCGGTTAGTCGTTCTCGCAAAAACTGCATAAAACGACCAGCTTCCACTCCATTTATCGCCCGATGATCGTAGGACAATGATAGTGGCAGCATCTTTCTTGGAGAAACTGCCCCCTTGATCCACATCGGTCGTGTAGTTAACCGGCCAACCCCAAGAATCGCCACCTCCGGCGCGTTCACGATAGGTGTGAATCCAGTTCCACCAATCAATCCAAGACTCGACACTGTAAAGGTTGCCCCCGAAAAGTCGTCGGGGAGTAATTTCTTCTCAACTGCGAGCGACGCAAGTCGTTTTACGTCGCGCGAGATCGCTACGATACCTTTCTGATCAACATCGCGCACAACCGGGACGACTAAACCGTCCTCTGTGTCAACCGCGACACCCAAGTGATAGTATTTCTTTTGAATCAAATGGTCGTAACTCGGATCAATAGATGAATTGAACTGTGGATAAGTCTGCAGTGCAACCGCACAAACTTTAAGGATAAACGGTAACGGAGTTAACCGGTCTTGCTTTGCCGCGCGTTGATTCAATTCTTGGCGAAATGTTTCAAGTTCGGTCACATCGACTTCGTCGTGCTGAGTGACATGTGCCACATTCAACCAACTACGATGTAAATTCTGTGCGGCCCGCTTACGAATACGCGAGAGAGGCACCACCTGGACTTCACCGAATTTCGTGAAATCCGGCAACTGAATCCGTTCAACCCCCATGCCAGTTCCAGTTGAAGCGGACTGAACAAGACGCCGCTTAACGTAAGCTTTAACATCATCTTTGAGAATCCGTCCCTTATCACCTGTGGCTGTGATTTGCCCTAGGTCCACGCCAAGTTCGCGCGCTAGTTTACGAACTGCCGGTCCTGCATATAGGTTAGAACTCGTTGTTCTTGTTTCATAGGTAGTCGTAGTAGTAGTTGGCGAAATCACTTTCTCTGTAGACTCAGGGATCTCGGGAGGTTGCGGTGTGGCAGGAGGCTGCGGAACTTTTGGCGTTTCTACAGGTTCAGGCAATTCTGCTTCGACACTTTCTGCGTCCACTTTTTCGACTTCCACCGATGCATCTGTTGTTGCTGCCTGAATAATCGCGATCGGATCTCCAGAACTTACCTTTGCTTCTAGTTGAACCAATATTTTCTCAATCACACCAGATACCGGCGCGGGTACTTCCATCGACGCTTTCTCAGATTCAAGAACAATGAGTGGATCGCCTTGTTCAATTGCAACACCTTCGCTGATACAAAGTTCAATCACTTCAACATTTTCAACATCGCCTAAGTCTGGGATTTCAACAGTAGTAGAAGTCATAGTTCTCGTGGGTCTATTTTTTCTGGGTCAAGGTTTAGGTTGCCTATCGCTTGTGCAACTTCTTCCTGTTTAACTGCATTTACCTGCGCTAGTTCATACAGTGCAGCGACGGTGATATAAGCCGCATTGACCTCAAAGTGTTTTCGCAACATGGCCCGAGTATCACTTCTTCCAAAACCGTCGGTACCTAGCACCCGATAAGGCGCATCGAAAAATCCGCGAATTGATTCGGCTAGTGACTTCATGTAATCCGTCGCTGCAATCGTAGGGAAGTTGTTATCCAAAACGGTTTTAACGTACGAAAGGCGCCGCGTTTCAGTAGGATGCAAGAGATTCCAACGCTCGACCGAAGCACCCTCTCTAGATAATTCAGTGAAACTGGTTACACTATAAACGTGCACTGTTACATCGTACTGCTCAACTAAGTATTCAGCAGCCTGTAACACTTGCAACATGATTGTTCCGCTTCCAAGTAAATTTACAACTTTTCCAGTCGTCCGATTTTGATCTCCAAAGGTCTTATAAAGATAAATTCCCTTAATGATCCCTTCCTCTACACCTTCCGGCATGGGTGGGTGGGTGTAGTTTTCGTTCATCAGTGTGATGTAATAGAAAACATTCTCTGATTCGGTGAACATTCGACGAAAACCCTCGCGAATAATTACCGCGAGTTCGTACGCGAAACTAGGATCGTAAGAAACACAACAAGGAATTGTGCTAGACAACACGTGACTATGGCCATCTTGATGTTGTAATCCTTCTCCATTCAATGTCGTTCTACCAGCAGTTGCACCTAACAAGAAGCCCCGTGCTTGGACATCGCCGGCAAGCCAAGCTAAGTCTCCCACCCTTTGAAAACCAAACATCGAATAAAAGATGTAAAAAGGCATTAATGTGTAACACTGAGTACTGTAGGAAGTGGCTGCGGCGATCCAAGCTGACATAGATCCAGCTTCGGTAATGCCTTCTTCCAACACCTGTCCAGTTTCACATTCTCGGTAAGCCGCTAACTCTTCAGAATCTACCGGTTCGTACAGTTGCCCTTCTGATGAATAAATCCCTAATTGACGAAACATACCTTCCATGCCGAATGTACGAGCTTCATCCGGAATAATCGGAACGATTCGTTCACCAAATTCTTTATCGCGCAGTAACGTCGCAAGAATTCGCACAAACACCATCGTCGTCGAAATCTGGCGCTTCCCGGTGCCTTCAATCTGAGCTTTAAAAGTACTCAAATCAGGCGTCTTAAACCGTTCGTCAGAAACCACGCGAGTCGGGATCATACCACCCAATTCGCGCCGTCGAGCACGAATATACTCTAGTTCCGGCCCATCCTCAGGGGGACGGTAATACGGGACGTTTTCCAATTCAGAATCACTGATTGGAATATTAAAACGATCACGAAAATGTTTCAATTCATCATTATTGAGTTTCTTGACTTGATGAGTTTTATTTTCCGATTCACCTGCATCACCCATGCCATATCCCTTCACGGTATGGGCGAGAATCACGGTAGGTTTTCCCTGCTGTTGAATCGCACTGTGATAGGCAGCATAGATTTTGAATGGATCGTGACCACCACGATTTAATCGCTCAATCTCAGCGTCGCTCATATCGGCGACTAACTGCTTAGTCTCTTGGTACTTACCAAAAAACTCTTTACGTGTGTATTGAGCACCTTTAGCTTTACAGTTTTGGAATACCCCGTCCACGGTTTCATCTAGTAACTGTTGTAGCTTTCCGGTTTTGTCTTTAGCAAAGAGAGGATCCCAATAGCGTCCCCAAATTACTTTAATGACATGCCACCCGGAGCCACGAAACTCTCCTTCGAGTTCTTGAATGATCTTACCATTACCACGAACCGGACCGTCCAACCTCTGTAAATTGCAATTGACCACAAAAATTAGATTGTCCAGTCGTTCCCTTCCCGCGAGCGCCAATGCTCCTAACGACTCTGGCTCATCGCATTCTCCATCTCCCAAGAAAGCCCAAACTTTCCGATCACTCATCGGTACTAGACCGCGCGAATCGAGATATTTCATGACATGCGCTTGATAAATTGCTTGAATTGGACCTAATCCCATCGACACGGTGGGAAACTGCCAATAGTCAGACATCAACCGTGGGTGCGGATACGAAGATAACCCTTCGCCACTTGTCTCTTGCCGAAATTTGTCGAGTCTACTTTCGTCAATTCGTCTTTCAATAAAGGACCGCGCATAGATACCCGGTGCGCTGTGTCCCTGATAATAGATCAAATCACCAAGACCGTTCTCGTCAGGCCCTCGAAAAAAGTGATTGAATCCGACATCATAAAGTGCTGCAGCCGAGGCAAAGGTAGAAATATGCCCCCCAAGATCGCCATCTTTTCTGTTTGCTCTCACTACCATCGCAAGAGCATTCCATCGAGTAATACTGCGAATCTGTCGTTCGATGTATGCATCTCCGGGCAACGGCTCTTGCGATTCAACCGTTATCGTATTTCTATAAGGAGTTGTGAGTTTTGGTAATGGTGTACCGTTGTAGGCAATCCGCGATGCTAATTGCTTTAGGAGATACACTGCCCTAACACCATTAGTATGGTAGAGTACATCCTCTAAAGCTTCTAGCCACTCTCGTGTCTCTTGAGGATTTTCATCCGTGAAAAAAGTGTTCTCGGGCATACCGGTAATCAGGTTTAAGTTGTAGTGGATTATAGACTCACGGATTTCTGGGATGATATTCGAATATACAGTATTGTTGTTTCAAACTGTGTCGACAATGACCTCTACGGCCGATTAACTAGACCTTTTATTAAGCATAAAACCCATGAATCGACGCCAGTCGAACTGGGGACCTGGATCCCACTTACGACCCGGAGAAATCTCATTGTGACCCACAATTCCACTCAGAGGAATCGCGTCATACTTTACTCTAAGACTACAGATAACATCGACTAAATTAGAATACTGCGAGTCGGTAAAGGGGACATCTGCGGTACCTTCTAATTCAATACCAATCGAATAGTCGTTGCAATTCCGGCGACCACGATACCGTGATTCACCTGCATGCCAAGCGCGTTTGTTGAACGGTACGAATTGGGTCAGAAGACCTTTTCTTGTCAAATAGAGGTGGCTAGATACTTTGACATTGACCAAGTCCGCGAAAGTGGGATGAATTGTTTCATCCAATGTGTTTGTAAATAATGCTTGAACATAGTGATTACCAAACTCACCGGGCGGGAGTGAGATCGCGTGGATCACGATCAGAGTGATTCGAGTATCGTCGGGCCGCGAGTCGCAATTCGGGCTTTCAACGAAGTGAACGTTGTCGAACCGGTGACTTTCACCAATCGCAAATTTTCGATTCATTAATAGGGTTCACCGGAGGTTAAATGAGGGTTCCGAACGAATTGATTGCCCCCCAAGTCGCCGTAGCACTGAAAGAAGACTTTGGACAAGGTGATATTCATGATTCAATTGTAGATTCTCAACAGCATAGTAAAGCTATCATTCTTTCTCGTCATGATGGAATTTTATGCGGTCAAGACTGGGTAAATGAAACGTGCCGGCAAACTGATCTGTCAATTACGACACACTGGCTCGTACAAGAAGGTACTCAAATTGAGCCTGACCAAGTCGTGTTAGAACTATCTGGACCAAGTTACTTATTGCTCCGCATCGAGAGAACCATGCTTAACTTTTTGCAGTTGTTAACAGGCACAGCCACGAGAACAAAGGAGTTTGTGACTCGAATTGCCCACACGAGCGCAAAAATATTAGATACCAGGAAGACGATTCCAGGGTGGCGTGCCGCACAAAAGTACGCCGTTAAAGTCGGTGGTGGAGAAAATCATCGGTTTGGTCTCTGGGATACATTCTTGCTGAAGGAAAATCACATTAATGCAGCGGGTGGAATCCGACGTGCAATACAACGAGCAAGGAATGCTGAACCCGGTGTCTTTCTGGAAATTGAAGTGGAGACCCTAAGCGAATTACATGATGCGCTACGGGGTAGACCTGACCGGATCATGCTAGACAACTTTACCATAGAAGATACCAAACACGCTGTCGATTTAGTAAAAAAATACCACAAAGACCACGGTATTGAAATCGAGCTCGAAGCTTCTGGTCAAATTAATCTAGAGAATATCGTCGAGGTTGCGGAGACTGGGATCGACTACATTTCTCTGGGTACTCTCACAAAAGACGTGAAAGCTCACGATTTTTCGTTACAACTGAAGTAATAGTTCCCGTTGAACTTGGTTGTTCAATAAAACTGTGAGGAACATGGTGCCGGAACGCAGATTCGAACTGCGGACCTACTGATTACGAATCAGTCGCTCTGCCTAACTGAGCTATTCCGGCCTGAATAATCAGATCGTAGGATTCTGTTCCCTTTGAACGTAAAATTTTAAGTTAGCGATGATCAAGTTCACTCACTCGACATTTATCCGATATAACTAGACATGATGTCATACACTGTTATTTACACTATCGCCGGATTAGCCGGATTAGTCGTCGGAAGTTTTCTTAATGTCGTCATATCGAGGTTACCCGTCATCGCTGACCGGGCTCACCACGATAACTCCAACCACGAAACAAACTCGCGAAAACAGTTTAACTTATGGGTTCCGCGCTCACGCTGTGAATCATGCAAACAATCGATCGCGTGGTATGACCTGGTTCCAATACTGAGCTGGTTCTTATTGCGAGGTCAATGTCGAAACTGTCAAGCAGAAATTCCCTGGCGTTATCCCTTAGTCGAAACTTTTACTTGTCTTTTTGCCATCCTGATTGTTGGCACAAGTGGCGGTTTCAACTACTGGTCCTTGGTTCTTGGTCTATTCATGACTTTACTACTTTGTCAAGCAGTTATCGATTACGAAAAACACATACTTCTCGACAGTTTGAGTTACATGCTATTATGGTTGGGTCTAGTAAGTAGCATCGTATTCTCCTCGGCACAAGTACTTCCCCGTACCGAAGAAGCAATATTCGGTGCTCTATTCGGTTACCTTTCCTTCTGGTTGATTAATTTCGGCTTCAGAGCATGCTTTAAGAAAGACGGTATGGGTGCTGGAGATTTCAAATTGTTCGCCGCTATTGGTGCCTGGGTGGGTTGGGTGTTCTTACCATTCGTCGTATTGATTGCAATCGCGTTTGCCTTTGTCTACGCAATTTCACAAGTGATCACCAAGAAATACTCTGCTGAACAAGGTATTCCGTTCGGACCATTTTTGGCCGGAGCTGGATTTGTTGCTGTAATTTTCAGAGAAAAGTTGACACTATTCATGCTTACCGTTGAATTGTTATGAAGGAGCGCATAGTGAAATGTCCTACGTGTCGTCGCTCGAGCCAGTGGACAACGAAAAATCCCTACCGACCATTCTGTTCTCGACGATGTAAACTTCTCGACTTCAATGAATGGGTCGAGGAACGTCGTTCGATCGGTTCGGAAAAGTTACGTGAACGACCAGAACCATCGAATGGTCGAGACGAATACTCATAACTTCTTTACGCAGTACTCCGTATAGCTCCACAACAGTGTTTAAATTTCTTACCTGACCCACAAGTACACGGTTCATTTCTGCCAACCTTGCGTTGTTCACGTACATAGGGTTGTTTTATCTCGGCCCGCTGCCCATCGGGACCACGTGACCTAGCCTTTAGCATCGGATTGATTTCTTTTCTCGTTTGCAGCGTAGATTCTCGATCAGGCTTACGAATGACGGTATCTGGCTTGATATCCATCCGTGTCAGCATACGTATGGATTCATGCTGGACGTTTTGTAGTAAATTCTGAAACAAGTGAAACGATTCTCGCTTGTATTCTTGCTTAGGTTGTTTTTGGGCATAGGCACGAAGATGAATCCCTTGTCGTAAATGGTCCATGGAATACAAGTGTTCTTTCCATTTTTTGTCAAGAATCATCAACATGACCTGTTTTTCGACAGTGTCTGCCTCAATTTCACGGTCGATCCACCCATGTCGCTTACTGGAATAACGATGGGCAAATATTTCCGCAACTTTGTCGCGAATATCTTGCTCCGTATCAACGGTCTCGGTTTCAATCCATTCACTAATCGGAATTTCGATACCAAATTCAGCCTGAAGTACTTGTTCTAACCCACCGATTTCCCATTGATCGGGTAACGAACCGGGGTCGATGTACTCGCTAATCACATCATCCAAAACATCAGCGCGAATTTCTTCGATCATGGGAAGAATGCTCTCCGCATACATTAATTCGTTGCGTTGGGCATAGATTACCTGGCGCTGATCGTTCGCCACATCGTCATACTCTAACAAATTCTTACGTACGTCGAAGTGTTGACCTTCGACCCGTCGTTGCGCCCGTTCAATCGCGTTATTCACCATTTTTGCTTGTATCGCTTCGCCACGTTGCAATCCTAGAGATTTCACCATGTTGTTCCATCGTTCGGAGGCAAAACGTCGCAACAAGTCGTCTTCCATCGAGAGGTAAAAACGTGATGACCCAGGATCGCCCTGTCGCCCCGAACGACCTCGCAGTTGATTGTCTATTCGACGAGATTCATGCCGTTCAGTACCTATGATGTGTAAGCCACCAGCATCAATGACTTGTTGATGACGAACGTTCCATTGCTGCATAATTTTGTCGATTTTGGCTTGTTCTGGTTCATCTCCCAATACCGAAATTTCGGCGGTAAAACTACCACCAAGGACTATGTCAGTGCCACGACCGGCCATGTTTGTGGCGATTGTAACTTTACTTGGACGTCCGGCTTCCGCGACGATATCAGCCTCGCGTTCATGCTGCTTAGCATTTAACACATTGTGTTGAATCTTGCGCTTGCGAAGTTCGCGGGATAATCGTTCAGATGAATCGATGGAGGTTGTTCCAATAAGTACCGGACGTCCAGCATCCCGACAATCACAAATGTCCTCCACGATGGCATCGTATTTCTCTTCCAACGACATGTAAATCACGTCATTACGATCATCTCTAATCATCTCTAAATGTGTCGGGATAACGATAACATCTAAGTCGTAAATTTGTTTGAATTCAAACGCTTCGGTGTCCGCTGTTCCAGTCATGCCAGACAACTTAGAGTAAAGTCGAAAGTAGTTTTGAAATGTTGTCGATGCCATCGTCTGGGTCTCGTGGCGAATAGGTACCCCTTCCTTAGCTTCAATCGCTTGGTGTATACCCTCAGACCAGCGCCGCCCAGGCATTGCTCTACCGGTATGTTCGTCGATAATGATCACTTCGCGATCTTTAACCATATATTCAACGTCACGTTTGTAGAGAAAGTGAGCTTTCAGAGCAACGGTGACATGGTGTAACAACTGTAAATTCCCCGGCGCATACAAACTATCATCCCTACCAAGTAAGTCAGCTTTGCGAAGAAACTCTTCGACTCGTCCATGCCCACGTTCTGTCAGTTCAACCGAGCGATGCTTTGGTTCAATAAAGAAATCGCCAGTGTCTTCGACGTCACCACCACCGAGCACCTTGGGAAGTTTATCGTCAACTGGGTCTTGTTGTTCGAACCGGGGTGCTATGCGATTAATCTGCTGATACAACTCGGTATTGTCATCCGCGGGTCCCGAAATGATGAGTGGAGTACGTGCTTCGTCGATGAGAATCGAATCTACTTCATCCACTATCGCAAAATTTAACCGTCTTTGGTAACGATCTGTTAACCGAAAAGCCATGTTGTCTCGAAGATAGTCGAAACCAAATTCGTTGTTGGTTCCGTAAGTGATGTCTGCTCTATAAGCTTCACGTTTTGCCAACTGTTCTTGCCGCGACTGAATGACTCCTACTGTCATGCCTAACGCGCGATAGACTGGCCCCATCCATTCCGCATCACGCCGGGCAAGATAGTCGTTTACAGTAACGACATGTACGCCATCTCCTGGAATCGCATTGAGGTAGGCTGCAAGAGTTGCCACCAGCGTTTTCCCTTCACCGGTGCGCATTTCAGCAATCTTACCTTCGTGTAACGTGATACCCCCTAAGAGTTGTACATCAAAGTGCCGAGTATTATTAGCTCGCGTGGCCGCTTCACGTACCGCTGCAAATGCCTCTGGTAGTAGATCATCGAGATTCTCTTCGCCAAACCGATTTCTAAACTCATTCGTTTGATTACGTAGTTTGTCGTCGCACATAGCTTCAAAGTGGTGTGCCCAACTATTGATCTCATCGACCGTACTTTGCATTCGCTTGAGCTCACGATCATTGCGATTACCGAAAACTTTCTTTAATGCATTAGTTACCATAGGTCTTAAACTGTCCCCAACAGTGAGATACGCTTAAAATTGTACGAGTCGTTAACGCTTCGAATGGAATATATATAGGTACGAGGGGCAAAATGTCAAGCGCGAAGTACTATCATATCAAAGAATCGTTGCAGCCCACCGATAAACGTAAGGGCAAGTTTCAACGTTTGATTAATCGCTTGCATAGCCATCAGTCGTTAAAACAGATCGTTAAGCATTTGTTACCTGAAGAAGAAGCTGAACATTGTGTTGGGACTCACGTTCGCGGTTCCACGTTAACGATAATCGTAGACTCATCTTCTTGGGGTAATCGAATTCGGTTCACCCAAATGACATTGCTCAGCGATCTACGTAAACTAGCCAACTTCGCCCATATACAACGAATCGTCGTGATCACTGATTCTCGGCAACAATTCGCGCGGAATTAGCGCAATGTGCAATCGCCGATTCGATTTTGAATTTTCTTCGAAAAGCTAGGAAGTTTACCTTCTGACCGAAGGATTTAACTAAAATATCAAAAATAACAAAATTCGATTAATCGTATAT
>VXYV01000114.1 GCA_009845835.1 Gammaproteobacteria bacterium | reverse complement strand
ATATAGAGAAGGTAAGTTTAAAAAAGGTGATATGGATAGATACTTAGAGTTATATGATTACTTTGATGAACAAAACGACCAGACACAGATTGAAAGTGGAATAAACGCAAAGTACGAAGGCAAAGCCGAAGAAGCCGAATGAAAGTTAATATTCGAATAACCGCTTGGTTAAGTGCCTGTTTTTGTCTCATTTTGTTGACCTTGGGGGCTTTCTTGTGGTTAAGCACCTCGCGCGCGATCACCACTAAACCCCCGCCTCTTTCCACAAATACCAATCAAAACACGAGTCCGAATTCAACGGTTCAACTCGCAGATGTTCTCAGCACCCACACTACAGATGCAGAACCAACAAAAATTGGTGTCAAGCGACAGACCGTTACATTGACCATACCTCCGTTACCGCCAGTTGATTATCTACTCGGATCAATTGGCGAAGCATGTGCAGTAAATGAATATCCTTCTAGAGTAGAATACCACGAGCAATACCAAGAACACAAAGGCAACCTCGCAAACTCCCCTTTCGATAGCGACGGTGAATGGAAGTCATTCAAAGATGAAAAATGTAGAGCCGCGTTAGAAACCAAAACAAACTCGATTAACCCTTACCTTTGGGGAAGGGAAAGCGATACCCATGGCAATCGTAGTGCTCTCGCTCTTGTAACCATCGATAATCCCCTGACTTTTGAACGAATATTTTCTGATCCAGCCGGCGACTTTGCGCGCGTCCAAGAAGCGCTTGTAAATCCTGAATGTCAACTCAGTCAAGACACAGCAACCAACTGGGAACTGAAGGAATCTTGCCACGCGGATGCCTTTCTCAACTATGCACTAATCAGACGGTTCTGTAACACAAAAGACCCTCACTTTGGCGTCACTCGACGCGATCGCGAATACTATAGAAAAGCGGATAACCCAACCCCAGAACAAGATCGTATCATGTGGATACAAGCGTTAGAAGACGCTTGGGTGATGAGAAAGTGTGACAGTTTAGACCTTAATCTCGATTTACAGTTGCCAGAGCATACCGAACTAAGACAGCAGATTGAAAAATTTCAGGTCTATGAAAAAAATGAAAATAGGCGAAAACAAACTTTAAATGGAACGTTGATCGAGCTAGCGGCGCGACTAGGCGATGAAGCCGCCGGGTTGACATACCCGGTTAAAAATGATCGACACAGACCACCGTATGATGAAGAAGGTTATAAATACGGTCCCCTTGCCCAGTGGTTTACTACCGATTTAAGCGACCCTACCAACCTGTTTTCCAAGCTTGCCCCGAGTGTCGACCGCTTTCGCCACCTCGTCCCACTATTTGGAAAGAATATCAAAACCAACGGGAAAGTGATCAATTTTGATCACCAAGTACTTGCGCAACACTTATGCACCCCACCCTATCATATACCCCCTTCGGACGACGAAACCCCGACCCCTGAACCATCGAATTGTCGAGAGATTATCAACAAATTACGGCAGGAAGAAAGTTCCCCGTCAATATTGGAAGCGATCACCACTTTCGAAGACGTCGCGATTCGCATTGACGTCTATGAATAACCACTAGAAAACGCCATCACAGATTGAACGAAACGCGGTTCTGCTTGATTTAGAGTTTTTGCGAGTAAAAAGTGAGAGGTACCACCTCAAACTACCACATTCCAACAATATGGATGGTCGTTGTCACTGGGTAGTGACGACAGTCGGCTGGTCCCGCACAGGGTACCGCTGCTGCTTGTCGGCAGGGATTTCTATCGTAAGGGACAGCCCCAGCGAAAAACCTCCCCTCGCAGTGACGCTGAGTGATCGGGTTTCCACGATCCTTTGACTATACATATAATCACTTCTTATATAAGTGCTGACTTAAACACGTCAGTCCAGAAAACCGTCGAATTCTTGAACGGCTTACGATGCTCTTGGCACGCGAAGAGCGCACCGGGATTCTCATTCAACTGCTATCACCAAACTGTGTAATAAACATGTTCCGATATAATTTGTTTGTCTTACAACTACTTTTTTGATGTCTGAAGTACAACCAAAACAATAGATTGGGATCGAGCTATCCAAAAGATGTTTGAATATGCATCACACGATCGAGATCTAAACTAAAACCACTCTTCGTTGAATCTGCTGTCCCAAAAACTCTCGCGGTCCATGAAAAATAGTTAATAAGTAGTCGATTCTGCCAGCAAATCCATAAAGAAGATAACTAAGTGTTCCAACGCTGATTTAACGCCGAAAGAACAGCCAAAAGTAAACTTTCATCAGCGTCGTCACTTGTGCCGAGCCCAAAAGATTGAACTCGCTCAACATGTACCGTCACAATAGCTAAGTGTGTACGTAAGCCAGCTTTCTTCGCTTCATCGTCAACTACGCTTGTCGTACAGTCAATTAAATTGATCGGTTCGTTAATTGACTCCGATAATGCGTTCACAAAGGCGTGAGTAATAGTTTCACCGTCGCCTTGAATATCAAACTTACTGTCTGCAACCATGACCGTGGCTTTGAGAAAACACTGACCGGACTGTTCGTCTGATTCGAAATTCAATAATCGATACGGACCTGAGACTTTGCGGTATTCGGATACTAACCCCTTCAACATACCTAAAGGACCGACCTCACCCCGGGTAACTTCAGTCAAAGTCTGAACATATTTCGAAAACTCAATCAACATATCGCGCGGTAAATAAATCCCAAAAAATTCTTCTAAGATAAAACCAACGCCGCCCTTACCTGACTGACTATTCACACGTACCGATTCTCGATATGACGAACCCACATCAGATGGATCAATCGGCAGATACGGAACTTCCCACTTAGAACGATTGACCAACGCCATTCCTTTTCGAATAGCATCTTGATGAGACCCAGAAAACGCGGTAAATACCAAATCACCTACGTAAGGATGGCGTGGATGCACCGGTAGTTTATTCACACTCACAACGATGTCACGGATTTCATCCATGTTGCGAAAGTCCAGTTGTGGATCAATTCCTTGTGAAAACAAATTCATCGCGACGGTAACCAAATCACAATTACCGGTTCGTTCGCCGTTGCCGAACAAAGTTCCTTCAACACGTTCAGCACCAGCCATTAATGCTAACTCCGTAGCGGCAACTCCAGTACCACGATCGTTATGTGTATGGAGACTAACCACAATCGAATCTCGCTCAGCAAAATTGCGACAAAAATATTCAATCTGGTCAGCATACACATTCGGTGTGGCTAACTCTACCGTCGACGGTAGATTGACAATAACTTTATCGTCGGGAGTTGCCCCCCATGTTTTGGCAACTTCTTCACAAATTTCAACTGCAAAATCAAGTTCCGTACCTGTGAAACTCTCGGGCGAATACTCAAACATAACATGTGTGCCCGACAAATCTTTAACCATATCACGAACAATCTGTGTACCAGTCACCGCAAGATCAATTATCTGACGTTGGTCCATATCGAAAACAACACGACGCTGTAACGTCGATGTTGAGTTGTACAAGTGAAATATTGCCTGCTGGGTACCGTCCAGAGACTCTACGGTTCGTTGAATGAGTTCTTCTCGTGCTTGACACAAGACTTGTAAGACAACATGATCCGGAACCATGTCTTCGTCGATTATCTTGCGAATGAATTCAAAATCTGGTTTCGAGGCTGCTGGAAATCCCACTTCTATCTCAACAAATCCTACCTCTAAGAGTAGTTCGAACATTCGCATTTTTTCGTCGACGGTCATAGGTTCAATTAAGGCTTGATTACCGTCGCGTAAATCGACACTACACCAACGTGGACTCTGAGCTATCTGTTTTGAGGGCCATTGACGATCCGCTAAATCAATAGGCTGAAACGCCGAATACTTTTCATACGGCATTGCTCCGGACTTGTTTCCTACCCAACTCAGTTCAGGCATGCGAAATACCTCTACCCTCGTTAAACATGTAATGATTAACCCTCTGTCGAATCAAAGTTGACATATAGCGCGACAAGATTATTCCACTATCTTAATCTATCAATTATAAAATGAAGTATGAATCACAAGTTTGCATAATTGCTTTGCTCACCGTATCAACAAACAGTCGGAAGAGCAACGTCTCCGGTGAGATGCGCGGCCTTCAAAGCCGTTGAGATGCCTAGCGGGTGTCTGGTGGGTTCGACTCCTACCTCTTCCGCCAACCGTTGTTTTGCAACTCCTCTACTAATAGTTACGCCAATAACACGGCCAGGAATAACACCATTCCCGTTGCAATTCCCGCAAATATCTGACCGGACTTTCCTAGTAATCTAAAGTCGAAACGACCAACAATCAGGCCGCCTAAGATACCGCAAATCAACCCCGTCAAATGAGCTACGATGTCGGTATTCTCACCACCAATTCCAATGAACGCAAATAGGCCGAGTGCCCCAACTATGGGGATTAGGTTGTATTTCCATCCCCGACTTGCAATAAATCGTCGACGACAAAATAGACCACTAAGCAATCCGACTGCCGCAAACACAGCCGTTGACGCCCCGATGGATACAAATTCGTCGTGTTGCAGATATGCATTTAAAAAATTTCCCAAAGCACCACACAAAAGAATTAGAAACCACGCGGCGCCACTACCGACGTACCTAGCAACCATCCAACCAAAAATTAATCCCGATACCGAATTTCCGAGTAAATGTACGAAGTCTGCATGCAGCAGTAAAGCTGTAAAACATCTCCACCATTCACCTTCACGCACTGCATACGCCCACATCACTCCGTTTTTTTGAAATTCTGGTACAAGACCACCCTGGTCGATGAACCATACAAACCAAATCGCAGTCAAATAGCCAATACAACCAACGTAGCCTTTTTCGAGCACCGGTGAAGGGGAACGCTTCAGACTAAAAAACCGGTTCTCATACTGATAAAGCGATAACTGCTTCTGTGCACTCGCCACAAATTCCCGGCGTGTGAGTAACAGCCACTCAGTATCGTCCCGTTCAATCTGAGCTGTGATGCCCATAGCCGTAAGAACAAGTTCTAATTCCAAAATCTTACGATAACTTGGAGTAACCGATATGACTACCCAATCAGTGTCTGCGTCCATCATACTTCAATCGTCTCCAAGCAACAGCCTATCGTAATTCCTCTACCGATTTATCATTGTTATTAAA
>VXYV01000019.1 GCA_009845835.1 Gammaproteobacteria bacterium | reverse complement strand
CCCCTTCATATCTCATGTCTGCATCCTCTACTTCGAAAGTTCAAATTGTAAGCGAACTTTTCGAATCATTACAAGCAGTGATTGTTGGTAGGCTAGAAGCACTTGAGCCATCAACAAAATTTACTCACGAGCACTTTCACGACTCGGTCCGTGGATTTTCGCATCCATGTACTCTTGCCGAAGGTAAAGTCTTCGAAAAAGCCGCAGTACTATTTACCAATGCTAAAGGTGAAAAATTACCCCAAGCCGCAACGTTGAATCGTCCTCACCTCGCTAACCAACCATTCGCAGCAACAGCGATCTCGGTTATTGTGCATCCACGAAATCCCCACGTACCAACTACTCACATGAATTTACGGTTTTTTGTAGTTCATGAAACAACATCTGTTTGGCACTTCGGCGGTGGATTTGACCTTACTCCTCATATCGTTTATGAAGACGACGCAAGATTATGGCACCAACACGCGCATGAAGCTTGTTGGTCTTCCTCACAGTATAGCGAATTCAAACGTAATTGCGATGATTACTTTTACCTTCCACATCGACAAGAGTCCCGCGGGATCGGCGGTTTATTTTTTGACGATCTTACTTTGAAATCTTTCGACCAATGCAAAAATTTATGTGCCTCGGTCGGAAACCACTTTATCTCAGCATACGAGACAATTGTGAATCGTCGTAAAGGCATCACTTGGACATCAGAAGAGGAGGAGTGGATGTTAATTCGGCGAGGCCGATACGCTGAATTTAACCTGGCAATTGATCGGGGAACAAAGTATGGCATTCAAAGTGGTAGAAGGATTGAATCCGTGTTAGCATCATTACCTCCACGAGCTCGGTGGGTTTATGGACATAAACCCTCGGAAGATTCAGAAATGTCAAAATCTTTGAAATATTTCAAACCAAACGTGAATTGGATATCGAATGTGGATAACTTGGTGGATAAGTGACTCTTGAAGCGTAGAGAACCGGTGTATTGTTGCGAGTAGTCACTAGATGATATGAACAAAAAGTATCAAAACTATCGGTAATATCGGGATATTTTGGATAACGCACAATATTGGTCTTAATTCCCAAAATATGAAAATTTGACAATGGATTGTGTATAAAATCGATAGAATCGTGTTAGCAAATTACCCTAGTAAGTTAGCATATGTCGCATAATCCTACCAACCGGGATAGACTTTTTTAACAAAAAAATCCATTTCTTCCGATTAGTTCAACTCAGTTGTATAAGGATGTTCCACGGTTTTCAGCAAGCCAACCCGAGAACTGGTTATACAGTTTCGATATCAAATAAAGTTATAATTTTGACCGTAAGAAATATTCGTTCTCGCAATCAGTAAAATCTGCTATCTGCAAACTGGGTTTCCAATTTGATTCATACTTGCAGATTGAGGAACAAAACGGACTAACAAGAGAAAAAAAGTGCGAAATCGATTACGCGGAAGACAAGAAGAAGATCAAAAGATTAATTTAACCCCTATGCTCGACGTGGTATTTATCATGTTGATTTTCTTTATCGTCACGGCGACTTTCGTTAAAGAAATTGGATTAGATGTCAATCCCCCCGACAACGACAAACCCAAAACCCAAGATCCCGATAAGAAATCAATCGTGATCAAGATTTCCAATCACGATACGATTCGAATCGGATTCCGCGATGTAGATATCGCTTCAGTTCGGGCAAATATTGAGAGATTAGCAGCCGAAAACCCAGAAGCGCCGGTAATCATTAATGCACATGATAAGTCTTCAACTGAAGCTTTTGTAAAAGTATGGGATGCGGCTAAGCTTGCGGGGGTTCAAAACGTTCAAATTGCCACTCCTTAATGTTACTTCCTCAAAGGGGGTACAATTGAGGACGGCAACGGTTATTCTTTAGCCGACGATTGAAACTACACCCACGATTGAACCAGTAAGCATAGCTACAAGCGTACCTGAAATCAAGGTACGGGGTGCAAGCGACAACAAGTCTTTTCTTCGTTCTGGCGCTAAAGAACTAATACCACCGATTAGTATTCCTACCGAACCGACATTGGTAAACCCACAAATTGCATAAGTTAGGATTAAATTAGAACGCGTAGTCAACTCGCCACCCGTTCGTCCCAACTGCTCGTACGCGACCAGTTCATTAATCACTAGTTTTGTCGCCATCAAATTCCCCGCTGAGTTTGCATCACTCCATGGTATCCCCATACACCACGTAAAAGGTTGAAATACTATCGCAGTAATTCGTTGTAGAGTTAATGGTTCACCACCAATTGAGATTAAACCCAAGACTTGATTGATCAATGCAACCAAACTAATGAACACGATCAACATCGCAATAATATTGATCACAACCTTCGTCCCATCAGTCGCACCTCGGGTTAGTGCATCAAAAAAACTGTTGTATTTGTAGACATCTTCAACTTCTCCAGCCGTTGTGATACGATCGTCTGGAACCATCACACTTGCGATCAAGATCGAACCAAAAATATTCAGTATTGAAGCCGAAACGATATGCCCTAAGGACGAGTCAACGACATCACCTAGGACCAAAACGTACAGAACCATCATACTCCCGGCAACAGTTGACATCCCGCATGTAATGACAACAAAAAATTCTGATCGAGTTATTGACTTCAGATAACCGCGAATCATCATAGGAGACTCGACCATGCCAACAAAGAAACTTGCGGCTGCAGCAACTGAGACCGCACCACCTATTCTGACCGTTCGTTGCAATATCCAAGCAACCCCCTTGATCAACATCGGCAAAACACGCCAATACCACAAAATTGCAACTAAGACGGCAAAAACTAAAATTTGTGGCAGTAACTGAGTAGCAAAAATGTACGGGGGAGATTCGGACTTGAGTTCGAAAGGTAGCTGACCTCCACCCAGGTAATCAAACACAAAACTAGTCCCTTCGCTTGTAGCACTAGAGATAGCGTTTACAACCACGTTTAAATGATTGAGGTGTTGTGTGATAAAAGGAACACGAATGAGCGTCGCAGCTATAACAAGTTGGATGCCAAGAATGACTAAGATAGGGAGCCAACGAACCTCACGGCGGTGTTCGCTTAACGCCCATGCTAAACCAAGTACGACAAAAATACCTATGATTGCTTGCAAGACGGTCTCGATTTAGATTTGTATTGAAGTTATAGGCAGAGTTTAACTTAATTAGTTGTCATTTTACAACCATAGAACGTGTTATCATTAAAAAGCAAACCAACCAAGGAATTCCAAATTAATCATGGTTAAGTTAATTGCAGTCGTTGAGGATGATCCAGATCAACGTGCCAACTATCTCGATGCCATTCTAAATAAGGGTTATGATGCGATTTCGTTTCATGACCGTCAGTCAGCGCTGCAAGGGTTTAAACACACACTACCAGATTTAGCAATTTTGGACATCATTCTCGGCGATGAAATGGATGCAGGTTTCGAATTGTGCCGCGAGTTATTGTCTCGTTTTCCAAATCTACCGGTGATTTTCTTGACCGAGAGAATCGACGAGATTGATAAGATTTCGGGATTACGTTTAGGTGCATGGGACTATTTACCGAAACCTATTTCACTAGACTATTTGATGGAAAGAATTGCTTCTCTTTTACGGATTGACCACGCCCGTGCTTCAACGAATCAAACACAACGTACCCAACCAAAAATCATCGGTGCGTTACAGTTAGATACCGTAGCACACTTAGTTTCGTGGAAAGAACATCGAATCAACTTGTCCCAATCTGAATTCAAAATGTTAGAAGCCCTAGTTTCTAACCCAGGCCACAGTGTCAGTTACGAACAACTGATGGAGACAAATCAATCTAACGTGACAACTAATACGATCAATACTCATGTTCGAAATATGCGCAAAAAATTTGAACGAGTTGACCGAAATTTCGACTCAATAAAAAGTGAGTATGGGTTTGGGTACCGTTGGGCTAGATAGAACACCAGTAATGAAAGTTCGTTCTCGTTTTCGGGGACCCAAACTACGCACGAAGCTCTTGCTCTTCGGCTTAATACTGCTAGTCGCCCCCTGGCTCTCCTACCTGCAATTGCTCAATATGGAGCAATTATTAGTTCAAAGCAAGAAAAATTCTCAGTTATTGGTCGCGAGTAGTGTTGCGACATTGTTTAACAACCGAGAAGACTTAATTGGTGAACTACCCGCAGAAATCGACGAAAGTAATTTCATTCTTGCATACCCAATAGAAGGAACTATATTACTTGACGGAGATATCTCAGATTGGGAAACACCTTCGAAGATCTCTCCTCGAACGTTCGGCGAGGTAGACGGAGGTATTAAGTTGACTCTCGGCGAACGAATTGAATTTTTGTACTGTTACCTCGAGATCAATGATGCAGAAGTGATCTATAGAAACCCAAGTCTGGTTGAGTTTGATACGTCGGATCATGTTCGGATACATTTCAGAAACGTTGATAACGTAATTGAACAACTCGCGCTGACATTCACGTTTCCCGGAGTAATCACTTCCTACCGACTCGGAATAGAAGAAACCGGACAAAGTACTCCTGATACGGAGATTGGTGGATTCATGCGCGAGACTGATAATGGGTTTGTACTAGAAGTTGTGATCCCACTCAAAATCGTGGGAAAACCATACAGTCTAGGAGTAGTGTTTCACGACGTGGACACGAACGGTACCGAACCGGAGGTAACACGGACTTATGTTACCCCTAACAGCAAACAGGAATTATTCGAGTTATTCATGCTAAGATCAGCAGAAACTATTCGTTTAATTGAAGGTTTAGGGTATGCAAATACGCGAATAATAATTGCCGACCGACTGGGCCGAATACGCGGAGAATTCAGTTCCCAATCTCAGAGCTCCAATTCGTTCGTCAACAATCAGAATCCTGGTACTTGGATCAATCGAATATTCAAAAATTTCTCAATAGGTCAAGCTTTTCGTGATTTGCAACCAGAAGATAACCCAGCTGTTCAGCGCGAAGCGATTGAATCGGCACTACGGGGTGAACCGAGAGCATTAGAGAGTATGTCATTAATGGGCGAACCACTTATTGTTGCTGCCCATCCTATCCGACATCAAGAAGTGGTCGGCGCCGCAGTTGTTGAACAGAACGTCGATTCAATCCTACAGTTCCAACAGAACGCTTTTCAACAAATACTATTCGTTTCATTACTAACGCTAGGGATAATCATCGCAGTGTTATTGGGTTATGCAGTCCGATTAGCTTTTCGAATTCAACGACTACGCCGATCTACTGTTCAAGCAATTGACGAGTATGGTCGCTTACGGACCAGTTCAATCAATACCGAAATAAACGCTGGGGATGAAATTGGTGATTTAGCGCGCTCAATAGATGGAATGTTAACTCGATTGAGTCAACACCAAACCTTTCTACAACGGATGCCACGAACTCTGAGACACGAGATCAACAATCCCTTAAATACCGTGAGTACGTCGTTAGAGAACTTACAACAAACGACAGATCCGGCAGATTGGAACAAATACCTAGAAAGCGCGCGCCGAGGAATCACTCGAATTGGGATTATTGTTCAAAATCTAAGCGATGCCGCTAGTCTAGAAGATTCACTCAGAAACGAACAAAGAACTAAAGTAGACCTGCAAGCACTAGTTAAATCCTATGTTACCCATCTTAACAGTTCTCGTAAAGACACCAAGTTTTTGTTCAAAAGTGATGAACAACCGTTATTCATCAATGCGTCTGATGTTCACATTGAACAAATGCTGGACAAAATTGTCGACAACGCGATAGACTTTTATCGCAAAGATAGTGCAATCAGTGTATTTCTTGAACGAAGCCGATCACAGGTAAGACTAATCTTCGCTAACCGTGGTCCTACCTTTCCTGACGACACTAGGATGGTGTTTGACTCACTCACGAGTATGCGATCGACTCCGAGTAAGATGCACTTTGGGTTAGGTCTATATGTCGTTCGGGTTATTGCTGAGTCTCATAATGGAACTGTTGAAGCCATTAATCTTGAAGACTCATCTGGGGTGGCGATCATAGTCACTTTACCCTTAGCAGAACAACTAGCAACTGGTACGTCTTACGAAAAGCGCGCTTAAGCTATGTTATGCTAAGAAGAATTTAGATCCTTCATACAGTTCATTGCTGAACGTAAGTTTGTGGTTTCTAATCAAGTGAATGATTGTCGCGTAGAGACTACGCGCGGCTGCGGGATAGAGAATTTGTTTGGTACTTTCGTAAATGATTGGAACCATCTGATCAATGGTGTGGATGCCTTCACTCACACAGCGTAGGACTTGTTGTTCTCGCTCGAGTCGATGATCGATGAATGCCTTGACATGAGCATTCGGCTGGTGAATAGGCGGTCCGTGTGTCGGCCAATATACATCGACATCCAAATCCAATAACAACTGCAAGCTATCCATGTAGTCGCTCATATCGCCATCAGGCGGTGAAATGACACTCGTACTCCAGCCCATAACATGGTCACCCGTAAACAAAGCTTTTTCTTCTTCTAGGAGATAACACATATGATTTGAGGTGTGACCGGGTGTGTGTAGACATCTCATGGTCCAATCTTCACCAGCGATCACCTCCTCGTGTTTTGCTCGGACGTCTGGTACGAACTCGAAATCAGCGGGCTCTTCGACTATTAGTTCATCCTCGTCCTGAAATCGTTGATGCGCACCGAATCCGTAAGTGGTAACACGACGTTGGTGATTCAATAGCGCACATCCTGGAGAATGATCTGCATGAGTATGGGTAACGAAAACATGAGTAATTGTTTCGCCTTCTAAAATTTGCAGAATAGCATCAATGTGAAGTTGATCGGCCGGTCCAGGATCAATGATCGCAACATTATTGCGTCCAACGATGTAAGTACCTGTACCAGCAAAAGTGAAGGGACTCGGGTTGTTCGCTATGACTCTGCGAATCAAGTTGCTCACTTGCTCAACTCGACCGTAATCGTAAGCAAAATCTCGGACAAGAGGTAATTTCACCACTGTCTTACTCGATCCTTGAGGTAGTGTTTTCAGACAATGTAGTACGGTAGCCTTGCCATATCGTGCTGTCTGGCTGTAACAAAATAGCATGGTTAATGTACTCCAAAGCTTCTTCGGTCATTCCGGCAGCGCTAGCGTCCAAAGCTACCGCTGCTAAGCGATGAGCGCACAGAATGACTAACTCACTTACTTCGGTATTCTTACCGTCTAACTCACGCGCTTGAATGAGTAACGACATTGCATTACTTGATCTGGGTTTAGACAAATACCCCTTTTCGTAAAGCGCTAAAGCTTCATGGTAGTATTGCTCGGCGAGGTCGATCTGTTCCTTGGTTGTTTCATAATTCGATCGCATCGATTCCACTGTATCTTCACTTAACTGCTCTTGTTCAGCGATCGACACTAAGCGCCGGGCAAGATCGAATTCTCGATCCTGTAACATGGCACCATGTTGCACCAAAATTTGCGTTTCGATCTTATCCATAGCAAGGGTTGCCTCGGTATTATTTGGGTCTAGTTCCAATACTTGCCGATACCCCCAATATGCATTGTCTTGTGGTGGTTCAATCAGTCTACCATTAGAAACATGGTGCTCAGAAAATAGTAAAGTAGCATCAATCTCTTCCTGCAGTGATTCAGCAGTTTCGATTTCGTTCCTAGCTAATTCCAATTCTCTAGAGGTTGGATCCGCGCGCGCAACGATTGATAGCGCTTGCCGCGCATAAGTAATGTCGTTATTCTCAAGTGCTACGTTAGCATGTCGCAGCCATTCTTCGACAATGAGGTTAAGTTCGTTACTTGCAACTCGAGCTTCCTCGCTCTCTGGATCTCGTCGTTGAATCTCTTGGTAAGATTCGATTGCACGGATGGCCGATGCCTGATCGTGGACACCAGCTGACGTTAGCATACGAGTGTCGTCAAATAAACGTCCAATTCGCAGTCGTCTTTCCACCTGTCGCTGCAAACCTTGTACTTCACTATCGTCTGCATACATATTGAGGTAATCGATGATCCGGGATTGTGCCAAATTGAGTTGATCAGTTTCAACTGCGGTCGCAATTTGATTTTTCCAGTCTGATCTCGTTTCGGTGATAGCTTGCTTTGCGCCGCCATGCTCAGGGCTTAGTTCTAACACCCGGTCATAAGCAGCGGTTACGGCACTCAAACTTTGATTTGTATCGGCGCGTAGAGCTTCTGCGTCGCGCCATCTTTCTGCGAGTTCGGGGTGCTCAATCAGGCCAATCTGTGACAACAGCAATTGAACACCGTCGCGTTCACTGTAAAGCCACCACAGCAGCGCACTGACTAAGACACAACAAAGGCCGATAAATCCGATTGTCCTCGTTCGTTGTGACCGTAAAGAACGTGTGTCGCTACGACGAATCGGTACACTCTCTTTGATAGGTGACACCCTATGTACTTCATCGAAGGAAACATCTTGTGGTCGAAAAATTTGTGGTGCCACACTCCCGCGTAAGTTTATCTTTTCATGAACCGCGAGGTCCAACGTTCTCTTTTCGAAACTTCGTAATTTAGGATTGAAGGCAGTCAATCCTTCAATGACAGACTGAAACTCTTGCAATCCTTCTGGTAATCGAGGAACCATATCGGTTTTACCTCGTGTTCGTGGTACTCCGTCCTCAGATTTCCACGGGTAGTCGCCTCCCAATATTCGAAACAAAATAACACCTAGGGAATACAAATCAGAGTTCCTATCGGGATTACCATCCTGTAACAACTCAGGACTATTAAGCCCCATCATTTCGTCTGACATTCGATAGGAAGAAGGAGTCGTGAGATAACTGGCAACATTAATCAAGATCATCTGATTCTGGGCATTGATCAGAACATTGTCGGGGGTAATGTGTCCGTGGACTACATCAATTTCATGTAGGTGGTGCAGTGCTACATGGGTAGATTGAACGAAAAAAAGAGTTTCTTCTAATGAAATCCCGGACATCACTTTTTCACGTAAGGACTGACCTTCAACCCACTCGTAGACAATCACTAGCGCATCGGGTTCGTGTATTAACTCCAAGACTGTGGCGAGATTAGGATGTGGTCGGGTTTTTAACCGTTCCGTCATTTGAATCAACAATTCCAGTTCCGCCGAGGTCGAATTGTCAGTGATATCCACTTTTCTGAGCGCGACTTGCTGACCCGTAGTGCGCTCGACAGCGTGATAAATCCTAGTCTTACCACGATCCGATACTAGTCCAATAATCTCGTAATCAGACACTTTTACTCATCTAAAATTGGTAATTGAAAAGAGGTTGTGATCCCTTTTATTAGCTTTCCCAAGATAAAGACACCATGATTGATGTAGGCAGAACCGTCTAGTGCAATTGCACGACCCTCCCCGTGCGCCAAGCCATCGATACACTCATTGCCTTTAAACATCCACTCGATTCCATCAATAGTCAGACGACAATTTTCTATCGGTACGATGGTTTCGTCCAATTCCAATCTTCCGGTATTCCAAGATTGAAACCGCAACACCCCGTCTGCAACAATTTTTACAACCCCTTCTCCATGTTTCACACCATTTCGAAAAAAGCCTCGAAACTCATCTAAATCTCCGTCTATCTCTAAAGCTAACCCTTCTTTGAGATCATGTACAAATCCACCAATATATTGAGAGCCGTTAGCTTCGGTTAAAGTCCCAAAACCGTGCCGGACACCATCCAGAAAAGTACCTTCGAAAGTACTACCGGTTGCTTCATAGGTATACACGCCATTACCGTTTAATTCGCCTTTTACAATAGAACCTATGTAGACATCTCCATTGGACATTGAGTAGGTCCCTTGACCGTGGGGCAATCCATTCTGAAATTGACCGACATAGTAGCTGTTGTCGTCAAAGTGAATGTTCCCCTCGCCGTGCGGAAGGTCGTTCTTGAACTCACCTTCATACACCGTTCCATCAACCATCTCGTACCGTCCAAACCCTTGTTTAATTCGTCCTTCCATTTCACCTACGTACCGATTACCATCGGCATCCGTAATGTCCCGTTTAACAATTCTGCTAACAGTAGGAATGGTTAAACACAAGACCAATACTAAAATAATGAGGTACACGTAATGCGACTTTCGGCAATACAGTTTCGGAAATTGCATTCTCTGCTTCCCTTTACCCTTGGTACTCACTTGGAATTTCCTAGTTGCTATTAATCTACTTATCTATAGGATTGATCGCGGGTTTTCTCGGCGGTCTATTTGGGATTGGTGGGGGAGTCATTGTGGTTCCAGCACTCATTCTGTTGTTTGAGTTCTCTACACCCAGCGACTTACAATCAACTTCTACTGCGACAATTGTTCTACTGGTAGTCGGTACTTCCATGGCTTCTATTATCTTTACTGCGGGAAGTGCGGCATTTACACAGTACCACAAACAAAACCTCGATTGGAGGGTAGTCCGGGACTGGGTTCCGTTACTCGCCGTAGGTGCTTTGACTGCTAGTTGTGTCGCCGAATTTCTACCAGTCGCGGCGATTAAAGTTCTCATCGGATTAGTTCTTGTCGGTTCGTCGGTATTGCTCATGTTCAATCTATTCCCCAAATCCAACAATAGACAACCAAACAAAATCCAACGGTTCTCAGTTTCTACTGTCGGTGGGTTCATTAGTGGATTGGTTGGCCTAGGAGGGGGTAATATTGTTGTTCCAACGCTTATATACTTTAACTATCAAATGAAAACTGCCGTGGCAGTCGCGACTGTAGGAGCCTTTTGTATTGCCCTCTTCGCTACCTTAGGGTATGTACTCACCGGTCTGGATTTGGAAGTATCGAATTCATTTGGTTATGTGTACATACCTGCGCTCATTCCAATTGCATTAACGAATCTTGTTGCAGCACCCCTCGGGGTTCAACTCGGTCATAAACTACCTTCGGTGATCTTCCGGCGATCTTTCGGAGTAGTCATGTTCGTTATTGCACTAAGAATGTTCTATAGCGTTTTCTGAGAGGAATTCCTAGTTCACTTCGCGAATCTGAATTGACTCGACTGCAGCTTCAGTCAGTACATCGCTTACGATCACAAACTTATCGCGGTGGTTCAAATTTTCCTCGTCGGCTAATACTTGAAGGGCTGTTTGGATAGTCTTTTCTGGATCAGTATCGAAAAGCGTAGTACGTGCATACACACCACGATTCACCATTAATCGTTTCGTCGTGGTTGGTAAGTTGCTGAATGCAAAAATCGGAACTTGGATTGGAGCACAATTCGTGACCAAGTCAGCCATGAGACCGGTTCGAGTGATCACAATCACCCCGATCGCTTCAATCCGTTCAGCGAGTTCCACGGCGGACCGCGCAATACTTTGTTTGACACTGCGAGAAACTAAGGACTGTGCGAAATTCAACCCTGGGGTTTGTTCTGATTCGACAATAATTTGTCGTAACTGATCAACAGTTTCAGCTGGACGTTGACCGATACTTGTTTCTGACGACAACACTAACGCGTCTACTCCTTCATACACAGCATT
Organism: Gammaproteobacteria bacterium; assembly: GCA_009845835.1. Taxonomy (GTDB): domain Bacteria; phylum Pseudomonadota; class Gammaproteobacteria; order Pseudomonadales; family Azotimanducaceae; genus Bin55. The sequence continues at coordinate 19,485 of VXYV01000019.1, read as the reverse complement.
ACCAACGTCGATTGCTTCGGCACGAGTTGGGATAGGATTTTCAATCATTGATTCCAAAAGATGCGTTGCTATCATACATCGTCTACCGTTGCCCAACGAAGTTCGTACGAGGTTGCGTTGTAGACGTGGCAACGCGGATATGTCGGTTTCTATTCCGAGATCGCCACGTGCAACCATGATGCCATCAGCTGCCATCGCGATAGCTTCGGCTTCACGTACACCATCTTGATTTTCGATTTTCGCTACCACTTTTACCCATTGATGCGATTCACCCAACAAATCTCTCATCACTTGAATGTCTAACGCCGCCCTGACAAATGATTGAGCGATAAAACTGATATTGTGTGCCTTGGCGAATTTTATTGCTTCTTTATCGCGGGCCGAAATGGTAGGCAGATCAACGTAAACACCTGGTAAATTGACATGTTTACGGCTACCTAGTATACCACCGTCTTCAACATTACAGAGCAGACCTTCATTGGTCTTTTTGACGACGCTAAGATTGATTAATCCGTTATCTAAACGGATCCTATCGCCGGTTCGTAGTGTCGTGTTAAATTTTTTGTAGCCAACATAAACGAACGGGATATCAGAGTTCGCAGACTTTTGTTTATCACTACTAACCAGCACAGATTCTTCCGGTTGTAGACTCAGTGGTTTCGCGAGGGGTCCAGTTCGAATTTCTGGTCCGTTCGTATCCAGCAATATGGGTATATGGTGTCTTAATTCTTGATTGAGTTTATCGACCCAATGTACCGTCTCGGCTGCTTCGTCATGAGTCGCATGAGACATATTGATTCGTACGGCGTCCATACCGGCGAGTTGCATCGCTCGTATGGTCTTCCAGCTATTTGAACTCGGTCCAACCGTACAAATTATTTTGGTACGTCTCTTCAAGTTCTCAGTAATCCCTACTCAACGATTCCAAATTTTGTTGCAGATAAATACAAGGAACAAGAGTGTCCTACAACATCCACTGTTTTTAATGATCGTGATCGTGACCGTGACCATGGTCCTGAACCTCGGTTTCTGCAGGAGCATTCAGAATATTACCAGCAATACGATTGAAGATTTCTAAACGCTCTTTGTCGGCTGCAGAATCGCTCAAACTCTCTTTAAATTCTTCGACAATCTCGTGAATGTCTTCAGTGTGGTCGTTAATGGATAATAACTCAATGTAAGTGACTGCGATGAGTGGGTTTTTGGAGTCTAAGCTAAAGGCAGTTTCTACATTTTGCAGTACAAATTGACGGTGTTCTTCGTCAGGAGATGACATCAAACTTCGCGCCGCCGAGTTATACTGTTCAGCGTCCAACGTTTCCGGGTCCGCTGAAAGCAACTCTTTGTAATGCATAAAGATCTCATCCCATTGTGCCGTGACCCGATAATAGATTAAATCTATCGTCTCGCGCATCGCTTCCGGAACCAAACCACTCTCAGGATCTCGATTTCTTTCGTATTCTGCTACACGAATTAAAGGTTCCTGTTCCAGTTCGTCGATATAGAAACCATAGTCTCTTTCCCGAGATTGAGCTGCATCTAAAGCCGCATACCACGTAGCATTGAGAAAAAATTGACTCATCGCCGACATTGAACTTAACTCTACAAACTCGTCAAAATGTTCAAGTACCAACTCAACCATTTTGTCACCTCGAGGACTTTTGTCTTTGTAGTACAAAATCAAGTGAACATCAGTTGGATTTAACAGTTCCGGGAATGCTTTTCTCGCGAAATACGCGGAGGCGGCGTCACTGTAGTATTGTTGCTCGTCCCAATACTCCTGTAACTTTGCCATATCGGTTCGGGGATACTCTTTCTTCGAAAAGTCGACAATGGCATCCATCAAATACTGCTGGACAAACTCGTGACCACGTTCACCTGCGGCGTATCGTTCCTGCAATTGTTCAAACGACGATTCTGTTTCTCCAAGCATTTGACTGACCATCGCGATGAACTGCTCACCGGTCATTAGGCTCGAAGCGCGCGCGATTTCGTTGCCGTCGCTATCAAGAATGAGGTATGTAGGGTAGACATTGATCGAGTAAGTTGCCGCAATCTCTGGCCCGTTTTGTGCTTCGTTTTCAGCGTCCAACTTAAAGTTAATAAATCGAGAATTGAAAAACTCACCAACCTTGGGTTGAGGAAATACCGTGTCTTGCATGACAATACAAGGCCCACACCACGTCGTATAAACGTCAACAAATACTAGCTTTTCTTCGTTCGCTGCTAATTGCAATGCACCTTCAAACGAGCCTTCAAAAAATTCCATACCAACGGAAGAAGCCTCTTCTTCAGCGGGATTATTGGAACATGCCGTAAACAGTAATACCACAAATACTAGAAGTAGCAGATAAACGTACTGTCCTATATCAAGCCTAGGATCTAGCAGTGGTGAAAGTTGGCTGTAGTTGTTATTTTTCATAGTCGGTGTTCCTTGTAGAGACGAACATATTTTTAGGAAGTCTCAAAAATTTTAATAACGCTACATCTGCGTGTACGAAATTTCCGTTGCAATTTCAAGAAGTAGTAGCCACTTTGTTCAAACCGAGTATCAATTCGTATCGTTGATTGTCGAAAACATAAGGCGACCCTTATCGGTACGACTAATACCCAATCCCTTGCGAAATCTGGGCATAACTAGTGAGTGGAACTGCACACATCTTATTCCAATCTCTTTTATCGATCACGGGACTGCGGATCAATTCTAGCATCTCCATGAACTTTTCTAAAGCGTCACAACCGACTTTTTCTTGTTTCGCCGCGCTAATATGTCGCGGCCAGACGTGCTCCTGTGCATAAGACCAAAACTCACTTTCGTATGCAGATCCACACGAATAGTGCCAACCAACGAATAAACCGTATCGTAGGATAGTATTAATCAAAAACCGATTAATTGCCGGTGCATCACGTTCCAAAAACTCGATAGAACGATTCAACCGCATTGTGAGCACCATGCCAATCTGTAATTGTGCTGAAACAATCGCTGTCGCTTCTAATGGTTCCATAAAAGCTGCGGAATTACCAACTCGTGCAATGACTCCGTCAAAAAGTTGTCTATGAACAAAGTTCGGAAAGTTCAGGATAGCTCGTTGTTCATACTCAACCACACCATCGGCTTTTAACAACATATCAAAATCCTCCTCGATTGCCTCGAGACTCGAAATTTCACGGTTAAAAATATATCCATACGAAGTATGAGCCGTAAGTGGTATAACAAACACCCAACCATGTGGACGTGCAACCGCCCGGGTATAAGTATGTTGTAAGACTGGACTTTTAGCGCTATTGAAGATTGATCCACACCGACGAATTACCGCAGTATTTGTAGGAATAAAGGAAATGTCGATATGCTGTTCAGGAAGTAACTCTTTAGGAAATCCCCGTGCATCAAACACTAGGTCGTATACTTCGGATTCCCTTCCTTCAAACTCCAATCTAGCTCTTTCGCCATCTCTATCGATGTTGAGAACCTTGGCATCAATATGGGTAGCACTGGAATGTTCATGCAACATTTCAGCTACTAAATCGGCGGCAAGATGGTAAGCATAAGACACTTGCTGAGGTGTAAAGTAGTGAATGAATTCACCTTTCCCTCGTCCCCAGCCTTCAAACGCGACTCCGTACTTACGAGTCCCTTTGATACGATTCTGTATGTCTGCGTGTGGTAAATTGGTGAGTGTATGCAATTCCTGAACTAAACTAGGCCAGCTTCCTTCCCCGACACCAATGACGGGGATCCGCGAATCGTAGATGTGATGTAACTCATACTCGCCATCGTCGAGATGGTGGTTTACACTAGCAGCCGCTAGCGACCCCGCGGTCCCGCGTCCGACAACTGCTATTTTTCTGAGGTGTTCTCGACCAGGTTGAATCACCAAATGTGCCTTGCAAAATTCAATCTAGTAACTGAGTGTGAACCCAACACCTAAAAAGCTATCTTTCCTACTATCGTAAGTCAGATCTTCTGGATCAGCTTTGGCGTTAACAATTGCTTCCAATCGAATCGACCACGAATCTGAAAGCCTGCGTTTAAAGTCTAAATTTAAGACTTGCGAACTATGCGTTAAATCCATCAACACACCAACGGTGAGTTCGGTGCCCTGGACATCGTTAAATGCCAAAAACCCGGCGATAAAGAGATCATTTGCATAAATGCTAGTGGCTAATTCTTCACGTTCATCGAAAGACCATTCGCCTAAAAGAGTCAAACTCCATGGGGTTCCAAAAATCCCATCAAGCAAACGTTCGGCACCTAAAATCAATGCCGAATAGGGATCTTTCACACCTAGTAAATTTGATTCACCCTCACGGCGAATAGCTTCCACTTTATACAGCAACGCAGCCGTAGTCAATTGGAGATCAAGACCAAAGTGGCTAATTTGTTCGTAATATGGAATCAACGTTGGTGGTCTTTCAACATGCAGTCTTGGAAGGAAAATAGGTACTCGATTGGTGCCGGAAAACGCGCTAAGTCCAAAATCGACAATGCCGACTGAATGACTATAACGAAGGGCAAAATCAAGGTGTTTTTCCGCGTGATCGCTTTCATAAATATTTTCAGTTTCGATTTCAAAGCGAGACCTAAGTCGTCCGGCAAGACTTGGAAATGTCCGTGTTCGATGGTACGGTAACAAGAAAGATTCCGCGATTCCCCAGGCACCCGATAGGGTTAAGTGAACCATCGGTTGCCCTAATTTCGGACGATCACGAGGATGTTCAACTAAATCAAGTTGATTCACAACATCAACGATGTTATGTAATTCAGCTACTCCCCAAAACACCCGACCAAGTCCAATGCGAACTTCCCACGCCGTGTCGCCCCAATCACCGTAAGTCAACACATATGCCTCGCGCACATCGCCATGCGATCGATTCGAATCATTTACGTCGTATCGATAGAGCCCTGAAAGAGTCAGGCTCACCGTTGGCGCTAATTCAGCATAAAGTGCAGGTTCCACCACGATACCACCGTCCACAGACTGCTGCTGGGCAAACAAAGGTGACTGTGGAAACCATCGAGCTTGTAAACTCGCATCGCCATAAAGTTCTAATGCGGTAACACGGAAACAGAGTAGGTTCAGTCCAATCCAGAGTAATATGAAAAACTGTATTTTCATTAACGAATCCGTCTTAATGCCGTTTGGGTAAATTCACCCTCCTCGAGATTTGTGCTGAACTGAAAATCGGTCCATTCGAGGATAGTGGTAGCATCTGTTAAGTGATTCTCCATCGTCTGTTTTCCAGCACGCCAATACTTTTCAACATGAAGCTCATAGTCGAGAAATGTGAGGGTCTTTAAGTGAAATTGTCGTTGGTCGTAGAGTTCCATCTTCCATACTCGTAATTCGTTCATGTCTTGCCACACAATCTTGCGACTATAAGTAGATTTGTCGGTAGTTGGAATCTGTTCAATGACGGTGCAAACTAACTCCCCACATGTCTCGTCCCGCAGAAACTTGTAGCTAAATTCATTCACCTCTCCTGCACTCAAATCTTCATAAGAAAACTCACTTCCCATAAATGAACCGGACCGTTTTGCAGCACTTATTCGTTTGACTCGTTGAAGTGCTGGTAGATATAGCCATTGGTCATCGGGACCATGTGCATGAGCATGAGTTAGCAAGGCTGTACCTTGAACTTCTTTTGGATGATCAAAAACGAACAAACTTTTGTCCCCGTCGTCTGTACCTTCTAATACTTTAAACCGCATTTGTCGAATACTTTCGCGCCCCTGTCGATTACGAATCATCATCTTGAGATTAGCGGTGAAATCACCAAATCCATCATTACGAGCACTAGCTTCAGTTGCAATTCTGAGTCCTTTTTCCTTTGGTGTTTCAGCTTGTACTTGAGAGATTAGCGTCACAACAAGTGCACCAACAACCACCAAGCGACCTATGCGAACCCAATAAAACTTTTGGTTAGTGTTCAAACTTGTGTCCTGCAGAAACTATGTCTTTCTTATAATATAGAAACAACATCTTTACCATTCACCTTTTGAATAGGAGACTATTATGAGAAGTGGAGACCAAATGTTGCAACAGATTATCGAGAAGTCGTCGGTTGATGAATCGTTTAGACAAGCACTTCTTACCAATCCGAAAGCAACGATTTGCGATGAATTAGGTATTACGATACCTGAATCTATGACGATAAAGGTACATGAGAGTGACATGCAAACTGTGCATCTCGCATTACCACCTGATCCCAATATCACCGAAGAACAGCTAGAAGCAATCTCAGCTGGACTTTGTTGTTGCTGGTAATACATCGTTAAGAATACTTTAGAATCTGTTTGATTCTACAAGTTTAACGTCAAATCTACGGTGAAGAGTTACCGCGGTAAGCGGTAGCTCTCCCGCTTTTGTTACTCGTGTCGGTTTGCGGCGCGACGGCAAGCACCAAAAACAAATAGGCCTTTGCGCTCTGCATCGCCTCTGCGTTCATCACTAATTTAATGTGATGTATCCCCTGTAACAACACAAACTGACCAGACTTCCCATAAAGGATGCTGGGTTGGGTAACCCATGGTCGGAGTGCCTGAATCTTGCCAGAGACTAAGCCGTTTTCCTCTGTTAAGGCTTGCAAAAATGGCTCCCAATCTGTTAACCCATCTAGCCAATAACGTGATTCTTTGGTATACCGTTGTTTGACAATCAAAGTGAGTCCTAAGGTCGGTCCAAGACCAGATTCCAAAACATCTATATTCAAACCAGTACGTTCGACACTAGTACGTTGCTGAAAACGCGAAATTACTGATTCGACCGCTGAAATATTCCCTGGCCAGCCGGCATTCTCCAAGTAAGTTCGAACTTCTTGCCTCTTCTTAAAACCCATAATTGCTAATCGGATTGATCTGTTCCGTTCGGGAAAAACACCAAAGGAGTCCATACGAGTGTCGCCTGGCTGAGCGAGGTATGCACGTTCCACGTTTCGCATCTCTTGTTCGTTCGTATCCCAGCCAACACATGCGACTAATGCTTCAGTGATACTTCGGACCAGATCCGTGTGGTCCTCGTTTCCAAAAATGGGTTGTTCATTCGGCCGAAGAAACACACCTGAAAAAGTACCCATTCGGAAACTAGGCGAACTCACATCAAACTCGAACATCATTTTTCGACCGACGACACGCCTCAGCATTGAAGCCTCGACTTGCATTGCTTTCGAAAGTCTCCCTACTGTGCGCGCTAATGGATTGATCGTTTCATCTCGACTTTGTGCTTCAAATGCGCGCGCAGACTGCGTACCACTTGATAACGACGCACCAAAGTCCGCAACTGGGTCAGGTACATTGAGTGGTATTTCAAAACCGAAAGGTTGTGCTCCCATCTCGATAGGAAGACCGCGAGCACAACTCAAAATGCGTTGCCATTGTGAAGTACCGATCAAGGTGGCGGAAATCCGCTCACGCAAATATTGCAGCAAATCTTCTAGGTTCTTGCCCTCGTTTGCAAGTTGTGATTGTGTGAGTGCTATCGATTGTTCAGAATCTAACATTGCACTCACACGATAACCATAGTAGCGTTAAGTTCAGATTCGGAAAGTCTTTGCGTAAGTCTGCCGGTGGTCACTGGTACATCGTATAACCTCCCTGGCGCTAAACGAGCCCAAAAGTGTCGCAATCCCGGTACGAGAACACGGACTACGGGCATTTCTATATCTGGTCGAGTCTGATCCAACACAAGAATTTCCATTCCTTTGGCGTGGATTTTCGAAAAAAAGTGTTCTAGATCATCACATATATCTGTAGTGTCAAGTATCGGAAAGTCACTGGCTCGACTTGGTAATAGGTTCTCTGCCGGTTTGAGCCAAGTGTAGTTGTCCACTTGTGCGGTTTTTAACCAGTTTAATGCGATAGGATCGTCAATTCTCGGACCCTTTGCGCTTGTAGAACGGACCACCCAAGAAAGACATTGATTTAATTCACAAAGTGCTCTCGTTGCAGCGATCTTAGGATCTTGATGTGTTCCAGCACCATAGATAATCTCTTCAGGGTTACCATCCCTGCGTTTGGACAAAGCAACAAACGTTGGAATTTGCAAATCGGCGGTTACGTCGAGCATCCATAAATCTCTTTGCTGCTGAGTGTAATACTTGGGAGCTGCCTCTAGGTAACGATCATCAAAACTAGTGAGATCAACTGCCGGAACTCGTAATTTGTTGTACCACCAAATGGCAAATGAGTCTCGTTCAACAAGTTCAAATAATCCTTGTAAAGTTGCCTCTTCGAATGTGTTTCCAGCTGCACATCCGTTCGAATCCCCAATCAAATCATTGGAACCTCGAAGTTCTGTCGGCATGCTATAGAGCATTGATGTTGGGAGATAACGATGCCTGTCCTGTGTAAACGACCAAACAGGAGTCCAATCGATCTCCACGTCAGGATCGAACCGTGATGGTACAACGTTGTATGGATGACCCTGTTTATTTATTTCGCTAGCGTTATCTAATTGATGTTCGCTAAATAGTTGGACTTCGTTAGGATGAATTGCTAAATTATCGGTTAAAAGATCGGTAAGTCGTCGTTTTATAACAATCTCGCTACCTTGCAGTGACCCAGAATATCGTTCGATCGCTTCGCACAGTGCACTGACTTTTGAATCGGCGCGCGTGCTACCTTTTCCGGCACTCTTACTGCGAAAACTCCGTCGTAACGACGTCAAACTACGACTTCGCATACCGAAATTACTACCGGCCCAATGCACATGCAACCAACTGTCGGATTCCTGCGAAGTTCTCGACAACCAACTTACTACACCACTGATCGGACTTACTAAGTGAAGGTACTTTGCTAACGTCTGTTCTGGAGTTGCTGAACGGGTACCACCACTGTTTTGCATTAACTTTGGACTGGGGTTGAAGCTTAAGTCTTTAGGTTTGCGCCTTGAACCGTACCGCTCTTGATCACCACAATCAATACATTGTGGACGACGAAGGACACGGTGAGTCGTCCAATCTAAACGACCCAAATCAACTGATATGGCATGTTGATGGAGTGCGGCTGAATCGCCAAATATAATCCATTTGAGAATTTCTTGCGCCGTAAGTCCAAGTATTGATCGTCGTACCGTTCGATCCTGTGCAAATGGTTTAAACGACAGTTCCTCGCCCCCTATATTTCGTAAAAATCCATGAACCTCATCGTGGATCTGTAGCCGAAAAGAAAAGCAAGTCCAACATGGACTTTTGTGTTCACTCAGAAACACAGGACTGATAAGTGGAACTATCCCCCCTGGTCGAACTAGCATCCAAGGTAATCGGCTAGGTAAATGCTGTCGATTAGTCTCGGAATGAGTTTTGGCAAACATATCGTCTGTGATCACGACTTTCAACTTTGGGTTCTGGGTACACATACGTGCACCCATTTCTTTCACAAGACGAGTGACCTCAAGGTCCCCATCAACCTCGAGTGGCATCGCAAGGAACCGCTGTTCTACCCAACATGGAGAAGCCCCCATACTCGACCAATATGCTGCGCTACTCTTTGCTAAAGTATGTTCTGCTGACACGATGTACCCGTTATTGCTCAGGGTAACGATCGCAGTGAGAATATTTGGCAATCCATGAACTTCGTGGAGTTCAGTGGTCAACTCGTTCAAAGTCCTAGAACCGTCAAGCGCGGGAATCAAATCCCAATAGAGTTGCCCGTGCAACAAAGTGTTAAAAGACTCAGAAACTAGGAGGATCTGATCCTGTTCGAGACGACGATACTGAAGATGAGGTGTAAGTACTGGAAGTGTTATTAGTCCTTGGTCAAGATCGTGCTTTTTCTTCAATATGCTAGGTGTATACTTAGCATTTGACAGGTCTGACAACTATATTACCTGAACAGAGAGCAACGAACGATTAAGTACAACGCGACCGTATTAGTTCAAGTTGAGTTCGAGCATACAGAGATATTCCTGCAAAAGAATTGCAGAGTTCCTCAAAATTTTCCGCGCCACAAAAAGTAGCGACAAGGGTTTGCACTGCAGTATTTGCTTGATCTAACATTGTTTCACGGTCTAGAACGAGACTATCGATTGCTTGGATATCTCGACATAGCTTAGCATACGTGGCTAATTGTTCCTCACCGGCTAAATCGAATACGTCACGGGCGTTCAAATCTGACTGTTCAAATTTGGAGTCCGTCAATCTCACTTGCAGAAACCGCGCTATTCGCTCCAATTCAATCAAACCTGTACAACCCGTTGTAATCGTCGAAATAGACGTTTCCATTTCGCGTACCTGTTTGCTCAAATCAGCGTGTAAGGACACATTCGATCTAAACTCTTTCCAAACATCATTCAATTTTGGTCCTAGTCGGTGTCGAATCGTGTAATAACCAAATTCATCCACCATTCTCGATCTGATTTTTAGTGGTATTCCATAAGCGTCGGTTTGCTGGAGACATTCATTTGTCTCATCAATCGCACAAGTGCGTATCCAATCCTTTTCGTGCGCTATCGGTTTAAATAACAAATTTCTTTTACTAAGGCGGGCAATCAGTTCTTGCAAAAACTTCAAAAATTGTTCAAACCGTCTCGTATGCCAACCGTCGTGAATCAACAACAATTCGATTTCCATGTTAGGGTAAACTTCATTAGTCGCAAGATCACCCAAAAACGTAAACATAATTCCGCCTGTATGTTTATCTCCGACCTTTTCACAATATTCTGTAAATGCTTCCGCGAATAATGAGTTCAATGACGCTTCAGCAAGATTTGCAAGTGCCACCGCCGCCTCGTCTAGAGATAAATTCTCCCGTATAACGTGCATGCCAATTTGAAAGGCTTTTTCGTTTGACCAATTTCGTATGACTTCCGCGGTTTCTTTGGCACTAGTCGTCGGGATCTCGTCGATCTGATCTCGCATTTCTTGAACACCCATGTCATGTGTCCAATAGACTCTTGCAAGTCCTTGACGAGCGATGGTTTCATACTCTGGATCGACCAATATCCCCTTCGATAGGTCAAGATCGGTAAACTCACGATGTTGCAAAGTAATGAGTAATTCGGGATATTGTTCAATCCACCCAAACAATCGTGGTGCTAACTGATGAATTTCAACAATTTCCTCGAACAGGTCGGGTTTGATCGTCGCTAACCTGGAATCGTATGGACCCCAGTCGTCAATTTCTGGATAGAATTTTTTTCGCCATTGATCGACTAATGGATCCATTTTGGCAAACCAACTCTTGGGACGTAAAACCAGATTCATCATATCGCCGTACGTTCCTGGTAATACTGGAGCTTCATCCGTTCGAGTTTGTAGTTGTGGATAGGGACGAGTAGCCATTGAGTGGTGATCGGCATGACGTTGCATATTAAAAAACATCCAATTACTGAATTTCCAATCCGCATTCCACGAATGCCGTGGTAGAATTTTTTCCCAGCGGCCGTTTGAAAGCAAAACCCGCCGTAGTCCATAATGCTGAAAATAATTGCTAATTTTCATCGAGAATACACAGCTCAATCCTAACGCTAAGAAGATTGGTAAAGCCCAAATTCCACCAAGGAAATACACTAGACCATACCACACTCCAAGGTAAATCGCATAACGCCAAAACGGATTACTAAAATGCCACCGGGACAATCCACGGCGCGTTAAATGCTCACCCGCGACTCGCCAGGAATTTGTCAGATTACTCACTACCTCTTCCGGAAAATAACGCCAGAAGCTTTTCCCTTTCGGAGCTGAACCAACATCGTGAGGTGTACCAACTCTGGCATGATGAATATAAACGTGTTCAGTAGCGTACTGAGGATAGGAACAACAGGCAAGTAACAACTCGCCGAGTCGTCGTTCCCAAGTCGATCGCCGGTGAACTAATTCGTGACCAACAACAAACACTGCTTGTGCTTCCATGGTGAGCAGAAAGACTAAGAGAACACCTTGTACAACAGCCCACCACGTTTCATAAGAGTGAACGAGCAAGACTTGCCACAACCCATAAATGAGTGTTAACACCCACAAAAACGCCCAGCTCCATACGGGAATGTTGTAGATAAAAAGCCGGCGTTCTGAAATACCCGAAGGGTTCATGTTCTCGCCGTCTAATCCAAAAGCCCGGTCAAGACCACCAGCAACACTCATAAACAAAAAAGTTGGTAGCAACCACCAACCTCGATACGTCAGCGCCATGAAAAATAACGGAAAAACACCAAGAGGTAAATAATGCGGAACTGCGTCTCGGAATGACGGTTCAATGAATGGTCTGGAAGAGTCTTGACGAGATTGTGCGTCTTCGTCAGACAAAATGTTCTGTGTCATAGCTATATCTTGTTAACGAATGTGGACTACCCCACACATCCAGTTAATCGTTCTAGTGCTTCAATACAGAAAGCAGTGGTCACAGTATCAGAGCCATGCCCAATTCGACCAACGATTCCAAATTTGCGCGACTGATCCCCGAATGCTAGCACTTCGGGCCAACTTCCATCCGCTTGTTGTGTTTCAATTAGTCGTAAAAATTCCTTGGTCAAATCTATTCGACTAAGCCAACCTATATTGTATAAAGTAGATACCGCGCGTGCAGTACAAAAGATATTCCCAAAATCTCTTTGTACATCCCGTAGATTCAAAAGCCGATCGGCTATTGTTGGTTTGAGTTGATAAAGTGCCGGTTGTACACGTTCAATTGCTTTGGAAACAGCGTAATAAATAGACACCTCATCCGGGTACCATTTCGATGTACCTTCGACAATATTTTCTTCGATCAATTGTCGCAGCCAATTTTGTGCTGGGCGAGTAGCATCACAATCTCCTAAATACGCGATAATATTCGCATTCACAACCGGATCTGCCTCTATCCGGAACTGGGACACAACATCTGGTTCTCCTTCATCGAGTAACCATGTCATGAATCGTCCCTGCTCGTCTCGATTGGCTAGCATTCGAACCCTATTCCGACCGAAACAGATCCACGGATGAGAGCCCAACATTAACGAGCCGAGAGAGGAACTATCCAAGTCTAACGGTAAGTGGCGATAGTATCGCCACAAACCTGGATACTCTATGGTCTCTACCAAGTATTGCGTCGTTTTACGAATTATTTTTTTTGCTAGTGGATTATCACTTGCCTGTAATGCTAGAGCACAAAACGCAGAAATGAACGGCGGGCGTTCGTAATGCCGGGGAATATTCGAATCACCAAGGTTAAAGCGAATGCAATACCAAGCACCATTGTCATCTAGTGCGGAATCGAGAAATTCGAGACCTCGTTGAATACAAGATTGACCAAGACCAACCAATTCCTGTGGCGATTGACTTGTTAATTTGATTGATGATATTTCGGTAACGGCGTCTCGTTTAGGTGGTGCTGGGTCGTACATCGTTTCTTTTAAGAATTCGAGTGAAGTCGCCCCAACTCGGGCAGCTTCTTTTTCAGCAACACTGAACTTGCTTTTAGGGGGTAAAACTAAATGGGTTAGAGCATCCGTTTCGCTATGAACACAAAGTTCATGGCTCACAAGTAGATTTATCCCATACTCTTGCTGCAATGTTCGTTTCGGATTAGACAACAAGCGAGCGCGAAACTCTTCGTCTTGGTTGGCTTTTTGTATGACCCTATCATACAAGTGCATTCTATCTTGGTTCGAGTCCACTTGTATCAAACAAGTTGCCGTTTGACTAGATCTTTGAACACTCCCTCCACCTCCATCAACTCGTTGAAAGTACCAGTTTGAACGATTCTACCACTCCACAGGACATAGATCCGATCGGCGTGTTCTAGTGTTGAAAGTCGATGGGCAATCACTAGCCTAGTTGAAGTTAGCATCTCGAAACCGTGCATGATGTCTGCCTGATTTTTGTTATCTAACCAGTTGGTTGCTTCATCGAAAAGAATAACTCGTGGATTACCTAGCAACGCACGTGCGATAGATATACGTTGGCTTTCACCGCCTGAAACAACAGAACCACTCGAGCCAACAGTTGTCATCATTCCCATTGGCATTGCTTTTATTTCATCCTCTATTTTGGCGGCTCGAGCTATCTTCCAAATATCTTCGGTTGTAGTCCCCTCCTGCCGAATTGCTAAGTTATCCCATATGTCCTGAGGGTGAAGTCGCACGGATTGTGGTACCGCGCCAATTTTTCGGCGCAACATCCTAAGATTGAGGTGTCTGAGATCGCGACCGTCGTAGTAAACTGCGCCAGCTGTTGGGATCTCCATCCCTAGCGCTAACCTAAACAGTGTGGTTTTGCCCGAACCGGACTCACCGGCTATGGCTATGAATTCACCTGGTTTAGCGCGAATCGTTACGTCGTCAAGTATGAGAGGTCCGTCAGGTGTATATCGAAACGAAACATGATCAAACAAAATGTGCCCACTTAAATCTTTGACCGCTTCACCTGCTGTTTCAACTTCCGAAGCTTGAACCAAAAGGGGCTTAATTTGACTTAACGCAGGTAAAATCGCTGCAACTTCTCGACAAGAAACGGCGAATCGACCGACTACGTGTTGGAAGATCATGAAAATGGTATAGAACACGAGAAAGGTACTAACCGAACGATCTTGTAAACCGACAACAAAGACTGCTACTAGGAACGCTGCGGACGCTAAGAACGGTAATGCCGTGCTAAATGCCTTGGCGTGATTTTGAAATTTACTTTGGTATAGCTCGGCACGTTTTTGCTTTCGATATTCCTGTGCCCACATTGCGAACGCCGACCCCTCTGCACTTTCAACTCGTAGTTTCGTAATACCACCCACCATCTCGAACAACAAACCTGTGACGCGTCGAACTGCAGCATTCATTCGTCCAAACGGAGAAATCTGTCGGACCCCAAAGTACCCTCCTATCGTTAGTGCAACAACACTAAATCCAAGCAAGATTAACCCGAGTTCAAGATCAAAAAAAATGATAATCCCGAAAATCGGTAACAGAAACAAAACGGATAGTAAACTGTTTATTACAACTCCGTGTAAACCATCTCTAACCTGTTGAAACGTCATACCGGTCATCGCTAATCTACCACTAGAGATAGTTTGCAGTACATCGGGTGGTAAGCGCATCAATCTATCCCAGTAGGCAGCTTCTAAACGGGTAGTCGTACGTGCTTCAACACGCATCAGTACCGTACGTTGTAAGATATGTAATAACAACCCTAAGATCCCAATTCCGATAAGAGTTGTCAGTACCGGCAATAGTCTAGTTGAATTACCGTTGATCAGAATGAGGTTAGCGACGAAACCAAGCATCAGCGCGGGTGCCAACTTAAGCAAACCAGACCCAAATCCGAGCAGGATTAAGAATAGCAACTCCCAAGCTGACCCGCGTAGTGCTAGTTGTATGAGGTCCGCAGTATGAATCTCTCCTGTCGGTAATGGTTTATAAAACATCCATGCTTCATCTGAAAGCTCGGTAGTGTATCTCTGGGTAACCCGTGAACTTTTTCCCGTAATTGGATCAATAGCGCGGTAACGCCCAAGTTTACTTGGAATCAAAGCGACAGGTTGCTGATTGTCAGAACGAAATGCAAGTAATGCGTGACTGTCGGTACGCCACCACGGTTTCTTTGTCTCGAGTTGTACCCGGCGCGCGCGAACACCCGATGAATCTAGGATATCAGACAGATTGAGTGGCACTTGAGTTGGTTCTGTATGGTTAGGTTTTACAAACTCAATGTCTTCGTGTTGACCAACATATTCGAGGGCGTCAAATAATTCTTGATTAGGTACCGGAGTTTCTTCCAGTTCGGTTCTACCATAAATGTTGAATAGGCGCGAACGCGCGGCCTGTTCGGCGGTCTGACGATTCTCGATTCGCTCGCGTTCAAGATTAGCATCGTCTGCGAGCGCGAACTGTCGATTCAGACGTTCTTTACGAAACGCGAGCTTATGAAAACTCGCTAGAGCAGTCAACAGAGTCCCTTCGTTTACTAGTGTTTCCGTACTCTTCGAAGTTATTGCAACTATTTCAAAGATTGAAAGCCAACTACTACGCGTCAATGGTAGTGAAATTTCTTGAATCTCAGCTGTCGATTCGGACTGTGCGACGGTTCCCATGAATAAACTGGATTCACCAAATGCTCCAGTGAACCATACTACTCCTCGACTTACACCTAATGTGCCAGGATGATATGTTTGCGTCTTTCCTGGTTCCGCGAGCGAAGTGGCGCGGGGAATACGAGAAACGTATCGTGAGAGGGTCCCCATCAATTGTTCGATCCAAGCATCAACCTTTTTTGCGAAGTCGCGCGTGCTTGCCCCGCTAAGTGCTGATGTCGGAATTCGTTTAAGAATTGTTCCTTGTAATCCTTTGGCAATAATGCTTAAGGTGGTTTCACCTTTATCCGTAACCTGAACATCGGAAACAATACTCGGCAATAAACTGTCTTGTTCAAGACGTAACAAGTGCTGCGGGGCTGATAGTTGGGTACCTTGTTGAGATTCGTTTAAGAAGAGATCAATAACTCCAGTTTCAACGTACCAAACACTATTGGTATCCGCTATATCAACCGGTTGATTTCCCTCGCACAGTACGGGAACACCTATGGAGTTTGCTAAATCTCGAAACGACTGTTTTTTAATGTGAGATTCAGACATCAACCGGATACAGCAAGAGCGTAATAAGTTCCACTTTGATCGGCAATCAGGGTATCGTGAGTACCACGTTGCACAACCTTTCCTCCATCCAACACGATAATTTCGTCACAATCACGTACGGTACTCAAGCGGTGTGCCACAATTAGACAGGTAACTCCACGTCTACGTAAGGCTTCGTCCACAGCTTCTTCAGTCGCAGCATCAAGAGAGCTAGTCGCTTCGTCCAAGACTAGAATGGTGGGTTTACTGGCTAGTGCGCGGGCGAGTTCTAAGCGTTGGCGTTGTCCCCCGCTAAAGTTTGCCCCACCTTCTTCAACAATGGTTCCGTAACCATCAGGGCGGTGGAGAATTTCCCTGTGTATCCGAGCATCTCTTGTAGCTGATACAACGACATCGTCGGGGACAGCAGAATTCCACATTGTGATGTTATCACGAACGCTAGCCTCAAACAACATTGCTTCTTGGTTGACCATTGATATTGAACGTCTGATTACTTCTTGGGGGATTTCGTCTTGCGGGTACCCGTCAAACCATATTTGACCCGACGTTGGTTGATTGATCCCAACAATCAAACGTGCAAGCGTGGACTTACCAGAACCACTTGGACCGACAATAGCTATCCGTTGCCCTGGACGAACCTTTAGACTTAGACCTTGTATCAACGGGCGTTTACGAGGGTTGTATCCAAAAGTGACATCCTTGAGTTCAATTTCTCCCGTTAACTTAAGCTTACCCTGAAAAATCGGAATTACCTCAGTTGCCTTAGCACGAGATTGGAAAGATGGGTCCTCGTCGTTTAGTTCGATATCTTCGAGGCGTTGTATATCAGTTTCGAGAACATGACGTTTTTCTTCAAACTCGAGAAATCGTGTAATAGGCTCCAGCAAAATTTCCGAAAGGATAAAGCAAGCGACCAATACGCCCAACGACATATTGCCAGCCAGAACCGCCAAAGCACCTACGAATAAGATCGTGCCGCTTCGTAAACCAGTAATTAGTTCAGGAATCGCATCATTAAAAGCGCTAAGTGAAACAAACCTTTGACGAGCATTCAGTTCCCGGGCTTGATGGCCACTCCAGCTTGAAAAATGCCGATCATCTGCACCGGTAATTCGCAAGTTATCCGCATGACTTAACATTTGCATTCCGAGACCAAGCATCAATCCTTGCTCCCGTCGCAAGGCTTGTCCTCGGATATGACGTCTATGATTCAAAGACAACGCTAACAATATGTGAACTATTCCTAAAACCAACACCGTTAATGCTAAAACCCAATTGAGAAACGCCATTGCGACCAGTAAGACGATACTCATCAGAATGTCTAGGATGAGTACGACAAACTGAGTGGTTAAATTCTTGGCAACTCTATCGATCGATGACACCCGATCGGTTAAATCACCTATTAGGCGATGTTCAAAAAATTCGATAGGAAGTCGTAGTAATTTTGTTAACCCACGTTCGTACCCGATCACGGAGATTTTTATGCTAAGTCGTTGTAACAATCGATTTTTTAACAAAGTCAACATATAGACCAAAATGCCTGCGCCAAACAAAGCTAAAACAAATCCCAACCAGGGATTTTGTTTGATTAAAACTTCATCGACAAAACTGCCTAAAGTAATGGGGATTACTAAAGTAAGTATTGTTGCAAACAGGGTGCATACCACGACCGCAAGCAATTCGGCTTTTGAGTGCTGTAATAATCTACCTAGTTGTTGAAATAAGCTAGGTTGTGTGCCGCCTTCCTTGAAATTTTCCCCACGGGAAAATCGCAGTGCGATACCACTATAACCTTGTTGAAATTCTTCCTCTGATACAGTTCGGCGCCCGCTAGCAGGGTCGTTCAAGTAGTATTCGTTATTGTCAAAACCCTCTAACACGACAAAGTGACTGAATTGCCAAAAGAGAACAAGGGGAACGGGTAGTTTCTTCAATAATTCAACGGATAAACTAAGTCCTTTACACTCGAGACCATAGTGTTGAGCTGCCCTTGAAATTCCGGCTGCAGTAGAGCCATCTCGACTCACTTCGCACTGTCGGCGTAGTTCAGTTAACGGTACCCAAAGCCCGAAGTATGCTAAAACACTTCTCAGACACGCCGCACCACACTCAGTCGCGTGCATTTGTAACACGATAGGTGTTGTTACTCGCTGTGAGACCGATTCAACCGCTGATTCTTTCGGAGAGTGTTTTGCCATATTGTCAAATTAAAAAGTATTTTTTTGGAACAGTTCCCACGGGGTTTGGTGTCCCAATTCGACCACGAGTTGACATGTTTCTTCGGCCGCACTCGCAAAATCGAAACTACCAGAAACGGCGACAGCGATTGTTTGCACAGTCTTGCGTTGAGATTCGGTAATCGTATGAATTTCACCTTCAATCGCGGGGGTATCTGCGGTGTTACTTCCAAATGGGATTATTGACACCTGCATACCAGTTATAAATTCGAGGGTTTCGTCAGCTTTCATAAAGACCGCCAACGCGACAATTTGTTCCCCTCCATCGCTATCTGCTTCCGTAGATAATAAAACTCCATCAACAATCACTGAATGTCTGACGTTTCCAAACATTAACCAAGCACTGAGTGCGAGCAACACGATCAATACGGCGATGATAAACTGTCGTTCTCTTGGCGCCGAAATGGTAAGTAAACTGTCTAGTTCTTCACGTTGGTTTTTCGCTTTGGCAACAGTATCGTGAAAGGAGTCGAAAAGATTGTTAAACATGAATACGGTTTGTTTAAGTAACTAAATACAACAAAAATTTTAACCTGTCGACTTTTGCATAACTATGGAGGAATGCTCCTACGTATACCAGATCAATTGAATTGACCTACTAACTCGACCGAAAATCATACATTAAGAAACTTTATTCCGATCACAAAAAAGCTTGTTAGTTTACAAAAATAGCTGACTTTATTGTTCCCTTGCAATACAAATACATCAAAACCAGAT
>VXYV01000021.1 GCA_009845835.1 Gammaproteobacteria bacterium | reverse complement strand
ACGCTGAAGTTATGTTACTAAAATATGGATGGTATCGCTTTACGATACACACTCTTGTAGGAATTGGGTGTAGATGAGGTAGGTCGTATCCAATTCGTCAATAATGCGGACATGACTATTGAGAAAATTCAGTCCAGCCCAAACTTAGTGCGCGCAAACAACTCGATACCATCAGATGTTGCCGATAACGCGCTCTCGAATCTTCATGGTGTAGTTTCGGTTTCGTACACTGGGTTATTTCTGGCGTTATTGTTGTTTGGTAGCATGGTATTGATTACAAACACCGTAGAAGAAAAGTCGACTCGTGTCAATGAAATTCTTTGCTCTACGATACAACCTCAGCAACTGTTTGACGGGAAAATCCTAGGCAATGTCATGCTCGTCGGAGTTGTATTGTCCCTTGTTGGGGTTTTGGTTTTCGCCGCTGTAATGTTGCTCTCGATTAACGACTCTTTCAGTCGAACAGATTTATTGGCGACATTTATTCCTCCAATGAAATTAACACACTGGTTGATATTTTTGTTGGGCGCGCTTTTGCTTTACGCTCCAATGCTTACAGCACTTGGTTCATTGTGTGACGACCTGCAGGAAGTAGGAAGTACGTTGTTTCCAGTGAGTTATTTGGTTTCTTTCGGGGCACTTCCGGCGCTTTTATATGCTTTCTTTAGTCCACATAGTGTGCTGACCCAAGTCCTAACTCTTATCCCGCCCTTGACACCCTATGTCATGATTGCACGTAGTTCTGATCTACCATCTTGGCCAATTTATGTGACCGCGCTAGTAGTTTTATCAATGAGTGTTATCCTAGTGAGATTCGTGTGTCTAAGGATTTTCAACAATGGTCTTCTCGCGGAAAGAACTGCAATGGGATTTCGAACGTTCTTCCGATTAACCACGAGACCAGTCAATTGAACCAGAAATACCTACGCACGGTGTGGATCATAACGGCGCGTGAATGGCTGGCAACAATACAAACGCCAATGTTTTGGCGATTTCTACTCATAATGCCGATCGTGTTTTTCGTTTTGGTGATTGTCTTTAGATACGTCAACACTAAGTTTCCTGAAGAAGATTGGTTATCCGATGAACAGTTGCGAGATCCAACACAAGTCCTCGAATATAGAAAGTTACGCTTTGAGGGACAAATCATTCCGCAACAACTGTACGCCGTACTAGATCACAGCGACGGAGTCGCAGAGTTCATTCGACAGACGATTACTGAACGCGATCAACGTTTGTTTCTCCTATCGATTTTGGAGTTAAACGACAGCGAATTTCAGGAATTTCTTGAATCTGTATCTGGAGGGCAGGAAGCGTTTGAATTGCTTCGGCAAGCTTCCCTCGGTCACACGAGCACACAGTTTGTAGACGAGGTAATTTATGCTCTACAGTTTCAGGAGAGTGGTTCCAGCATGATTCCGGAAGAGTTCTTACGGATATTTCCTACATGGTATTACGGTAATCAAGCCTCAATCGAGAAAATGGACAAATTGATTTCGACTAGATTTTTTCGGGAAGTCGTTGTGCCAGATGCCTCCATTGAATCGTTGAACGCATGGTTGAACGATAACCAAATTGCGGGGTATTTTGTACTACCACCAGCACTCGAGCAACAAACTAGGGACATCAAGTTTAATATTTCAGCCAAAACCTCAAAACTCCAAGTACTTGATCTCGCAACCTGGTATCGTAGTGTTACAAATCAAGCACTTCACGAATATCGTTTAACTAAGATTGACCTGCATACCGAGCTAAAGTTTTCATTCGCTGACGATATAAACTTTCAAACAAAAACAAAAACCTACGACCAACCACCAGCAGTACGTGTGACGGATATCTCGCCAACGATCTATTTGTACCTACCGTATTTATTATTAATCGGTGCATTTCTTCCCAGCTCGTATCGGCTCGCATACATCATCCAAGAGGAAAAGTCAAACAAACTTGCAGACAAACTTCTCTCGGTGGTTCGACCAAGTTATCTGCTCGACGGGAAATTTTTGGGAGTGGTATTAGTAACGCTTACGACGTTAGTTATTTGGGCAATGGTCTTTGGACTACTCGTCACGCTGTTTAACGATACGACTCTAGTGCAAAGTTTAGAGCATATAGTACCGTTTCTTCAACTACCAGTGGTCTCTAATTTCCTACTATTTCTGCTTTTAATGTATGCGTTTTACGGTTATCTATTTTGTAGAATAGTTGCGAAAGCAAACACTTCTCAACAAGCCATACAATCTGTCGTAGCATTCAATTTTCTCTTATTTTTGCCAATGATCCCGTCTTTCTTGGTGATAATGCCTCTATTTCCTGGAGACATTTATTCCAATATCGTGAGCTTCATTCCACCGTTTACACCGTTTGTGATGGTTGTTCGCACTTTTGATTTACCTGATTGGCCCTTGTACTCGACTATAGTGGTTGTAATGTTGTTTAGTGTTTGGTGGGCTAGACATAGAGCTAGTCAAGCCTTTGCTAAAGGCATATTGGGTGAGCTTGAAACAAAGATGTCGCCAATATTCGGTTCTCGAAAATAGTGGTAATTCATCTCTATCGAGTTCTCAAAGTGGTGTGTTAAAAGACTTACTTTGTTTCGGCTTGTGCGAACTTAGATCCACATTGTGGCAGTACGATCCAATCTAATCACTTCCCGTCCATCTCGATGATAAATGACAGACAAAGAAAACGATTCCATTTTCGAGTAATTTGGTCAATAGCTCAGCGCGAGGTCCTTTCCATGTGGACGACGAAGACCTATTGGTTCTTGGTAGTATCGATGCCACTAGTTGTGAGCGGTATGTTGTACCTTTCTTGGCCGGCAGTTGGTTTTTTGAAAACTATGGTGGAGAATGATTCCGATTTAGCTGCGCAGTTTTCGCCCGAGCAAAGGCAAGAGATGTTCGATGAGATTCAGTTCTATGTGAAGTCGTTGTTTCAGGGAGAACACTTACACTACTATATTTTCGACGAAACAGGACAAGATTTCGATGAGGCTATACGGTACAAAATCCTACAATCGGATTATGAACTCTATTTGAAGTCTTTGTCTGACTCAGAACAACCTCCGAGTATTGAGGAGTTTCAGGAAGATTACTATGAAAGAAAATTCTTTGGCAATTCCCAATTATCTATTCTGAGGCATCACGAAATACAAGACAGAGATCTCATGATCGCAGAATTAGAAGAGCGGTTAGACGATGGAGAAATTTCAGGTTATTTTGTCATTCCTGAAGACTTCACTGAATCCTACGATGGAGCTCAATTTATTCGCCCAAAATCAACTACTCAAGCCAATGTCAACAAATTGAATGAGTTAGAGTTGTGGATTGAGCAAATCTTTTTTGAAGTACTACGTGAACTTCAGTTACCAAGCAACTATGTACAGAACGACGAGTTACGTAAAGAACTTTATCGTCGCTTACCTGTCAATATTGAGAGAATGTCTCTGATGCAGGTCAGTTCCGGGAATACCAAGGATGAAGGAACTCGTCAAGGGGACTCTTCACCTGTTGGTCTTTGGTTAAAGCTTGCAACCATTCCATTTTTATGGCTATTTATGTCGGTTCTGGCAAACATCTCTAATTTTGTACTTGCAAATACGCTAGAAGAAAAGTCAAGTAAAGCAGCTGAAATGCTTGTATCTCGGCTGTCTCCGACCACAATTATGGACGGGAAACTTTTAGGGAGCGGATTAATCGGGCTAGTTGGGGTAGCAGTTTTTTGTGTGTTCGTGGGACCACCTTTGGTGCTAGTCCTTAATAGCGTACTAAACCCTACTGATATCGTGAATTTCTTTCATCCATTGAAACTTATTAATTGGGTACTGTGTTTAGTTATTGGATTTCTGACTTTTGGTTACGTCCAAAGCGCGTTGGGATCTTTGTGTGACGACGATAAGGATTTTAGATCCGTCTTTCTTCCAATGACACTACTGCAACTCATCGGTATCTGGCCGAGTGTGATCTTTGTTCTAATGGACCCAGGGGGGAAGGTCGCTCAAGTGTTGAGTTTTATACCATTGATCTCGCCATACGTAATGGTGAGCCGAACAGCTTCGTTACCTGACTGGCCAACTTACCTGTTAATCATGCTGTTCATGTGTTTCAGTGTGTATTTGATTAGAAAACTCACATCTAGAGTGTACACCATAGGATTGACATCAGAGCATGCTCCGAAGAGTTACCGGAGGTTGGTCAAGTTGTCACGAGAACATGCATGAACGAGTTGCAGTTTTTGATTTACTTTTTCTTTGCAAAAGGCAGTTGAACCCATGAAGTTTTGGACACTGAAACGAGCTTGGGTAGTCATGCAAAACGAGTGGGCTTTGTCGATTCGCGATCCAAAATTTTGGATCGCTACATTGATTACTCCTGTCATTCTCTTTTTGATATATTTGCTACTTCAATTTCTGGTGAAATTTGCTGTTATCGAAGATCCTCGAGAGCAACTGTTGGAGTCAGATTTCGTGACGAATACTGAATCACTGTTGGAAGAGTTCATCAGTCCGAATCGTGATGCCAAATCTGACCTATTAAAGTATATGGTCCTAGATGAAAATGGGAGTCTAGCCCAGAAAATTCGAGACAGGATTTTGCAGATCGATCAATCATTGTTCTTGCGATACTTCTTCCAAAAAAGTGTTGGTGAGTACGATCACTTAGTGGCTATTTTTGGAGAACCAGCTGTCGGGGAACTGTTCAACATTTTGGAAACGGCGAGCGGTGATTTGGAAGGGGTTGCAAAGCACGAACATTTGCTGTTGAAATTAAACTCAACGCTGTATGGATCCCAACTCCTAGATGCGGAATTTAGGGAGTTTTTGGAAGAATTTTCAATTTGGTGGTCAGAACATCTTGATCAGATCAAGTCTCAAGTTCCTGCGGTCTCTGTAAATTCCTTCCAGGAGGCATCGGTTAACGCTGACATCGCCAATCGGGAATTCGCTGAAAATCTCCTAACCACTGATGAAATCATAGGTTATTTTGTACTACCAGCGAACGTTCATGATGAGAACGCCGCAGCTACCTTTGTGGTTGGTGTTAAAACTCCGAAGAGTCGATATCTAGAACTTGTCAACTGGTATCGTAGTATTGCGACCAATGTCTTAGTTCAAGAACGATTTAACTTGGCGAAATTGGACATTTCGAGTCAATATTTTGTCAAACGACCGGATTTTGCGACGGAAGATTTTGTTGAAGTGGAATCGAGTTCAATTCTTCCGTTTCAAGGTATTGACAAATTTCTTTACATAGGATTGTCGGTCGTACTGTCCCTCATCTTTGTCATGATTGGAACTAGATTAGTTGGAGTCTTTATGACAGAGAAGTCATCAAAGTTACTCGATAGTCTTCTGGTTAAAGTACCTCCGAATCAACTTTTAGATGGCAAACTTTGGGGAACTGCGTTGATTGGGGTTACGGTACTAATCGCTTGGTTAGTCCTGATCGTATTGTTCACTTCTTTCTCTGCCGTATCAGATATCACGATCGATCCAGCCTTGATTGAGCATTTATTTCGTTTTGACGTAATCCTTAATTTTCTGCTATTTTTGGTACTGACGTACGCGTTGTTTGGCTATTTCTTGCTTGGATTCACTACGATGTTCAGCCAACTGAGCACGGTCATTAGTCTCCTTTTTATTGTTTTGACTGGGGTAGCGCTTTTTGGGACTCTCACTGCTTCGTCGGTACACCTTTTTCCTATCACGATACAAAATATACTCAGCTTCTTCCCGTTAACTTCACCGTTTGTGATGGTGGCGCGCTCAACAACGTTACCGGACCCCTTAGTCTATTGCGCCATCGTTCTAGTCATGTTCTTAAGTATCTATGGATCCCGCGCACTAGGAGGGTTAATGTTTAAACGCGGTATTTCCGTCGAGGTGAAGGTACCTAGTGTTCACTAACTTTCGACACACAAACTCCATAATCGACCTAGTCGTTCGAACGTCGATTACGCGATTGACGAATGAGCACGCACTGAGTGTGTGTGATAGCTTTGAAGTCTACCGATTTGACGATCTTATTTGGTTATCAATTTCAACTTTGAATCATGGAAATCTCGGGTCTTGAACTTACCAAAGAAACGTAGAGCTGGCAACCACTTCAGGTTGGCGTGGCTTATAGCACAGCAAGAACTTCTTTCGACACTGAAGACTAAAGGTTTCTGGTTTATTCTCGTATTCTGGACGGTCATGGTCACCTTTATTCTTTTGATGCTGTCATTAAATTTCATTTTGCTTCAGAGTAATCCCCGCTCGTCGTACATGTCGCTGTACTCTCTACAAACGTATCAAACCATGCTCGAAGAATTTCGGTACGAACGCGAACTAAATTCTTGGGGAGATCCGGTTAAATACTACGTACTTGATTTGACGCCTCAAGACTACGCTCCATCGATTCGTTCAGAAATTTTGCGACGCGAACATCAAGCTTATGTGGAAAACATCCGACGAACTTTCCCACCGGCGCTGCTCAAACCCGACCGTTTTCACTTCGAAACGCTAGACGAGTTTCAAGAAATGATTTACCGAGACTATCCAAATAGCTATACCATCACATCGTACCCCACACTAAGCTACCGAAAGTTCCATGAAAATCTCGAATCTGAACTTACGTTAGAAACGTTGAACGAATATCTCAATACAGGTAAGCTCGACTGTTACTTTGTCATTCCTGAAGAATTTGAGACAACTCGCTCCGGTATTCGATTCGTTCGACCGGACTCTGCAACCCAAGAACACATCGACAAGTTGGATGAATTGGAGTATTGGATTGAGGGAGTATTCACACAAGTTGTTCGTGAGAATCACTATAGGGATGAACGAAGAGATCGAGATGGCCGACCGGATGAATTTTTCAATCAATTGGAGATTGAAATTGCGAAACGTACACTTCCGACTTCTAATGCAGGAGACGCAGACAACAAACTGCTTTCTAGTGAAATCTCAGTACCTATACCTAATTGGTTGAAGTTAGCGAACATACCACTCGTATATATGTTCATAATGATGCTATTATTCACAGTAAATAGACTCATCACAAGTACCGTCGACGAAAAGGCTACTGAGATGTTGATGTCACGCTGCTCGCCAGCTCAGATCATGGACGGCAAACTACTGGGAAATGGTCTTATCATGCTGACTGCAGTCGGAGTATTTGGTTCCGTAACAATATCAACTGTTATGATAGGATTAGGCAGTGTATTGGGCACACAAGAACTTGATATAGGAGACCTCATAAACACCGCAACGGTAATGACTTGGTTATTGTTTTTAATACTCGGTTATCTCTTTTACGGATACATTCAAAGTTCGTTGGGTTCGCTGTGCAATGACATGAAAGACATATCTTCAGTCATGTATCCGCTGCAGTTGATTTATTTGTTCGGGGTGTTTCCTACTGCAACAATAGTTTTATTCAAACCAGATGGCATAGCTGCTCAAGTGTTGAGTTATATTCCACTTTTTTCACCCTTTGCGATGGTAAGTAAAACTGCAGCATTACCAGAGTGGCCAGAATACTTTGCGATTGTGATGATCATGTGTCTGAGCGTGTTCGTCGTAAGAAAGGTAGCGATGAGAGTCTACGAAAAAGGATTGTTGTCTGATCATGTACCGCGAAACTACGGAAAGATTTTTCAAATGATTGGTCAATCAACATAAATGGTATCTGTTTTTGATTACAGTATTCAGTGTACTCGAAATAACGTGTTCAAACAGTCGTGTTTCTTAGAAATTTAAAGCGTACTTGGGTCGTCACACAAACTGAATGGCTACTCTCTGTACGATCGCTAAAGTTTTGGCTTGCGACATTGCTTACACCTGTCATACTAATTCTACTCTACACCCTCTTTCACTTGATTGTAACAGAAGATCCACGAGAGAAATTATTGGAATCGCAGGAAGTTAAGAGTTGGGAATATCTCGTGGATGAAATGTTTGACATAAGAAACAATCTGTCGCCATCAGTAGTAAGGTATGGAGTCTTTGACACCCAAAACCAAGTAGTTAGGAAGATTCGTGAAAGTATTTTGCGAAATGATCAACAGCTATTCCTTAACTATTACTACACCATTGACGGTGCTGAGTACGATGCTTTCGTCGCAGTTCTTGGTGTCGATGCAGTTTTGGAGTTGAAGAACTTATTGGGCGATTTGGATCAAACACTTAAAGGAACTACGCGCAAAGAGCAATTCCGGGAAATTTTTAGTCTCACAAGTTATGTTAGGATTGACCCTGACGGTACTAAGACTTCCTTTTTGCGCACATTCACCGAATGGTGGGAGAAATATTCCGATAGGATCAAAATCGCTGTGCCTTCTTTGACTGCTAATTTGTTTCAAGAAGTATTTCCAATAGACGATCGGAACTCGGTTGATGGGTTCGAAACCTTGCTAAAAACAGACGAGATTATTGGCTACTTTATCCTGCCACCGGACCCAGGAGAGTGGTCGAGTGTTGTCACTTTCACCACTAAAAGAGAAGTCCGCAAACATGAATATATCGATCTCGTCAACTGGTATCGGAGCATTGCCAACGATGTGATGTTTCAACTTCGAGTGGATGCGAGCGAACTTACACCGACCACAAAACAAGCGTTATCTTATCGAGCAGATTTTGCTACTGAGGATATCGAAGTACTGGAATCAAGTACCAATGTGGTTACGACCTTTGACACAAACACTTTGGGTCAATATGTTTATTTCATCCTTCCCATGTTGATGTTTGTTCTTTTTTTTGGAGCTAGCTTGAGAATGATTGGAGTCATGGTAGATGAAACATCTTCGAAACTAGTGGATAAGCTACTCGCCACTGTACCTCAGAATCATCTCTTGGATGGGAAACTATGGGGAACTGCGATGATTTCATTAACAGTGACGTTTACGTGGATGATATTTATCCCGATTCTAGTGACAATTTCGAACGCCTGGAGTTTTACCTTTTCGGCGGAGTTTATAGGATACTTTGCTCAAGTCGACGTTGTCTTGAACTTTCTACTATTTTTTATTCTCTTGTATGCGTTGTACGGATACTTTTTTCTTGGATTTTTGACTTTGTTCAGCCATGTGAACACGGCCATTGGCGTTACTCAAATCGTATTTTTACTTGTGTCTAATGCGTTATTGCTTCCGGCAACTCTTGTACTCTTGATACCGAGTAGTTTGATACAGAATATTTTTTGTTTTGTTCCTCTAGCGGCTCCACTGATCATGGTGGGTAGATCGGGTTCGCTACCAGATTGGCCTCTTTATCTTGCTATAGTCACTGTCATGATTGCAAGCGTGTACTGTTCCCGTGCGTTAGGAGGATTGATGTTTCGTCGCGGTATTTCAACTGAAATGAAGGTAGCCTCAGTCAGGTAATTCATTGGCTCACGAAGCGAGAGTGATTAAGCGTAACTCGGTCTCTGTATAAGTACTGCCACAAAGCGCTTGAATTTTTGGCCCGCAAGTTGTTGAGTATGCTCCGTTGCGATTAGCATACTGCTTTAAAAAATCAGTTTCGCACAAATTTCCTTCCAATAAAATTTGTACATATGAAACAACTACCCTCCAGAAAAGTCTCTGTTAACACTTTTTTGGAAAAGGTAAAACAAGGTGCTGTAGCGTCCTGGAAACCAGTGCGACTCATTTTTGCTATGGATGCGACTGCTAGCCGTGAACATTCTTGGGATCTTGCTACCCAATTGCACGACGAACTATTCCGGACCGCGCAAGAAAAAGATTTGAACGTCCAACTAGTGTATTATCGAGGTATCCTGGATTTCCATGCTTCGACCTGGAGTAGTACTGCCACCGATTTACACCAAACTATGCAAATGGTTCGATGCTTAGGTGGAAGAACGCAAATTCTACGAGTGCTGAGTCATGCTTATGAGGAATCGCTACGTGAGAACGTCAAAGCTCTCGCTTTTGTGGGTGACACCTGTGAAGAAGACCCACAAGAGTTATACAGCATAGCAGGTCGGCTGGGATTAATCGGCGTACCGGTATTTCTGTTTCAAGAAGGGTTTGAATCAGATACGTCCGCGATATTTGCAGAAATAGCGAGACGCACTAAAGGCGCTCACATACCTTTCACACCAGGTTCGGCTCAGGCTTTTGCAGAGCTATTAAGTACCATAGCAGCTTACGCGACTGGAGGCACATCAGCAGTCAATCAGTTGAAAGGTAGATTTACTACACGATTGTTGGAACAACTCCAATCATGATCCTGACTATTGTTGTTATATGTGTAGGTTTGCTAGCATTCTTCCTACTGATCCGTCTACTATGGGGGACCAAACACATCCGAATCAACTCGAAAGTGGTGTTGATCGCAGTAGGTGTTCTTGGTGGTGCATTATTGATTGCGACACTTTCAGGTAAATTTCACCCATTAGCTGCGATGGGAATGATGGTTCTCCCATTTTTGAGACGCCTAATCGGGTTATTAGGACTCTTGCCCGTGTTATCGAATTTCGCACGTTCCACTTACCATACAGGCAGTCCTTTCCACAATTTGTTCAATACACGTCCGAACGAAACTTCGAGTTCCACGCAGACAGACGACTTATCGATGACTCTCGATCACGAGACTGGGGCGATCGAAGGTAAAGTGTTGCGTGGACAATTCCGTGGATCAACATTAAGTCGACTACAAGACGAACACGTTATAGCTTTGTATGAGGAGATTCAAGAACCCGAATCGAAACGCTTACTCGAGGCATACCTTGCAAAACATCGCCCGCATTTGACTAAAGCAGATAGCTCTCAACAAAGTGAAACATCCGAGAGTGAGATGACCGTAGCAAAAGCTGCTGAAACATTAGGAGTAGAGCTTTCAGCAAGTAAACAAGAGATCGTTGATGCACATCGTCGTCTTATGCAAAAATTGCATCCCGATCAAGGTGGATCAACTTATTTAGCAGCTGAATTAAATCGGGCGAAAGAGTTGTTGTTGAGAAAGTTTAAAACGTGAAAACTGTCTCTGTCTCGATCAGACTAACTACTCGGAAAGCAGGTTCTTATAGGAATTGTTGTTTAGCTGCGATACGTCAGATCGCGGTTTACATTAAACACGCTGTCTGCTAATGGGCAGGAACCTCTGAGGTTGAACCACCACCAAATACAGATTGAACAGATTCGACGAATGCCAAAGATTGCAAATAAGGCGAAAATAGTGCGCCGACCATTATGACTACTGCTAGCCAACCCCAAATTAGGAATAGTTTCATTAACCAGGGTTGTTCCACAAAATCTTGCCAAAGAGCTTTGAACATAGTGTTAGATGGAGATTGAGGAAGGTAGTATTTTAGTGATTTGCAGCTGTACATCGTTTCAAACGTACGAAAATTTATTGAACATTTACAAACTTAGTTCGTGTAGTCTAACACTTCGATTTTGGTGTGGAACAAGGGTCGTTTAGTCGTGCGGGAACCACTGATACCCATAACCGAAGAACTGCAGCAAGCTATTGAGAAAGGAGTCGTCGTCACGGCTACCTCTCGGCAAGCGCAAGAACTCCGATACTCTTGGAGCCACAAACAGATTTTGGGTGGCAATTTAGGCTTTGTTTCACCGCGTATTTATGATTTTGATGGTTGGTTGGTATCGGCATATGAAGAACTGGATCGTTTAGGAGTCGAAGGTGGGAATTGGAGTTTATTGCGTGGAGCTGCGCTGAATCTTGCTTTTCAAGTCTGTGCGCCGGATGAAGAATTTGTCAAGCACTCCGCTGCAGTCGTCGAAGCTTGGCGGATTTACGTGGAATGGAACCTCAGCCGCGTCAAACCGGATTTGAAAGTCACCGAGAACGGGCGGGTATTTGTACGCTGGATTGACGCCTTTCAGGAGTTTTGTGAAGAACGGCAGTTATTCACTATCCCCGAATTACCCGGATTAATCACAAATTCGGTTACGAATCAAACCTGGAAACCTGAAAAGATTTCTTTGTTCGCGGTGAGAGAGAAGTCTCCGCGGCGACGAGAATTTCTCACGCAATTACGGCAATTTGGCTGCGACGTGATCGACATAGAACCCGAACATCGATTTGATGGTGAAGTCGTTAAGATCGGTTTTGAATCTCTCAGTCGTGAACTCAGCACTATCACTGGGTGGGCACGTGAACAGTTTTCGACTCGACCAATAAATTCCCGGATTGGCATTGTTTGTCCTCATATCGGTGAGTTGGCACAGCAGATTAAACGAAGTTTCGAAGCTACATTTTGGGACTGTCACAGCATCGATTCAATCGTTCATATCGGTTCTGGCGCTCCCTTGAGAGAGACACGGTTGTGTCAGGACGTGATTAAATTTTTAGAGTGGACCGTTCAAACATTAGATTATTCGGAAGTGATTCAACTCGGACGTTCACCGTTCCTACCTGAATTAGAAATTCCCGAGGTCTTTACAAATAGTTACCACGAACGCTTTGACCTTCAGTACTACCTTGGCAAACAAAACAAAGAACTGAAAGCAAAATTGCAGTCGCTGACTCTTCTACGAGGCAACCGCAATCGATCAGTCAATGAGTGGGTAGATCTATTAGTTCGAGCGTTGAAAGTACTCGGGTGGGAAAACCACAAGGACGTAACTGTTAATCAACAAGCTCGCGCAGAAATCCTTCAGGTATTTAGTGAAGTCCTAAAGTTGTCGCCACTCGTAGGTCAAATTACGTGGTCTTTTATGGTGAATATAGTGCGTGTATCACTACTCCAACACACCATGAAATCGGAGTCAAAGTTTACTCCAATTCAAGTTGTTTCTAGAGAACAATCAGCTGGAATGCAATTTGATGCCCTGTGGGTATTAGGCAATGCTGATACACAGTGGCCACCACCTATGCAACCCAATGCTATGATTCCTCTACCAGTGCAACGAGAAGCACAAGTTCATCGAGTTACTTATCCGAATTTACTAGACTGGGCTCACAACTTAACGTTGTTATGGTCACATAGCGCACCGAGGGTTATTTTTAGTTATGTTGATGAAGAACAAGAAGACATCCAATCTGAAGTAGCAGTGAGTCAGCTACTTGCCACTTTTCCCGAAGCTACGCTATCGACATTGATCTCTGAACCGGGTTCCGTATCACACGATCATCCGTGGGCACGGCATATGAAAGATGAGAATTACATTAATGAGTATTTTTCGGACTTTGGTACCAAAGTTTCGCAAACTGATACACGCTTTTCCACGAGCATTCTCCGAAACCAATCGCAGTGTCCATTTCGAGCGTGGGGTATCCACCGTGTTGGTATCAAAGATCAACAAGCACCCTATCGGTTTCCAGACGCTATCGAACGTGGAAACATATTGCACGCCTTGATTCAAGAGCTCCTAGAAATTGCTAAAAATCAAATCGGGATTTCGAAGCTTACGGAAGAAGTAATCATTGAGGTGATTACTAAAGTATTAGAGGACAGGCTAGACAATCTACCGAGACAATTTATCGACCAAGAAACTGAAAGACTCAAAAAAGTCGTGAATCAGTGGATTGAGTTCGAATGTGACCGTGCCCCTTTTGAAGTCATGGAAGTAGAAGAATATCAAGAGATTGGATTAGGTGGCGTTTCTATGTGGTACAAAATCGATCGTATAGACAAGTTAGACGACGGTTCAGTTTTAGTAATTGATTTGAAGACTGGTACTGTGAATAGGGGGGATTGGCACTTGCCTCGATTGGGCGACACACAAATGCCTTTGTACGCGACAGCTGTACCGGACTGTAAAGGGTTAACCTACTTATTGTTTAACCGAGGTAAACCTAACCGGTTTATGGGATACGGCGAACTAGAAACAGTAATCAAAGGGATTGATGGAGTATCGAACAAATTTCAGATGTCGTGGGACGATGTGAAACAAGCATGGAAAGTAGAACTAGAAAACCTTATTAAGAGCTACTTTGCCGGCGATGCATATGTTGACCCTGTCCGCCCAAACGTTTGTAGTTACTGTCACTTGATGAGTTTTTGTAGACAATTTGAAGACACAACATTTATTACACCTCCCAAGGCACCCACAAGTGATGTCTGATTCTATGCTCAAGGCTGCAATCGCGCAGGTTCCTGATCAACAGGTTCGCGACGAAGTCGTATCACCTAAGGGTTCCTACATAGTCCAAGCCCCGGCAGGTTCTGGTAAGACCACGTTACTAGTCACACGGTACCTAAATCTGTTATGTGTCGTTCGACAACCGGAAGAAATTCTTGCTATTACATTTACTGATAAAGCTGCGAAGGAAATGAAGCGGCGTGTGCTTTCCCAACTACTGAATCCTACCTCTGAGATCGCGGAAAAAGCACTAGGACGAAGTGAGCAACTCGGATGGAACATCGCTTTGAATTCACAACGGCTCAAGATTCAGACCATTGACAGTTTTGCCTATTCACTAGTGCGGCGAATGCCGTTAGAAAGCCAGTTAAGTTTAGATTATGCTAGTCTAGAAACTGCACCTACAGTTTATGACGACGCGGCTGTGGAATTTTTCGAGTTAATGTTCGCGGATAAGCAAGATGAACTCGTCGAAACGATTGTTAAGGTATTGAGCATATTTGACGGCGATGTATCTCTAGGGCAAAGAGTATTGGCAGAAATGCTGCAACGACGACACGATTGGATCAAACCGATGCAAACAATTCTCACGGCATTACGTGACGGCGTAGCATCTGATCGATTATTCGAGCAGTTAGAAGATACGAGAAATACTTACGTAGAACAACTGTTGAACACTATTCGAAGTGATTTTGACGACGACCTTTTAAAGCGATGCAGGGATCTTTGCCGCTATGCTGCACATAACAAGGATGTCTTCTTTGGTGATTTCGAGCATACTAGTGATTGGAACTTTTTGGGTAAGTTATTCTTGACTACGCAAGATGTATTTAGAAAGTCGGTTAATGTTTCACAAGGTTTCCCACCGTGTCCGTATCGCGATCCACCGAACATACATCAAATAGATGAACGGGCGCGGCAAAAAAATATATGGCTTCAAGTAGTAGACGAACTTCAAGAAAAGGACTATTTGGATTCGCTAAGGGTGATGAAACGTTTGGTAAGTGGTGAAATTGCCGATAGCCAACGCGAAAAATTCGATAGCCTGTGTAGAGGATTACCGATCCTATTACAAAAACTCAATAGTGTGTTTCGCCAACGAGAATACATTGACTATCCTGAGCTAAACTTTGCCGCGCAGAGAGCCTTAACTAACAACGGTGAGCCGACCGACTTAGCTCTAGCATTGGATTACAGGATATCGCATATTTTGATTGATGAATACCAAGACACTTCCGAAAGTCAGTTTGACTTTTTTGAAAGTGTTATGGCTAGTTGGTCTCCAGAATCTGGCAACACATTTTTTGCAGTTGGCGACCCTATGCAATCAATTTACCGTTTTCGACATGCAAATCTCCAACTTTTTCAACGTACTTTCAAGGAAGGACTACCTAATGTACATGTTCACGCGCGAAAATTGAGTAGTAATTTCCGTTCAGCACCGGCATTGGTTAAATCCGTGAATACAGTATTTGAACATGTTCTTGGTAGCACGGAAAATACAAACTATAGTGCCGTAGCTTTTGCAGAATCTTCACCGGCGAATTATTCAATTAAACTTGACGACGATGTGCAAACTATGGAACTATTGTTGATACAAAACGATGCGACCGGGTTTCAAGAAGCACAGGAAGTAGCAAAACGGATTGAAGATATTCAGAAAAAGTTTGGTTACGAAGATTCGATCGCACTATTGGTTTCG
The DNA here is from genome assembly GCA_009845835.1 of Gammaproteobacteria bacterium. GTDB lineage: Bacteria > Pseudomonadota > Gammaproteobacteria > Pseudomonadales > Azotimanducaceae > Bin55. Next base: position 15,430 of record VXYV01000021.1, on the reverse strand, counting down.
GCGCGGACTCGCTTGAGTACATACTTTAGCGTATTTCAAGATCGGGGGATTAAGTGGAAAGGTGTTGATATCGTCAAGCTAGTTGATGCACCGGTGGTCCAAGACTTGTATTCGTTAGTCGAAGCGTTCAATGAGCGGCGATCCAAGCTCGCATGGATGTCGGTTTTTCGGTCTCCACTTTGTGGGTTAACGCTACCGGACCTAGAAAAGTTGTGCGAGTTCGAAACAGCTGAAGAGATGTTGGCTTGCACCAAACTGAGCGAGCAAGGTGACAAGTTACTATCTCGAGTGCGGTGTGAATTTCAGCGGACATTACTGGAAAGTCATCTTACTTTTCGCTCGCAAATTGAACGTTTGTGGTATCGTCTTGGTGGTAATTTAGCATATTTTGATGTCGATTCTTTGATTAATGCCGAGCGTTTTTTCGAACTTCTTGAGTCGGCATCTCGAGGCGGATTCAGACTTGACGAACTATGGTCAAAGATCGATACCGAATACGTGTCTGAATCTGGTAAAGATGCAGACGTCGAGGTCATGACAATTCATAAAGCTAAAGGGCTTGAGTTTGATCATGTCTTACTCGTCGATACGAATCGTCGGACCGTTGCTGATTCTCACCCACTTGTGCACTGGTTGAACTATCAACGAGCCTTACTGATCGCGTTTAACGATCTCGAAAACCCAGATCCGTTTTATCAATTTCTGCTAGATGAGGAAAAAATTCGAGACAGTAATGAACAAAAACGACTGCTGTACGTAGCGATAACGCGCGCAAAGAAAACGGTTTCTGTTTATGGTCGCTTTAAGGATGAAAAGCAGAAACCTGATTTGAGTAGTCTGTTAAAGTATTTAGAACCATTTTTTGACGACGCGACGGTCATGTCTCCAGAAACTGCAATGATTGAAGAGCCAGAAGTTAAAAGCAAAATGCTGTTTCGACTAGATCCTGCGTTCATTTGGAGTGAACCTGTACCAGACTTTGAAATCGATGAAAGTTTTAAGTTACCTATCGAGGCGGATGCTACCGTCGACAACCCCATTAACTTTCAGTTAGAACTCGTTCTGGGAAATTTAGTGCACCAAGAGTTACATCGAATCTCACGCTGCGATTTAAATTCTGAATTATTCGACTCAAATAGAACAACGAGTTGGCGGAACTTTCTGCAGTCTGAAGGTATGACTAATGAAGACATTCCGCGAATGCTTGAGCGGACGGCACGGCAATTGGAAAATGTCCTCGCGGACGAGAAAGGACGGTTCATTCTTGATCGCGATCACGTCGATGCACAATCGGAAGTGTCCTATACTGGGTATTTCAAAGGAGAAATTCAAAATGTTATTGTTGATCGAACATTCATAGATGAACAGGGCATACGTTGGATTGTTGACTACAAAACGACCGCATTTTCACCAACCAAAAAACCGGAAGACATTGTCAAACATTCTCGTCAGAATTACCAGACACAACTTAGTGGGTACGCGCGGATTCTGCAAGCGATTGAAGATAGACCTGTGAAGTGTGTTGTTTACTACACGGACGTACCGCTTATGGTTGAGTTAGAATCAGAGTGAGATTTACACGAAGTTCGATTTAAAATATTACCTACTTCAGCATAGCGATTATCTTGAAAAACTTGAGTTTTATACAACTTTTGATATACACTTTCACGATTCCTTGAAAAGTACAAGTTGTGACCTCATATAATCTAATAGACTGAGACAGTATTTAATTAGTTGTACGTGCTTGTGTGCTAACTTTATGCGGTTAGGTTCGTATACAAGACACTAAACCTATATTCAAATCTAGAGGAGAGAAGACAGTGAGAACATTTAATCTATTTATATTGTGTTTAGCACTCGGTTCATTTTGTGGATTCGTTCTAGCACAAGACGAAGAAGACCAAGAACAAGAAGATTCTCGAGTGATCGAAATCGACGTCGAAGCAACTCCCATCGTAACCGAACCTGGTGAAACTACTTACACTGAGGAGGCTATCGATAACACCCCAACCGGCGAAGGTACCCTAGCCGATTTGCTCAAGCTGAATCCAAATGTGGACTTTTCGCGAGAGAGCGACCTATCTGCAGGTTCTGCTAGCCTCCGTCCCGATGAGATCTCGATTCATGGCCAGGAGTTTTATCAAAACCTATTTTTAATTGATGGGGCCGATACGACCAACGACATTAACCCCGCCGATGCCTCAGACATTTGGAGCACTCCAAGTCTTGTAGGACCACATGGTGGTAGTTCCCCGCAAGGTTACTACATTAACGTCGAATTACTGGATTCGGTAGAGGTATATGACAGTAATATTCCGGTTGAGTACGGTGGTTTTACCGGAGGTGTGGTAAAGTCTGAATTGAAATCGTATAAGGGAGAAAATAATTTCTCGTTTAAGTACGGACTACAACGCGACGAGTGGGAAGAGTACCACTTATCTGAAGACGACATTTCGTCAGCCGATCGGTGGCGAGGAGTGTATACCCCAGACTATGAGAAAGCGAGTTACGATCTCTCATTACAGTATGGTTTGGCAGAAGGAATGGGTATCACACTAGGGATTACTAGTCGTTATTCCACGTTTGCACAGCAGTTTGAAGACGATACCGATACGATTCAAATGATTGATTACGAAGATCAGATTCAAAATATAGTTGGCAAACTCAATACTAAATTTTTAGGTCACGATCTCGACCTTTCGTTCCGATCGACGACGCGGTCGCATGATGGTCTCACTTCGACTAACTATACGGGCATGTTCGTGAAAGAGCATAGAGGTCTGGGAGGATCAGCGAAGTGGACTCGTAAAGGTGCCGGGAACGAGTTCAATTTACTGTTTTCACTTGATACACTTGCCGATGAACTGGATAGTGATTCAAGCTTCTTTTCCCACAACGAGTACTTAGAGAACAGTGGCCAATCTCGTTATGAGGGTGCTTTTGGTGACTCTGAACAACAACAAACTCGTTGGAGCTTTAAACCAAGTTGGAATCTTGATGCACGTGAAGGTGGAACATTATTTAATTCGCACCAACTATCCTTTGGTGGCGAGTTTCGCATGACGAATAGTTTTTATAAACGGCCAGAAGACATTGTCTTTGAAAATTATTTCTGTGTCAGAGACAATGGTCGCAATGGCTGTCAAGATCAAGATGGAGATGGTGTCAGTAGTGCGGGCGATCAGTACCTTTTCGCGAATTCATTCTATTACGCGGGTGAAGTAGAGGTATCGTACGAAGAACTTTCTGGTTATATTCAAGATATCGTTTCGATTGGCGAAAACTCTGCTAATCCAATATCGTTGACGCTTGGTCTAAGGTTGGATTGGGAAAGTTATCTTGAGAATGTCAATCTTTCACCTCGAGTCAGTGCGACGAGAGCTATGGCTGGTGGCGACTTAACCTTTGGTATTAGTCGTTATTACGGAAGAAGTTTTTTACGCTATGAATTAAACGATGAGATTTACGGTTGGCGAGAGACTTTTATACACTTAGCAAGACCGCGAGGTCGTGCCGGTGAAGAAGTTCCTTGTTCAAATACGAAATTTGTTAATTGCACCCACCGCACTATCGAAGATCGATCCGGTATATCGGATTTAGATACACCATATTCAAATGAATGGATGATTGGATGGGCCTCTTCGATCTGGGACATCGATACGAGTATTCAATACGTCAATCGACAGTCTAAAGATGGAGTTTCACGTCAGCGAGATGACGATGGAAAGTACTTTTACACGAATGATGGCGAAAGTTCGACTCACAGTATATCCACCTCGTTTGCAAACTCTGCACTAGTCGAATTCGGTCCTTCACAAACGAAACTATCCTTCAGTCTTGGATTCCGTGATCGCACGTCGAATAATCAGGATGATGGTGGATACGACGACATTATTGATCCAGATTTAATCTATTATGATGGTGAATTGATCACATATGACGAACTACCAGCTTGGGACTACAACGTACCATTTACATTGAATTTCTTCACTGTGACCGAAATTCCCGTTTGGGGTCTTTCGATCACTAATTTTCTAAACCATCGTAGCGGGGGTACGATTGCGCGAGATTCCAGAGAAGATTACACTGATCCGAATACGGGCGTTGATCATGACATTTATGAAGATTTTGATTTTGACGATCTTGTAACGATTGACTCAAAGATTAACTGGACGGGTAGGATCAACGATCGATTTCAGTTATTTGCGAAGTTTGAAATTCATAATCTGTTTGACCAGATCGTCGATCAAAGTCGATTTGACTCTCGAAAACGCTACACTCAAGGTCGCCGATTCTGGATTGAAGTCGGCATAAACTATCGTTAAAGGAAGGATTCGATGAACCGCTGACTTTTGCGTCAGCGGTTCAAACATATTAGTATTTAACGACATGTTTCAGTCTTTCTTAAACTTTTTGGATGTTGGTGGTCCGGTAGTTTGGATACTCCTCTTGACTTCAGTCGTTGCATTGACCATTATTGTGTACAAATTGTGGCAGTTCTATACCGTTAAACCCGAAAGTTCTGAAGTTTTAGACGAAGCCCTTAATTTATGGAGCAACGGAGATTTTTCTGGAGCAGTTGCTCGACTTGATTCCAATGTATTTTGTGCCGACGTGTTGAAGTTTGCGATGGAATCCGTACAAAACGAAAGTCACGATAGCAACTTGGTTAAGGAGGAATTGGAACGTATTTCACTTGCTAAATTATCGGATTTACGTTCGATGCTTCCAAGTTTAGAAGTCATTGGTACTCTGAGCCCACTGATGGGATTGCTCGGCACAGTATTAGGTATGATTAGCGCTTTTCAAGCGATGGAGATCGCTGGGAGTCAAGTCGATGCCTCGTCGCTAGCAGGTGGTATCTGGCAGGCGTTGCTCACAACCGCACTAGGTCTCGGTGTAGCGATACCAACGTTAGTGATCTTTAATTGGATGGATCGAATAATTCAACGTACTGCTGCCTTAATCAACGATTCGGTAACTCGCATCTACACTACGTATCACTTGAGGCGGACTGAAAACTAAGGGTCGGCAACTCAATGCTCGATTCACTCACAAACTTACCCCGCACGAAAAAGTCGGTCAGTCTAGTACCGTTGATTGACATTGTTTTCATCCTTTTGCTGTTTTTTCTGCTGACGACAGCAGTTGTCAAAGACCGTCAACTGAGCATGAATTCACAGTTGTTGGAAACGACCAAACAGGTTGATACGGTGCATGTTTTGCTAGAAACTGAGTCAGGAGTGATTTCGAATGGATCAAACAAGATTGAGAGTTCGGACACACAGGAATTGTCGAAATGGTTACGGAGTTTAGGTTTTGAATCGAGTTATGTCATCGATGTACTGCCTGAAGTATCGACCCAAGCAATGATTTCTTTACTGGATCGCATGCGTGACGTTGGTGCTACTAATCTTACCATCAATTTACAATGAAGCTGAATCTTCTAGATAACAACGGTTCGAATCGATGGAGTGATTCGCACATGATTCCTTTGATCAACGTCGTGTTTTTGATGCTTGCCTTTCTTATGATTGCGGGTGAAGTCAGAAAAACTGAAGACGATGTTTTTGAAGAACAAATCGACTTAATGTTACCGGAATCGAAGAGTCAACGAGAGCGAGAAGATCACAACGCTGTATTATTTTTAGATCAAAGTAATAGAGTTTATTTGGATCGACAATTAGTAGAATTATCGGAGCTAGAAACAGAATTACGTGAACGGTCGACGACAATGAGTCAGTTTGATTTGATGGTACAAGCCGATGCTCGAGTTCCAGCGCAAGATACTCAAGAAATTCTCAAAATAGTGCGTAGTGCAGGTATTCTTCGCGTATCGCTTGCGACAATAACAACCTCGATTCAACCCTAGCAATGACTGATTTACATGCTAGAAAGAAGGCTGTATTCATTTCTATCGCGGTGTCGGTTATGGTACATGGAATGGTATTGTTTGCTATTTTTGCAATCGGTCGAGAGCAAGGGGTAGGCGGTTCAGCAGAACAGCTGTCGGTCAATTTACAGGAACAGCTTTTGAGCGAAGAGATGCCTGAGCTCAAAGAAAAACCTTCGCCCACCGTTGTGATACATAGAGAGGTACCAATCGAAGCTTTACCGCAACCCGAAGTTCTAGAACGTCCACAAGAACAATTTCAACCGATGTTAGATCTACCAGCATCGGATTTGGGATTTGAAACCTCGGATCTCTCTATTACTTTAGATGCTGGCGCGATTGAGACCGGCCCGGTACAGGTCGGACTTGATTTCGATAGTCCTCAACCAGCCGGCGACGGCAAGGCAGAGGATCTTGAAATGCAACATTTTCAAACCGTCGCAAAACACATCAAATCACATTTGACCTATCCACAAGAAGCCCGTGAACAAGGAATCGAAGGCAAGGTTAATGTATCAATGACATTGCATGATAATGGAGAGGTATCTCAGGTAAAGATGACTAAGTCCAGTGGGTTTGACTTACTCGATCAAGAGGCTTTGGTAATCGTTGATCGCGCAACTCCATTACCAACATTCGGTTTTAAACTCATACAAAACAAAGGTAAAAGACTTCACTTTGAAATGGTTTTGAATTTCACACTTAAAGACATGTGAAATTTGATTTAGTGCAGTCGTTGATATAGCATCTTTCGATGGCGAATACCAGCTTCTTCGAATTCGTCGCCACAGATTACGAAGTCATTGGCTAGGTAAAAGTCAATCGCACTGATTTGAGCGTGCAGGTGGATTTCTGACATCCCTAATGTTTGTGCAAGTTCAAGTGTATGCGTCAATAAAAGCTTGCCAATACCTTGTCGTCGGTACATAGGTAACACGGCCATCCTCCCTATTTGTCCAGTGGATAACAACCTTGTTGTACCTACCGGAACATCTACGACGAGTGCGAGAAAGTGCCACGCTTGGGCGTCCAGTTCATCAAAATCTAATTCGTATGGAACTCCTTGTTCTTCAACGAAAACTGCTTGCCTAACGCTTTTTATTTGGTCTGATTCACTTTCCCAGTTAGCTATCCGAACTATCGCTGATTGTTCGGACATGGTTAATGTCGGTCAGAATTTACACAGATATGACTAATTATGTCTCTGGCTATTTCTGAAGCATAACCGATATAGGTATGGGGGGTTAGCGTCTTCAGTCGATCCTTATCTGTTTCGTTCAGCGGGAGTTCATCCACAAGGTCAAAGTAGCCTAGTCTATCCATGGATACCCCTCGTGACAACTTTTTCACAAGTTCGTAAGCGTTGTCGATCCCACGACTCCGCATTAGTGTTTGCACTGCTTCAGATAGTACTTCCCAGGAATTCTCTAGATCTGAGTTAAGCTGTGCTACATTGACGTCGATCTTCTGAAAACCAGTGTGTGCGTTATTGAATGCGATAAAAGCATGCCCAAAGGCAACACCTAAGTTTCTCAAGACAGTTGAATCCGATAAATCCCGTTGCCACCGTGAAATTGGAAGTTTGGCAGAAAGGTGTTGCAATAGTGCATTGGAAATCCCAAGGTTTCCTTCGGCATTTTCAAAATCGATAGGGTTTACTTTATGTGGCATCGTGGAGCTTCCCACTTCGTCAGCTTTCAACCGTTGTTGAAAGTAGTCAATGGAAATGTAAGCCCACATATCGCGCACAAAATCTAGTAAAACAGTGTTCACTTGATGAAGTGCATTGCAATAATTTGCTAAAAAGTCATGCGGTTCGATTTGAGCTGTGAATGGATTATGAGTGAGTCCCAACGCTTCGACGAAATTCTTGCTGTGTTCAAGCCAGTTAACTTCTGAAAAAGCGACTTTGTGTGCATTAAAGTTTCCCACCGCACCATTTATCTTTCCAAGAATTGGAGTACTTTCGAATGTCTCCGTCGCTCGATGCAGTCGCTGCGCGAATAACGCAAGTTCCTTCCCCATGGTTGTCGGTGAAGCTGGTTGTCCGTGAGTACGCGCCAACATAGGGACATCAGCAAGTTTTTCAGCAGAGTCGATAATCGCCGTGATTAGAGTTCCTATATGAGGTTGCAGAATTTGTTGTCTAATATCGCGCGTCATTAGGGCGTAAGCTAAGTTGTTGATATCTTCAGATGTACAACCGAAATGAATCAATTCACACGCCGGACCTAAACCGATTTTTGAAAACTTTTCGCGTAAGAATTGTTCCACGGCTTTAACATCGTGATTTGTTTCGCGTTCAATGGCACGTACTCTTTGTGCATCTGCTAGCGAAAAATCTTTAAAAACTTGCCGACATTGTGCGAATTTCTCGTCGCCTACACGTTGACTATCAAGGAAGTTAGGAATATGTTTAGAACAATAGATGAACCACTCGACTTCGACTAGTATTCGATACCGAATTAGCGCAAACTCACTCACATACTCACGGAGCGGGGCACAGAGTCGGTGATACCTCCCGTCAAGTGGTCCGATCATTAATAACGGGTCAGTGTCCATTTTCGACCTTTCACTGAAGAACTTCACTAATTTTTGCTGACCCTAAACAAAGATCACCATGATAGAAGGTTACATATTGACCAGGAGTTGTCGCACGTTGCGGCTGTGTAAACGTCACAGTTACAGAATTTTGTTCCATTTCAAAAGTACACGGTGTAGGACGTTGTCGATACCTCACTACCGCGTCACAATTCACGTACTTTTGTGGCTCATTCACTAGCCAATTAATTTCGCACGCGCGCAATGTTGTACTCATTAAGTCAGACTCGTTTTGTGTAATTACGAGACGATTGGAATCGAATAATTTTTGCACAACATACCATGGGGCTTCAACACCGTTCGTTGTTCCACCAATGCCAATACCTTTGCGTTGTCCAAGGGTGTAGTAAGGTAGTCCTTCATGTTCCCCTAATACTGTACCACGAGAATCAACAATTTCCCCGCGAGTCGCGTTGATATATCTTGACAAAAATTCCGGAAATTTCCGTTTACCGATGAAACAGATACCGGTACTATCTTTTTTATTATGCACCGGCAGTTTAGCAGCTTTGGCTATTCGTCGTACTTCTGTCTTTGTTACCCCTTGCAACGGAAACTTGCAGTGTCTAAGCTGCTGTCGCGGAACCCCACTAAGAAAATAACTTTGATCTTTCTCTTTGTCCCTGCCGCGGTACAAGTAAATTTGATCCTCTACTTCCTTTAAAGCTGCATAGTGTCCCGTGGCAATTGTGGGGATTCCTTTAGTTTGAGCGTATGAAAGAAACATCCCAAATTTAATCTCCCGATTACAAAGTATGTCTGGATTTGGTGTAATCCCTTGTTCGTAACCTCGAATCAAAGCGCGAAATACTTTTTCCCAGTACTCATGTGAAAAATTTATCGTGGTGAGAGGAATCTTAAGCACATCACAAACACGTTGAGCATCAGCGAAGTTTTGTACTGAGTTGCAAAACTCTGTCCCGTCATCTTCGTCCCAATTTTTCATAAAAATCGCACTGATGTCGGAATGGTCCCGAGAGAGCATCAATGCAGCAACAGCTGAATCGACTCCACCCGAGAGAGCAACCACGATATTGTTATTGAGACTTACCAATTTTCGGTGCGATATCACTTGAAGCTAATATACAATTTTAGAATGTTCACTCTCAGCAAAAGATCACAATAGTTGTAGAACTCGTTTATGTCAAAATTATCACATGTAGATTCTTCTGGAAAAGTGTCGATGGTCGACATTTCGACAAAGCAGCAAACCGCTCGTGAAGCGTCTGCCGAAGCATTTCTCACAATGAAGAGTACGACGATGGATTTGATCCTGACGGATAAGATTCCCAAAGGAGATGTTCTAGCGACTGCTAGAATTGCCGCTATTCAAGCGGCGAAGAAGACGAGCGAGTTGATCCCACTATGCCATCCGTTATCGCTTTCACATGTACAAGTGGACTTTGAAAGAGTAGATCAGCAAACATTACGTATTGAAACTTGCTGCCGGGTCCATGGTCGTACGGGTGTTGAAATGGAGACATTGACTGCTACTGCGATTGCGGCACTTACGGTTTACGACATGATCAAATCGGTCGAAAAAGGAGTCGTTATTGAATGTGTGCAATTAGTCTCGAAATCCGGGGGTAAATCGGGAACTTGGAACCGATGAGTTCTACAGAAGGCCTGGTCAAAGTGTTGTTTTTCGGTGCCATACGCGAAGCAGTTGGAGTAGGAGAAGTTGCGGTCGAGATTCCAGCTGACCGTTCATTACGAACAGCAGTCGCCATGGTCATGCAAGAGTATGGAGTCAAGCTAACTCAGTACCACCGTGAGTCGTACGTTGTAGCACTCAATAAACAGATTTGTAAGAATGATGCGTTGCTTGAAGCTAACGATGAAATCGCTATCTTTCCCCCAGTAACGGGAGGGTAACGTTGTCTTTAGTCCGCATTCAAACAGAGCCCATCGCATTTATTGAGGAGTGGACTGAGTTCCTGAGACGAATTGAAGGTAAAGGCGGTGCTGTCGTGAGTTTTTCAGGGATCGTACGAGAGTTCAATCAAGATTCTAAGGTTGAAGAACTTTATCTGGAGCATTACCCAGAAATGACTGAACAGAGTATTCATCAAATTATTGATAAAGCTCACGAAAAATGGGAACTTCTTGATACTCTAGTGATTCATCGAGTAGGACTAATTAAGAGTCGGGAACAAATTGTCGTTGTACTCGTCGGCGCGGAGCATCGCGCTGAAGCATTTAGCGCTTGCGAATTTATCATTGATTTTTTAAAAACTGACACTATATTGTGGAAGAAGGAAATTCGCCATGATGGCTCATCATGGATTGAATCTCTCGATACTGACTATCAGCGTTCCAAGCATTGGGAGTGAGTTCCTACCATATTTACCTAATTGAATCTACCTAGATTCCCCCACGCAACTAGTAGTTAAGGAGATATTTTGAACTACCAACACGTCGTCATTCCCTCTAATGGACAAAAGATCGAGAGTCAACGCGATGGGAGACTTACAGTTCCTGATAACCCTATCATTCCTTTTATCGAAGGGGACGGTATAGGTACTGACATCACACCGGTAATGCAACGGGTAGTGGATGCAGCGGTTGCTAAGGCTTATGGCGGTCAACGACGGGTCGTATGGATGGAAGTATTCGCCGGTGAAAAATCACTGAAAAAATACGGTGAAAACGTTTGGTTGCCAGATGAAACAATCGACTGTTTGAAGGAATTTAAGGTTTCGATTAAAGGTCCTATGACTACTCCAGTCGGAGGGGGTATACGTTCGCTAAACGTCGCGATCAGGCAAATGTTGGACCTCTATGTTTGTCAGCGACCCATTCGGTGGTTTGATGGTGTCCCAAGTCCAATGAAATCACCAGGCGAGATCAATATGGTCATTTTTCGTGAGAACACCGAGGATATCTATGCTGGAATTGAATGGCAAGCGGATAGTTTCGAAGCCAAACAATTGATCGAGTTTTTACAAGGTTCGCTTGGGGTTAGCACAATCAGATTTCCACAACACTGCGGGATTGGTATTAAACCGATTTCACGGGAAGGAACTGAACGATTAGTACGTAAAGCTATTCAGTATTCCATCGACGAAGATCGCCGTTCGGTGACCTTCGTACACAAAGGAAACATCATGAAATACACTGAAGGTGCTTTTAAGGATTGGGGATACGATCTTGCCATTCGAGAATTCAACGCTAGACCGTTAGATGGAGGTCCTTGGCACGAGTTAGAAAACCCGCGCACGGGTAAGCAAATCATTTTCAAAGACGTTATTGCTGATGCAATGTTACAGCAAGTATTACTTCGTCCTGGTGAGTACGACGTGATTGCTACTTTGAACTTAAACGGTGATTATTTGTCTGATGCTTTAGCGGCGCAAGTTGGTGGTATTGGTATCGCTCCCGGTGCAAATATCGGCGATGATGTCGCGGTATTCGAAGCAACCCACGGTACCGCTCCGAAATACGCTGGACAGGACAAAGTTAATCCTGGTTCTTTGATTCTTTCTGCTGAAATGATGCTTAGATACCTTCGTTGGAATGAAGCAGCAGACTTGATTATCGAAGCTGTGGGAAAAACGATTGCCAACAAAACAGTAACCTATGATTTTGAGAGGCTAATGGAAAATGCTAAACTTTTGCAATGTTCAGAATTTGGGCACGCGATTATCGACATGATGTAGATATACTAGTTTGGTAGTAGCCAAGATCTTTAACAGAGTGAGTTCTACGAAGCCTGAGGAAACTGGTTTACGTACAATCAATGACAGTTTGAAACGGTTTGTTTCGATTGTCATAATTCAGAAATCTACCTTTGAACACATATCAATAGAGGAACCTTCCTTTGAACCAATCTGAATTCACTGACAATGACCTAGAAGGAGACGTCATTGTCCAAGAGGAAAAACCTAAGCTTAAGAAACCACCACTATATCGAGTTATCATACTAAACGACGACTATACACCTATGGAATTTGTGGTACACGTACTTGAGCACTTATTTGGTATGGATTTTGACAAAGCTTGGCGGTTAATGATGACTATTCATACAATCGGACAGGGAACGGTTGGTATATATCCGTTCGAAATTGCTGAAACTAAAAGTGAACGGGTGAATAAGTATTCACGTGAAAATGATCATCCTCTGTTGTCGACAATAGAAAAAACGGATTAGTTCTATGTTTACAAGTGATTTATTGGTAACTTTAGATTTAGCTTTTGAACGTGCTAGATTAGCACGTCACGAATATGTCACAGTTGAACATCTGCTGCTCGCTCTGCTCGATAATGAAGATGCTAAGAATGTGTTGATTGGTGTTTCGGCTGATCTTGATGTTTTGCGCGAAGATTTAGAAGATTACCTAAAGAAATTTATGCCGGTTATTCCGTCTGGCGAAGATCGTCGAGCGGAGCAATCTGGAGCGTTTTCTAGAGTCATAACTCGGTCTGTATTTCACGTACAAGGAACTCCTGGGCGACCGAATGAAGTACGCGCACGAGATGTATTGATTGCATTGTTCAATGAGAGCGAATCGCAAGCAGTGTATTTTTTAGCTAAACAAGACATTGGCAGAGTTGATGTCGTTCAGTTCGTTTCACATGGTGTGACAAAGGGAGATAAATCTCTTTATTCTCGAGATCGTTCGACCCGTCGTCCACGGTCAAAGCGACCTGAAACCGAAAAAGTTAGCGCGTTAAAGACGTTTGGAACAAATCTGAACGACGCAGCAAAAGAGGGGCTCATCGATCCGTTGATTGGTCGAGACGATGAGGTTCAACGAGCGATACAAGTATTGTGCCGACGACGTAAGAATAACCCCTTGCTGGTTGGAGAATCCGGGGTTGGCAAGACAGCTATCGCTGAAGGTTTAGCTAAACGTATAGTGGATAAACAAGTACCGGGTGTGGTTAGCGATTGCGTGGTCTATGCGTTAGATTTAGGAAGTCTGTTAGCGGGGACTAAATATCGCGGCGATTTTGAAAAAAGATTTAAAGCATTGCTGAAGGAACTCAAGAACGAGAAAAAGACCATACTCTTCATTGATGAGATTCACATGATCATTGGTGCCGGGGCAGCCTCGGGTGGAGTTATGGATGCTTCGAATCTTCTTAAACCACTCCTAGCGTCCGGCGACATTCGCTGTATGGGATCAACAACTTTTTCTGAGTATCGTGGGGTATTTGATAAAGATCGTGCGCTTTCTCGGCGCTTCCAGAAGATCGATATTACTGAACCATCGGTTAACGACACTTACAAAATTCTTAAGGGTCTAAAGTTACGTTACGAAGATCACTACCAGTTGCGATACACTGATCGCGCGCTACGGTCCGCCGCTGATTTATCGGCACGTTATATCACTGACAGGTTCATGCCTGACAAAGCTATTGATGTAATCGACGAAGCAGGCGCGGCTCAGCAACTTCTCCCTGAGAAAAAACGGAAGAAAACGATTGGTCCACACGACATTGAGGCAGTCGTCTCGAAAATAGCGCGTATTCCGTCGAATCAAGTTTCAGTCTCAGATAAAGATTCACTCAAGAAACTTGATAGACGATTGAAGGTAACCGTGTTCGGACAAGACGAGGCGATCGATACGCTAACTTCCGCGATTCGACTTTCTCGTGCCGGACTAAAGTCTGAAGAAAAACCCATTGGATCGTTTTTGTTTGCCGGTCCAACTGGTGTCGGGAAAACCGAAGTTTGTCGTCAATTGAGTTTGATCATGGGGGTCCAACTGTTACGTTTTGATATGTCTGAGTACATGGAGAGACACACAGTATCTCGCTTAATCGGAGCACCACCCGGATATGTGGGTTTCGATCAAGGTGGTCAATTAACTGACGCGGTGACCAAACACCCCCATAGTGTCGTGTTGCTGGATGAAATCGAAAAAGCGCATCCAGAGGTGTTCAATTTACTGCTTCAGGTTATGGATCACGGTACATTGACCGACAATAATGGTCGCAAAGCTGATTTTCGCAATGTAGTCTTAGTGATGACCAGCAATGCCGGAGCTCAAGAAGCTGCAAGAACATCGATTGGGTTCGATCAACAAGATCACTCGACTGATGTAATGGAAACTCTCAAGAAAATGTTCACACCTGAGTTTCGAAATCGGTTAGATGCCATCATTCAATTTAACGCTTTACCATTCAACGTAATCGAGTGGATAGTCGACAAGTTCTTAACCGAATTGCAGGCACAACTGGATCAGAAGAAAGTCGAGATTAGAGCTGACGACGCGGCACGTCGTTGGCTAGCAACTGAAGGGTATGACGAGAAAATGGGTGCCCGACCGATGCAACGTCTAATTCAGGACAAGATAAAGCGTCCGTTAGCTGAGATTATTTTGTTCGGAGATCTTGCTGAAGGAGGAGGTTTAGTCGAAGTGTCTCATGATGGAAACGAAATCACACTCAAAGCAACTTCAAGGGAGAATCTTAAAAGAGCTCAAGAGTCTTCCGCAAAAGACTTAGAAGATACTGAAAAAGTCGATTAACTTTGTATTTGTGGTAGTTTTAGGTAATTCCTCACTAATTTTTGAAACGACTAAACACTTAATTCGCCAGAGGTCGGCGACTTCAGCTTCGTATTAGGTGGTCCCATATTAGCGTGAGAGTTTCCGTTTTACTCTACAGTGAATGCGGGTATTTTCGATGACTTGTACTCGCCATTGGGGACGTTTCCTCGTTTGGTCATGTTACACACGCATGAACACAGAGGTTCTTCTTATTGTTAGACTTATAGAGTATTGCAATCAAAAACAGCAAATTATTCAACTTTACAGAAACAATGAGGAATTACAACAAGTAATCAACACATCACGGTTCGAATTCTTAGAAAAAATCGGGTTTTAAGAATCGTTAACATTTATGGAATGTGTGCATAAATTGAATTAAGCAATAAATTCGAAAAAAATTTAGTCGATCAAGTCAAGATTGGAGTCAGCAGAGTGAATC
>VXYV01000050.1 GCA_009845835.1 Gammaproteobacteria bacterium | reverse complement strand
GAATGGTTGGGATTTTCTCCCGATTGTTGGATTTAAAGGGGATTTTCAAACAACATTAAGAGGTCAGATTTTTAATTTGTACAAACTCACTGCAAAGCAGAAAAAAATGGAGACAATAGAATTAGTTGAAAACATAGCAGATAGCACTGATTGTGGTTTATTCATTATCGTGGATGAAATGGGTAAGTATTTAGAAGCTGCAGCCGAGGGTGCATGTGATATATATTTTTTTCAACAGCTTGCTGAATGTGCATCACGAAGTAATGGCAAGATTCTCCTATTAGGTGTTTTACATCAGTCATTTGCCGAATATAGTAGACGTTTAACACGAAATATTCGAGATGAATGGTTAAAAATACAAGGTCGCTTTGTTGACCTCCCTTTAAATGTTGCCGGTGAAGAGTTAATTGAATTGGTAGGTAAGGCCATAAAGTCCCCCCTTAAGCCTGTAAGAGTTGATCCTGTTTGTAAGAAAGTTGCATCACATATTTCGAATTGGCGGCCAGTAAGTAAAGACACTCTTGCCTATAGCTTAACTCAATGTTGGCCATTACATCCTGTGACTGCATCTTTACTAGGACCTGTATCTAGACGTAGATTTGGGCAGAACCAACGCAGCATTTTTGGTTTCCTAAACTCATCTGAGCCTTTAGGCTTTCAAGATTTTCTTAAAAACACCGAGGTATCAAGCAATACTGTTTTTACACCAGACCTACTATGGGATTATCTTCAATGCAATTTAGAACCGTCCATAATGGCATCTCCAGATGGTCATCGATGGTCAATTGCAGTTGATGCCCTTACTCGTACCGAGGCTTATGGAGCAGATGAGGAGATACAGGCTATAGTTAAATCAATTGCCTTAATGAATATGTTTCATGAACGCTCTGGTCTAGTTCCTGAGGAAGATATTCTATTAAGTTGCATACATGGTATTACTAAAAAGCGTTTAATAGAGTCATTAAAACAACTTGAGAGATGGTCCATTCTTCTCTACAAAAAACATAAAAAATCCTACTCGCTATATGAAGGAAGCGATTTCGACATTGATGCCGCAATTGAGGAAGCATATGATCAAGTACCACAATTGGATTATCGTCTTTTGAGAAAAGCTGCGGGATTTAAGCCTATTGTTGCCAAAAAACATTATCACACCACTGGTGCCTTACGTTGGATGGATGTAGATTTAGTACCTTCTAAACAAGCATGTAACAGAGCTGAAAACTACGAACCTGCAAATGGTGCGATGGGACTTTTCATGGTCTTGTTAGGAGACGAGGGTGAGAAAGGCCTAGAACTTGAAAAGCTCTGTAAACAATCTTCAAAAACCCAGAATAAATGGCCTGTAATTTGTAGCATCGCAAAAAATTCATATCTCATAAGAAGTCATGCAAAAGAGCTTCAGGCATTAGAATGGATTAAATCCAATAACCCTGCCCTTGGAGGTGACTCGGTTGCGAGGCGAGAGGTTGATTCTCGCCTTGCTATTATAAGGAATCGCATAGGTGAATATCTTCAGCAAACAATATCTTCAGCAAACTGGTTTGTTGACGGCGATAAACCTACTTCCCACAATTTACATCAACTTAATCAATTGGCCTCCACCAAAGCAGATGAGCTATTTTCCGATAGCCCTCGTGTAAAGAGTGAATTGGTCAACCGAACTAAGCCATCAAATAATTCCAATGCAGCATTGAAAATTCTGTTGAAGGCTATGGTGCAAAATCTTGGGAGCAAACGATTGGAAATCGAAGGTTATCCTGCTGAGGGAGGTTTATATGATATTCTAATAGAAAATACCGGCATATATAATGGACGCAAATTTGTTACCCCAAAGGGAAAAAAAGATAGATGTAAAATTGCCCCACTATGGAAGATAGCCGACGAGCACTTTAAAAAGCACAGCAATCGTCCTGTTTCAATTATAGAACTGTATGATTTATGGTCAGCTCCTCCCTATGGAGTAAAGAAAGGTATATTACCGTTTATTGCAGTCGCTTATCTTCTTACTAAGATTAATGACTATGCAGCCTATCTTGAGGGTGTTTACAGACCAAGTGTTGATGACCTTTTCATTGATGTATTGATGAAATCACCTGTAGATATAGCTTTACGGCCAATGATTTTTTCTGATGTAGGGCAAAAAATTCTTGCTGGAGTTTGCAACACCGTTAATAACATTGATACTGCAAAACCGACACTTTCAGAAACCTCCGAACCACTAGAAATTGCACGAAGATTAGTTTCCCTTGTTTTGCAATTACCTCCGTGGGTCCTTCGTACTCGAAAGCTAAGCAAAAACTGCATACAACTTAGAGAGTTAATCAAAAATGCAAATGACCCGAACAAGGTCTTATTTGATGATTTGCCGCATCTCTTCAAGGAGTATCAGGAAAACCTAACCAAAGGTGATGTCCAGCCTATAATCGAGGAATTGCAAAGATGCTTGCTGGAGATGAATAACGCCTACCCAATGCTGATTAAGGAATTGGAGCGGGTTCTTCTTGATGAGCTACAAGCAAATTTCGAAAATTTACTCGAAATTGAAGAAATTAATGTTCGTGCAAAAAACATCCTGCATATTTCTGGTGATTTTAAACTTGATGCATTTGCAGCGCGGTTAGTAAATTACACAGGTTCCTTAGAAGACATAGAAGGTATAGCTAGTTTAGCAGCAGAAAAACCCCCGAGAGACTGGATCGATTTAG
Organism: Gammaproteobacteria bacterium; assembly: GCA_009845835.1. Lineage (GTDB taxonomy): Bacteria > Pseudomonadota > Gammaproteobacteria > Pseudomonadales > Azotimanducaceae > Bin55. The sequence goes on along the minus strand of VXYV01000050.1, from coordinate 2,583 downwards.
ATGTAAATCGAGCCAAACTGCACATTGCAGAACTATCACAGCAATTCAATCAAATTGAGGCATTTGGACGTGTCCATAATCGTGAAGATTTTAGGCAGGCTGTGGCTTTCATGGTTGGACTTAATGGAAAGCCAGAAACATATGTCCATGAATTTACGATCACAAAAAATCAACATGTTCAAGTAGAAGAAATAGAAAACTTGATAAAAATGGCAGTAAATAGCCATGCAAATGGAAAACCTGAATTGTTGTTAGCTGCACTAGCCAAAATTGGTGCAGAAGTTATTGAATCTAAGAGAAGAGAAGTTACCGGAGATAAAATGTGGCTTCACGATGAGTAAGGAGAAGCATGTTTTGGGTCTATCTGGGGGGCGTGATAGTGCTGCACTGGCTGTTTACATGCGACAAAACCTCCCAGAATTAGAACTGGAATATTTTTTTACTGATACTGGCAAAGAGCTTCCAGAAGTATACGAATTTTTAGGTCGTTTAGAAGGATTCATTGGAAAACCGATATTGAGGTTAAATCCAGACCGGGATTTTGATTTCTGGTTAAAACAATTCAATTATTTTCTTCCATCACCACAGGCAAGGTGGTGTACACGGCAGCTAAAACTCAGACCCCTTGAGCAGTGGCTCAGGCCAGAATTAGAAGTAGGAACCAAGGTTTATAGCTATGTAGCAATTCGGTCGGATGAGGAATTCCGTGAAGGTTATAAAAGTAAACACAAAAACATGAAAACGGTTTTGCCATTTAAGGAAGCGGGTATCGATAAACAAGCTGTTATGGAAATTTTGGAATCATCCGGGCTTGGATTGCCAAAATATTATAATTGGCGTTCTAGAAGTGGATGTACCTTTTGTTTTTTTCAGCAAAAGATCGAATGGGTACGATTGAAAGAAAGACATCCAGAAGCTTTTGAAGAAGCAAAATCGTATGAAAAAACAGCAGAAAATAATGGTTCACCATTCACTTGGACAGAAGGGGAAACTTTGGACGAGTTGACTAGACCAGAAAGAATAGAACAAATAAAGTCTGATTACGAAAAACGATTACAGCGAGCAATTAAAAATAGAAAAGCTAATCCCCTCAGGGAAAAGGAGGAAATAATTGATCTTGATGAATTGTACGGAAAATCTAAGGTTTGCTTAGCCTGTCACAAGTAGTTTTATTCTTTGTGAATGCTTTGGTCTGCTTATCTCAATAACATCTCCCAAATAGAGATCAACATACTCCAGCAAGTTTTGAATTAGAGATTTAATATCCTTTCGATACGGAGCTGGGTCATCTTTCAACTCGTCATGAAGGATTTTCGTAAGAGTTCCAAAATAAAGCTCATTTCCAAGTTCATTTTCAAGCTTTCGCAATAACCAACGAACACAGCGAGTATTCATCAAGTAATCTGCTGTAACTTCACTATCTACTGAAATACCTAGCAGTTCTAAATCATGAATTTTTTCAATAGATTGCTCATTTTCCCTAGGCCTTGACCAGAAAAAATCTCTAACCCAAATACCTTCATCATTCTTAAGTGTACCTTCTGGCCAAGAGCCATACTGCAGGCTAGCTTCTTTTCGATCTATGTAACTTTGCATATTCTTAATTACTTCCAAATCAAGTGCAGTAGATGATTTCAAAATGGTTGAGATAAAGTTACAGTTTAGGTTATTTGCAGGTACCGTTGTACATGCTTCAAGATTTCCGATACTATATATCTTGAGACCATGGTTGGTTAGATTGGCACTACCTACGAAAATATAATTGTAATCAATGCTATATATTTTTGCATGAAGCGAATGTAGACAAGATACTCTCATTCCTTTATTCAAGGCAGTTTCAAGAGCTGTTAAATGTGTTGAACCTGACATCACGTCTGATGGTGCAAGCCTACATATAACATGCACAATTGAACATTTTGATGCATGAAATGCCAGCCAATTTATTCCTGATTCAGTTATGTAAGCTGAAATGAAAATAATGCTTTCTTTAGCATGAGGAAGGAGGTTTTCAAGCTGTTGTTTTAACTCATCTCCATCAATAAGACTTTCGTTCATTGACCTCTACATTCTATTCAACTCATTAAGAAATTGCTTTAGTTTAGAACCCCATTTCTCCCTTAGCATTTCAATCGTTTCAGAGTTATTGTACATTTCATTTTCTGCTCGGACAAAAGACAAAAGTAAAAGATTCAGGGCTTGTGCCTCTTTTGTAGTTTCGTCTTCTGCAATGAGTTTGTAAAGATCATTGTAAAATGGATGATTTCTATTTAATTGGGCGACCGCTGTTTCACCAGCACCTATAACGGTCATAAACCCAGCACCAGGCCAAGACCCAAACGAGAGGGTAATACTGAGATCCTTCAATTTCCGAGCAGCAGTTTTCACCTCATTTTCATTTAACGAAGGATCATTAGTACGTATAATTTCTTCAAGTTCCTTTTCCTTTTCAACCTCACTTTTGTTTTTCGCTTCTATTTGTGTTTTGGTTGGAGTTTTGTCATGCTTATCAACCTCAGAAGCTAGAATGGAACTATCTAAACCAGGTGTAGAATGGTTGTTTTTACTGCTTGCACTGTCCTTGGC
>VXYV01000020.1 GCA_009845835.1 Gammaproteobacteria bacterium | reverse complement strand
GCCTATTGCAATTTATACACACATTCCTTAGTCTATTTGAATACTTTACACAGGTTCTTGAAGTGTATGACTTATCTCAGTAGTTTCGCCGCCGTTGGTATGGGTAGATCGGGAAATTTATTCCAGCTCACACTTCACACTAGTTTTCATCTAATAAATGAAATACAATAAAGAAGTATTTTCTTGAACGGAAACTTCAAAATGTTTAACTCGGTAGCCATTCTTGGAATGCTTGCACTCTGTTTCGTTTGTATTAGTTGTGCAGCAGAAAAAAATCCGATCGTCGAAGGTGAACCAGCCCCAAAATTCACTCTTCCGACAATCGATGACGAAGAAATATCGTTAGACGATGTTCTAGCAGAAAACGAATTTGTGCTAGTCGACTTCTGGTCAATCTATTGTGCCCCTTGCATTGCGCGGTTCCCCCCACTCAGGGAAATTTATGCCGAATACAAAGATCACGGATTTGAAGTCATTACGATTGCAGGTGAAAACAGCAGGGAAGATTGGGAACAAGGAACAGAAGAAAATGAATTGCCCTGGATTGATGTAGGTGATATGGAAGATGGAGAAATGAAGGGCTGGAATGGACCTACAGTCCAAGCATACGGGGTTCATCTTACGGGGATGCCAAGGATGTTTCTCATCGACAGCGATGGAATCGTGGTGAAAGACAATCCATCGAAGGACGAATTGTTGAAAGAGCTAAAGTCACTCCGAGATGATACTGAAGATACAGACGTAGAGAGTACACCAACACCTGAGCAACAGGAAAGTTAATTGCGCTCTAATCTCTGAGAACGTTTGGACCGACTAAAAAACTTATGAATAAATTACTCGTTTCTGTCGTACTAATCGTAGTCACTTTCAGTATCGCGAGTTGTCAATGGATGAGATCTAAGGCTACCGAACTCATTGAGTTTGAAATCTCTACCGAGGCGGTCACCTTAGTGTCTGACACTCCTCTGGACGAACCAATTTGGCTCTGGATTACTCGTTTCCCCATGCCAACCGGGACGTATATTTCCATTCCAGTTCATAACTTTGACGCTGAGAACATAGTATTTGATGAGTTGAATGAGGACCAGTTAAGGTTTACTACACCCATTCGAGAACCGACTGGTATAGGTTTCTGTATCTGGATAGGAAAAGACTTCAAGGAGATCCAGAACCTAATTGAAACTGTAACTTCAACACCTGGAGAAGAGGTTAAAACGACCCTCAAGCCTACCACCTGCGCGTGGGCTCGGTTGACACCAAAATCGACGACAAAATTCGGACTTTTAGTCAATGATTCCTACAATTCCTATGAATTACTACGACAAGGTTTACACCATACTTCTACAGATCCGACCCGTAAGTTCTCGTTTTCAGGAGATCTCAACGACTTAATCGATTTTGACTTAAAAGAGTCGCATGTCACACTTACAAAAAACGGTTCGTATTTCTTTGAGAATAGCGTTGATCACAGTTTTGAGTCAGTATTACTAGACGACGGAAAATTTTCGATCGAGGGTGATCTTGATGAACCGACCCTGTTCACTGTTGAAATCACAGAGCAATTGACTCAACGGATGGCGCGTATCGAACTTGTACACGCTATTTTTGAACCTGGGCACAGTTATAAATTTGTTCCATTAGGGAAACACGGAAAGTTAGCTGTCCGCTCTGATCAGGAAAGTTTACATTCAAAACTCGTTTCGAGTTGGCAGTTTGACCAACCGTACGTTGCCTTGTTAGATCGACGGATTGAACAAACCCTTAACGACTTACAGTTACAAGTCAAAACACACAAGGAAAGATTGGAAGAATTCCTAGACAGGTACCAAGTCGACAGTGAATGCACCCACTTGGATTTGCCAAGCGAGGCGTGGTCTAATCTTGCATTCTACGAACAACCAACGGTTAGCGATGAATTAGTGATAAAACGTTTTGTATTACTGCGTCGAATTTTGCGTGAGATTGATGATCCAGAGCAGGCTAAGATGCTCGTCGAGTTGAGTGATGTGTTGACCAAATACGATTTTGTTTCAAGTGTATATGAAGCCGATGAACAGTTAGCAATCCTACTAGAGCTTGAATCGAAAGTGGATAAACTCAAGAATACCAAAATTCTGGAACGAAATGATAAATGGCTTCTTCCAGGTCAGCTAGCACCAAAGTTCACCTTAGCGACAGTCGATACAGGTGACATGTCGCTCGACGACGTTTTAAGCTTGAATAAACTCGTACTAGTAGACTTTTGGGCATCATGGTGCGGTCCGTGTATTACGAGTTTCCCAGCACTTAAGGAATTGTACTCGACTTACAAAGATCGGGGTTTTGAAATCATCACGATCTCACTAGACGATACATTGATAGACTGGTATGAACAGTCTGATAACCTGAATCTACCCTGGATTGACTTAGGTGTGTGGAAAGATGGACTCATGCAAGGCAGGCATGCGCCAATCGCTATTGATTACGGTGTTAATTGGCTTCCTAAACCGTTCCTTATAGACGAAAAAGGTTGTATTCTCCGTAAAGATTTTTCGACTGAAGATCTCAAACAGTTTCTATCGTCAAAGCGATTGAGTTCGTTGTAATATAATAGAAAACCAAACTCCAGACCACTCCTCTATTGAAACACACTTTAGTTTTATGAAAAAAGCCCTGGTAACCATTCTTGGACTGTTTGTCATTACATTGACCATCACAAGTTGTCAAATGATGAATGTCGCCGGTCCACAAAACAACTCATTCATCATTAATGGCGAAATCATCTACGTAGCCGATGAACCGACTACCAAGCACGAATTGCGTGTAACGGTTACATCCAATGCAACCGATGAATCCGAAGAGATACCATCAATGGAAATCACCTCGGGTGAGTTCAAAAACCGCAAGATTAGATTGCGTGGAACGGTAGATCACGCAATACCAGTCACACTCAACGTCTTAAAAGATGAGGAAGTGATTAGTTCAACCGACTTTTTACTGCTACCTAATTCGAAAAACAAGTTCGAGGTACTTGACAATGTAAGTACCCAAGAAGTTTATTTGAAGGGCTCAGATCATCGATCTACCGATCCGGAACGTAGATTTACATTTTCTGGTGACTTAAAACAGTTTAACGATTATGATCCTGAGTTAACGCATGTAAGTGCGTACGGAAGAAGCTACGAACTCGATGGATCACCTACCAAATACACTAAGTTTGGACCCGTTTTACTTGAAAACGGCAAGTTCTCGATTGAGGGTGATCTCGATAAGCCAACTTTATTTTCAATGTGGATTGAGGAATTCGATAGTTATTCGATGATCGTGAGCTTAGACGGTATATTTGAACCTGGTGTGAATTACGGTGTCGAACAAGTCGGGAGTTCAGACTCGTTCGTGATATCGGCTGATCGTGAAGGACTTCATACTCGCTTGATTACAAATCAGAAGAACGATCCAGAGTACATGAAACTCATGGAACAACGAGATCTTGCTTATGCCGAATTTGAAAAGTCGTTTGAAACGAGTGACGAAACCGAACCAGAGGTAGCGTCTGACACAGAGGACACGGAAGAGCCTACTGCAGAATCACCCGATCTCACGTTTGCGTCCAATAATCCACCAGCCGCCGAGTGTCAGCACGTTGACTTGACTACCGTCGCAGCAGATACCGGAACTGGTTTTAATATGCCTGCCGGTTACGAACCCGTTGAAGAACTCAACCAACAAATAACTGATACACGAATCGCATACCTATTACCGATCATGCAAAACTCAGACGATCTCGATTTAGCATGGATGGTATTTCAACTCAATCCTTTTGGATACGACCGCGACGAAGAAAAACTAGCCGCACTCGAGGAGTTAGCAACCAGATTCAGTGACGAATTTGTCGAACAACACATCACAACACGGATTGAAGAAGTTGCGCAACGAATCTCAGTCATAAAAAACGATAAAGCGGTTGTACCCGGGCAACTCGCGCCAGTGTTTACTCTTGATAATCTCGATGGGGAAGCGGTGTCGCTGCACAACGTATTGCAAGAAAACGAGCTAGTATTAGTCGACTTTTGGGCCTCTTGGTGTGGTCCTTGCATCGCAAGCTTTCCAGCACTTAAAGAGATGTACTCGACGTATCAAAACGAAGGGTTTGAAATTATCACCGTCTCTATCGACAGCACTCTCGAAGATTGGCAAGCAGGCTTTGAAGAAAATGAACTTCCATGGATCGATGTAATTGACGCGGCGGATGATGGCGAATTGAAGGGATGGCAAGCCCCGATGGCAACAGCCTATGGTGTCAATTACATACCTAAAGGATTCTTGATCGATAGTGAAGGATGTATCGTGCAGCGCGATTTACACACCGAAGAACTTGAGAATGTGCTCGCAGCTCGCTGGGATGAAGAGTCAGCTGAATAAGTTGCAATAACTGTAGGGAGGTCTAACCCCGTAGGTCACAGCCTAGAAAGTTGCGACCTCGTGTTTGACAAGCCTCCAAAATACTAAACGACCCAGCGGCGGGATCGACTACGATATCGCCGCTATTGGTTACCGCTTTAATGAGTTCACCTTGTAAACCAATCGGTTTCGGGTGGACGCCCGTTATGTTATTCACCTTTTCAGTCCATATGTCCGGGATGTTGTGAATCTTCCAAACCCCCTTCGCCCGTTTAGGTTTTTTCTGTAACACAATTAGATATTCAGAATAGCGACGAGTGCGGTAACCCATACCCATTTTGTCCTTATTCCAAGCGATAAAATCGACAACGTCTAAGCTTGTGTCTATATACCAGTGTGATATACCTTGCGCGAGATGAAACTTATCGACCCATAGAAATAAGTGTCCACTTGCGATCAATATACGATCGATCTCAACAATAAATTCACGAATTTTCTCGTCGTTCATCTGCACTAAAGCGATGCGTTCACGTCCGCGGTTTTCACCTTCATTGCCGTAACTGAGGTAGTCAAGTACCCCACGATACTGCGGATCGAAAAAGACGCAGGGAATGGATTTGCTAGGAATTTGTTGGAGGAAATAGATTCCTTCCATTTTCAGACGGGTATTGAGCTTTAACTCGGCAGGTAGATTAATGTCAGGTTGCTTTACGTCCCGGACAGAGGAAAATACGGTCGGCGATTCTGTTTTGCTCGCTGGTTTAGTGAACGATAATATTTTGGCTTTAGTCAATCGGACAACCTCCGGTATTTCCAGAATCTATTCATTATTTAGCTCGATTATTCAATTATGGAGATGGGATTAGTTTTCCGCCTGCTAAAGATTTTATATCTCTGGAGTTTTTTTCTTCGTGATTTCAGGAGCATTGAGTACAACTAACGCCACGTTTGCGCAATGGTTTCATGACTTTAGCTCTGAACAACGAAAGTATCGCAGCACCAAAATATTACTG
>VXYV01000081.1 GCA_009845835.1 Gammaproteobacteria bacterium | reverse complement strand
ATTTCATTTGATTCTAATATCTATGTTAATGATCATTTGGGCGAGTTTGATATGGGTATTACATTCCCGGCTATCGCAAATGACAGCATGGCACTCCTGCTAACACCGATGCTCGGCGTTGGGTTCAATTATACCAGTCCAGACGGACCCTATGCTTTATATCCGCAAATCTTTGCGATCCTACCCGCCGGTAAAATCTTCGGTTTCCACTGGACAATCAGTACAATTTCTTCCATATTTGATGATGAAAGTATTAATGAACTCTACAACCGGACTTACATTACCTACGCCTTAAACGATACCGTCGCTATCGGTCCACAGTTTGAATCCGTCCTCGGTCTCGGTGAGAATGGTGCGCTATGGGCGCTCAATTTCGGTGGCCGTTTGAACATCGGTTATGGTGAGAACAACACCCTCGGCTTATATGTCGGGTATGAAACCAAAAAAGGCGACGATGAAACCGGACTTACCGGTAGAATGAATTTCACGCGTAGATGGTAGGTGATTGAAACGAAGTTTATACCGACGCAACCTGAACGTCAGTAAAGTTTATCCCTGAATAACCCGTAAGGCGAGGTTTCTGACCTCGCCTTATTTTTTTCCCTTCTACAGTTGTAAATCAGTGCCTGACAAAATATTTTTTTCACATTATGTAACGTTTTGACAAAAAAATGTGTCTTTATATATTATGATAACACAATTGTGTGGACTGTATTGCAATGCACAAGGTCCGAGACTCAGTGCTTATAGTAAAGTCAACAATTAATAGGATATGCTGTTGGTCTCCTGTGCAAATGTTCGATAACCATCAGTGTTCTATAACGCCAGTTTGATTAATCATTTCGGATGTGTTGTGAGTTCTATTTTCGCATCACAGAGGCGTGAATTGTAGCACAAACTTTCCAGTTTGTGCAGTATATGACGTAAATTAACACTGGACGCTACATAAGTCCAACATTTATCAAACTCACGTCTATAAGTTTTACGCATCAGGTGCGCTCAAGCCAAAAACGCAGCCGCAGTATAAGTGCGAACCATATTGCGTAAGTCCTAAATTCTTACTAATTGCATACCATAATGGCTGCTCAAACCTGTAAAAAGATGATGACCATGCGAAGCGGACATATCAAATTAACATCACCAAACGGATTTTACGAGTACACCGGTTCTATAGGTATATGGGTTGCTGCTGTGCGCCGCGTGTCTATATGTTCGTTGCTTTTGCGTATTATTAACTCTAAGTTAACTATGCTATCTGCATGGTTAACGCCCCCCCCCCGCTTAACATTAAATAAGTATAATACTTCACAAGATAGTATAGACTTCAGGGTCATTCTATCTTTGTCATGCCTGCGCGCGTTCTGGTTTGCCCGGAGCGTCTCGTCGCGGGCTTTTTTGTCGCATTCGGTTTCGTCCGGTGCATGTTATCCGTATACGGAACGGACAGAAACTGTCCAAACTATAGTATAATTAGATGTTTCAGTGGATGTCAATGCAGGTGAATTTGTTCATGAGGAGAGAACTCCGTGAAGAGAGAAGACGATGTTCAATTGATTCATGCCGTTTTATCAGGCGACGACTCAGCATTCGATATTTTAGTTAAAAAATACCAAAAAAGTGTTCACGCCCTCGCGTGGCGGAAAATCGGTGATTTCCACTATGCACAAGAAATTACACAAGATACCTTCCTCCGCGCCTATCAAAAACTTTCCACGTTGAAAGATCCGGGTCAGTTTCTTAGGTGGTTGTATGTCATTGCGAATCGGCTTTGTCTGAATTGGCTGCGGAAAGAAAAAAAACATGAGAAGCAATTGCAATCATTGGAGGACACACCTATGGAAAAAGTGGCGGAATCTACTTATGCGCGTTACGTATTGGAGCAGCGCGAAACAGAAGCAACTGAACAGCGTTTTGAGATTGTCGAAAAACTTTTGGAAAAATTGCCGGAGGGTGAGCGGACAGTGATAACGCTCTATTACCTCGGCGAAATGACAGCGAAAGAGATTGGCAAATTCTTGGGGGTATCGGTGGAAACGATAAGGACTCGACTCCATCGCGCCCGAAAACGGTTACAAGCAGAAGAGGAACTCTTGGTCCAAGAAGTTCTTGGTGGCGTGCAGATATCATCAAGTATAAAGCAGAACATCATGCGAGAAGTTGTTGACCTGAACCCGACACCTTCTTCAAAAATGAAACCGTCCATCCCGTGGGTGGCTTTTGGAATTGCTTTGGTTGTAGCAACCGTATCGATTCTCAGTATCAGCAACCAACACTTTCTTTTCTTTGTGCGCAATGATGAAGACACAAAAGATAAAAAGGATTTCGCCGCTGATTTTACCATAACACTTGGAACCCATAGGAGTGGTGCTGATCTTTTAAAAACACTGATCGAAAAGAAATGCATGGTCAGTCTATGGTCCATTCAAGCCCTTGGAAATCCGGATTTTCCGTTGGTGGCAGAGGAGATAACGGTTGATATTGTTGTCGTCTCTATGCTGGAGCTGGGGTTTGCGGAAGATGAGTCTGCTACGCTTGCTACGATTTACGCTAGCGCAAAACAGATGGGACTTGAAACGTGCCCGGTTGAGATTGCCCCGCTGCTGCGTCTGCAATTTCTCGATCAGCCAAACTATACAACCGAGAAGCGGCTGGGGGAATTTTTCGTCGCGAGTGAGCCGTTTGTTCTTACGCGTGAGGGCTTCCCGAAGATTTTCAGCGTCGTGCGGGATGATAACTTCCCGCACCCCGAAACCGGTATCGGTCTATGGCTAATTTCAAATGGTACCGTTGAAGCCGGAGATGAGGAACACCCTGGCAGACTGTTTAATGAATCCGATCCTGAGGGATTTGACCACGGAGGTCGTTTTGCGTTCGTTATTCCGAAGTAAACCGTTTGACCGGCTGCATGTGCGGCGCGTGTCAAACTTACCCAGACCTACAAACAACACCCATTTTGTGGGTTTTAAACAAGTAATAAAATCAATAGATATAAGGGTTTATCGCGTTTTTCTCATGGACGAAAACCCTCATATTGCTTAAGTCCTAAGAAAAAAGGAGCGGAGACATGTTAGCAAAGAAGATTCAGATTTCGATTTTAATGGCGTTCTTGATTTTGAGTGCGCCTTTGGCTCATGTAAAAAGTATGTGCGATTGTTCTCACAAAGTCAATAAACATAAAGGTTCAATTTTCCGTTAGCACTCATTCTTGACATGAGCCGTTCGTTCTTAGTTCTAACTCGCTATGAGTTCATACGCAATCGGTTTTACTTCTACAGACAACACACTGAGGAGGTGTGATATGATCAATATGTTGAAAATAGCAACCCGTCAACACGTTATTGTTTCTGTGATACTATTGCTCTGCTTTGGCAGCAGTCAAGCAGAAATCCCAGATGTTCCACTGGAGGTGCCGCTTCTACCGGCACCGGTAAGAAGGACACTCCCAGTGAAACTAAAGCCCGTGCCATTAGTAGCATCGGACGCAGAACTAAGCGTCGATCGAATTTATAATAAGGCAATTCGCTCTGTAGTATGGATTGTTACTAAAACCGGACAAGCCAGTGGTGTTTTGATTGACACAGAGTTGAGACTTGTTGTTACCAATCACCATGTTGTAGCGGATACAGAGGAGCATGGATCGATATTGGTAATCTTTCCTGTGCGTGACTGGAAAGGTAAACTGATTAAGGAGCAAACTTTCTATAGAGATGAAAGTAATCTGGAAGTTTTACTACAACTCGGTTATGCTACTATTGCTAGCGTCGTCGCGAAAGACGCTAAAACGGACCTAGCAATAATTGAATTAGAAGGACTACCAGAGACAGCTCGCGCGATTGACTACTACGTAAATAAGGTAATTATGATTGAAGATGGCGAGGTGGTGGAAGGTTTCGGAAGTGCTGTTATGGATAGGGGAGCTAAAGTTCACGTTATTGGGAATCCAGAGGGAAAGTTGTGGAGATGGACAGCAGGATTTTTCGTAGGGCGTGACCAAGGGATGTTGCGGATTAACGCTGCGACGTACGGAGGTAACAGTGGTGGTCCAGTGCTCAACGCCCGTGGTGAACTTATTGGGATCGCTACCTTGAGCAATAGGCGTACGGAAACGTGGGCTGTTCCGGAGAAATACGTAGATGATTTACTGGCGACGTTAGAACCGAGACATATATCCTCGATTTCAAATAACCTTGAAGCAACAATTACTTTCCATGTCAAGGGGGCAGAAAATGGCGAATGGAAAGAAGAGGTTATAAAATCTGGCGATGTAGCAATTCTCTGTTTGACAGGAGCAGAAAAGATTCCAGACGGTTACCTACAGGTCCGTTTTGATGAAATCGCTAATGATGGGAAAGTTACTTTTTGCGATCCCTACTTTTTGAAGACCAACAAGAGATACTTTGGATCCGGTGTTGAGAATTCACCTCAAGCAAGTGCTTACAAATACTATTTCGATTATAACCCTCTGACAGAAACTGTCTCTCTACGAGAGTTAGAAGAGCACAACCGATAGGTATTAGCTCATTCTAAAGGTAGTTTTATAGAAGAGAGTTTTCGAATTACGGAAAAACCTCTTAGTCTGAAAGTCTAATCAAACCCGTTTGGAGTTAGAACGGAAACCCCGAAACCGTAACCCCCAAACCAAAAGGAGCATACCACTATGTTTATTGACTTTGTGAGAACAATCGCACATACTTTTTACATGAGCCACTTTAGGATATTTGTCCTATTTATTCAACCTTTTTTGGCGAAGGTATTGCTATTTATAGGCGTGTTTATTTGCTTATTTACAAGTTGTGATATTAAGCCACCACCGCCACAGAAACCTGTTATCAATAAAATCTCAAGTCTCACACGAACAGAAGCGGACGCGCCATTCACAGTTCAGGCATCCCTATCATCTGGCACACTGCCTGTCACTTGGAATATATCGGGCATTACTGGCGCAACAATCTCAAATTCGGGATTGATTACAATACCGGCAGGATTGTCAGCTACGACACATGTCGCAACGGTTCGTGCATCTAATTCCGCAGGAAGCGACACCGAACCGTTTTTAGTCGTTGTTAACGCGCACATACCTCCTCCGCCACCTCCTCCGCCACCAGATGGCAACTATGCGGATTCCCACAATGTATTATCACATAACGAGTCGCTCAATTGGCTACGTAAAAATGGATATACAGTGAACGAAGAGAACGGGGGGTATCGTCTCACTCGTGAAATTTCAAATGGAGGCATAAGTTATACAACAGATGTATTACTGAACGGAACAATAGTAGGAAAGCCCATTTTTGATAGCTCAGGCGTTTCTACAGTGACCTTGATGTATAACAGGGGCAATATATACATTGCTATCCCAAAATAGTTTTCTCAGGGAAGTCATGTTGAGTAAAACATAGAAATGTAACGACTTGTGCTAAATAACTATTTGTAAACTATTGATTCACATAAGTATAACG
>VXYV01000105.1 GCA_009845835.1 Gammaproteobacteria bacterium | reverse complement strand
AAAACTCTTAATGACCCCGAAACAGAACATGGGAGGTTAGCGCAGATAGACTTCAAAAAAGAGCCTTGGGAAATTGAACTGTTTCTAGATAACATTTATAAAAAAGCAATGGTACATAAAATCCCACCTGAGCACTTAATTATTCTAGCTCAAATGGAAGAAATCATTCATGCGAAGCAAGGGGCAGCCCTAGACCCATGGGAAGACGGTACAGGGTATGATCCTAGGGCTGATCCCATCGCAATGGAGGTAGAGGCAAAATTAGATATAGAAAACAAATTTTGGCCAATTCTGTACGGTATGTACCCACCGATGATAATGGTTATTCCAGATCCACCGGTTGACAAAAACTATCATAAGAATCGAGAAGAATTTCATAAACTCGTTAAAAAACTTATAAACAAAGGAAAGCTTAAGAGGGAAGACGTTAGGACATACGATAGGTTGCTTGAATACTTTGAAACACTTAACGAGACGACACAGATTGTCAGCGGAATAAACGCAGAGTACGAAGGCAAAGCCGAATGAAAACTAGCCTTCGAAGCACCGCTTGGTTAAGCACCTGTTTTTGTCTCATTTTGTTGACCTTGGGGGTTTTCTTGTGGTTCAGCACCCCGCGCGAAAGGCCCGCCGAACCCTCGACTCTAGCCACCAATACAAGCCACCATACCAGCACACAACCAACGGTTCAACTCACAGATGATCTCAGCATCCACACTACAGATGCAAAACCACCAACAGCTGACGTTAAGCGACAGACTGTTACACTAACCAGCCCTACGTTACCCCCAGTTGCTTATCCAATCGGGTCAATCGGCGAAGCTTGTGAAGTGAATCAATACCCTCCTAGAATAGGATACTTATATCTAGACGAAGAAACAAAGCGCAATCTCGAAAACTACCCCTTCGATAGCAACGACGAATGGAAGTCGCTCAAAGATCCCAAGTGTTGGTCTGCGTTAGAAACCAAGATAAAACCGATCAACCCCTACCTTTGGGGAAGGGAGAACGACACCCATGGGAGTCATAGTGCACTCGCACTTGTAACCATCGACAATCCATTGACTTTTGACCGAATCTTTACGGATCCAGTGGGGGATTTTGCCCGCGTTCAGGACGCGTTAGCGCGTCCCGAATGTCAACTCAGTCAAGTTACCACAACCACCGGGCACCTGAACGACCATTGCCATGCCGAAGCCTTTTTCAACTATGCCCTGATCATGCGGTTCTGCTATGCAGATTTCCATGATTCTGGAGTTCGTCTACGTCCTAGAAAATATTATTGGAAAAAGGATAACCCAACCCCCGAACAAGATCGTAGTATGTGGATACAAAGTTTAGAAGGCGCTTGGGTGGCTAAAAAGTGTGAAGGTTTAGACCCTTCGATCGATCTACGATTACCGCTACATACCGAATTACGCGAGCAGATTGAACAACTTGGGGTCTATGACGAAACAGAAGCTGGACGAAAACAAACCTTGAATGGAACGTTGATCGAGCTAGCGGCGCGACTAGGCGATGAAGCCGCGGCGCTGACATATCCAAGTCCAATAAAAAAACATTCATACCGCCGCACAACACAGTATGATGAAGAAGGGTATAAATACGGTCCGCTTGCGGAGTGGTTTACGAAAGATTTAAGCGACCCCACCAACCTGTTTTCCAAGCTTGCCCCAAGTGTTGACCGCTTACGAGAGCTCGTGACCCTGTTTGGAAACAAGATCAAAGTCAAAGAAAAAGTGATCAATGTTGATCGCCAAGTGCTTGCACGACACTTATGCACCCCCCCTTTTTACATCCCTCCTTCGAACGAAGAAGACCCTACCGCCGACCCACCCAGTTGTCGTGAAATAATCAATGAATTGCGACAGGAATCACTCCCCCCGTCAATGTTGGCAGCGATCACCACCTTCGAAAAAATTGCAATACGCCTTGACGTCTACGAATAGTCCCAAAACAGCCCCGTCCAGTTAGTCGAAACGACAGTCCTTTTGCTTGAATACTTTGAAACACTTAACAAGAAGACACAGATTGTCGGCGCCATAAACGCAGAGTACGAAGGCAAAGCCGAAAACCCTGAAGTTGAATAAGCCGAATGAAAACTAGCCTTCGAAGCACCGCTTGGTTAAGTGCCTGTTGTTGTCTCATTTTGTTGACCTTGGGGGTTTTCTTGTGGTTCAGCACCCCGCGCGAAAGGCCCGCCGAACCCTCGACTCTAGCCACCAATACAAGCCACCATACCAGCACACAACCAACGGTTCAACTCACAGATGATCTCAGCATCCACACTACAGATGCAAAACCACCAACAGCTGACGTTAAGCGACAGACTGTTACACTAACCAGCCCTACGTTACCCCCAGTTGCTTATCCAATCGGGTCAATCGGCGAAGCTTGTGAAGTGAATCAATACCCTCCTAGAATAGGATACTTATATCTAGACGAAGAAACAAAGCGCAATCTCGAAAACTACCCCTTCGATAGCAACGACGAATGGAAGTCGCTCAAAGATCCCAAGTGTTGGTCTGCGTTAGAAACCAAGATAAAACCGATCAACCCCTACCTTTGGGGAAGGGAGAACGACACCCATGGGAGTCATAGTGCACTCGCACTTGTAACCATCGACAATCCATTGACTTTTGACCGAATCTTTACGGATCCAGTGGGGGATTTTGCCCGCGTTCAGGACGCGTTAGCGCGTCCCGAATGTCAACTCAGTCAAGTTACCACAACCACCGGGCACCTGAACGACCATTGCCATGCCGAAGCCTTTTTCAACTATGCCCTGATCATGCGGTTCTGCTATGCAGATTTCCATGATTCTGGAGTTCGTCTACGTCCTAGAAAATATTATTGGAAAAAGGATAACCCAACCCCCGAACAAGATCGTAGTATGTGGATACAAAGTTTAGAAGGCGCTTGGGTGGCTAAAAAGTGTGAAGGTTTAGACCCTTCGATCGATCTACGATTACCGCTACATACCGAATTACGCGAGCAGATTGAACAACTTGGGGTCTATGACGAAACAGAAGCTGGACGAAAACAAACCTTGAATGGAACGTTGATCGAGCTAGCGGCGCGACTAGGCGATGAAGCCGCGGCGCTGACATATCCAAGTCCAATAAAAAAACATTCATACCGCCGCACAACACAGTATGATGAAGAAGGGTATAAATACGGTCCGCTTGCGGAGTGGTTTACGAAAGATTTAAGCGACCCCACCAACCTGTTTTCCAAGCTTGCCCCAAGTGTTGACCGCTTACGAGAGCTCGTGACCCTGTTTGGAAACAAGATCAAAGTCAAAGAAAAAGTGATCAATGTTGATCGCCAAGTGCTTGCACGACACTTATGCACCCCCCCTTTTTACATCCCTCCTTCGAACGAAGAAGACCCTACCGCCGACCCACCCAGTTGTCGTGAAATAATCAATGAATTGCGACAGGAATCACTCCCCCCGTCAATGTTGGCAGCGATCACCACCTTTGAAAAAATTGCGATACGCCTTGACGTCTATGAATAACCGCTAAAAACGCCTCGTGGATCTTATGAGTTGTCGTTGTCACTGGGTAGTGACGACGACAGTCGCCTGTCCTGCACAGGATACCGCTGCGGCCAGTCGGGCAGGGGTATCTATCGTGAGGGACAGCCTCAGCGAAAACCTTCCCCTTGCAGTGACGCCCAAGTGACCGGGGTTGCACGATTCTTTAACTATACGTATAATCATTGCTTAGAGATGTGCTGACTGACACCCTTCAGTCCAGAAAGCCGCCGAATTCTTGAACCGGCTTACGGTGCTCTTGGTACGCGAAGAGCACACCGGAATTCTCGTTCTACTGCCATCACGGGACGGTGTAATACACACGTTCCACGATCATTTCACCCTCGTCAGGCGGGACGCCGCGGACTCATTTACCGACAAGTTTCAGGAGGTCAAACCATGAAACTACTTTTCTATCCTCATGCTTATCGCCCGTTTAATCGCTTGCTAACGGGTCGAAACGATTACCGTTTTTAGCTGCTATCGCCACCGAGGACTTTATCGCGGACTAGGGGACGGCATCCCCTCTTGACAAACCTATTCCAGGGCTTGTAGGCGTTTCGGCGCTACAAGAGTCATCAAAACTTACCGACGTGAAGCGATGCCATAACCATTGAACTGAAACCCTGAACCCAAGGAGGTTAAATGCGTGATCTCAATTATGACTTAAAGAATTTGTGCCGCCGGAACCGGGATGGTTCTTACAGCACCCAAGCGAACCGTCAGCAACGCTTGCAACAAATGGCGAATGACTTACACGCGTTAGGTTTTCGGCAGCTACGAGCCAGATCACTGAAACCCAAACATGTCGATGCCTTGCTCACGTTATGGCGGACCAACCAGCTGAGTGTAGGGACAATCAAGAATCGCCTAACTGATTTACGCTGGTGGGCGGAAAAGGTCGATAAAAAGAGTGTGATCCGGCCCAGTAATGCTGACTATGGAATTGCTCTACGGCAGTATTTACCTCAGCAGTCCAAAGCAGTCTAAAGCGAGGTGAAAACACAGTCAACCACTTGAAGATTTAAAGAAATAGATTGGATACGACGGTAGAACTCTTGATCTTCAGAGAGCTATGATCGACGGGATGCGCCAACTAGAGGAAACAGGAGTTATTTGTGAAGGTGAAATGTACCAACATCAAGGGGAGGAATTAGCCTCTTGGATACGTAATAAAAAATGAGAAAAAGAAGTAAAAACACCAAAAAAGGGGCACTTACATCACAAACTCCACATGTTAGTACGCTAACGATTGGGTTAACGACTCAGTACAAATACGATTCCACTAGTTCCGAGTACCAAAGGAAGCAAAGCCTCCATTCCAAGTCCCCACCACAGTAAACTAGCGATTCCGATTAATCCTAATCCGAGTACCGTTTTATAGATTCGACGCCGTTTATTGCGTTCTTGAGATTGTTGTAGTTCGCGCACTTGGCGACTTTCGTATTCGATCTTCTTTTCTAAACGTTTGATCGTTCGCCTTGCCGTTACCAATAAATTAGGTAGCGTCGGTAGTTCGACAGCAAGTTGTGGTGCGTGATTAAGCACCTGTTGAACGGTCGCAAGCGCACCGTAGCGCTCTTTCATCCATTTTTCCATGAACGGTTTAGCCGTTGACCAAAGATCTAAATCAGGATCAAGTTGCCTTCCCAAACCTTCAATATGTAGCAGGGTCTTTTGCAACAGTACTAGCTGAGGTTGTACTTCCATGTCGAAACGCCGAGAGGCGGTGAATAGATCGAGTAAGAACTGCCCAAAAGAAATTTCAGATAGCGGTTTTTTAAAAAACGGCTCGCACAACTTTCGAATCAACATTTCGAACTCAGCTAGGTCGCCATCGTCTGTGATCCATCCAGATTCAACGTGCAAACGAGCGATTTCAGCGTAATCACGATTGAAAAAAGCGACGATATTGAGTGCAATAAAAGTTTGATCTTCTTCAGTTAATGAACCAATAATCGCGCAATCGACCGCGATGTAGGACGGATTTTTAGGGTCAGAAACATCGACAAATATGTTTCCTGGATGCATGTCAGCGTGAAAAAAATTGTGATTAAATACCTGCGTAAAGAAAGTCTCGACTCCACGTTGGGAAAGTACCTTTAAGTCAGTTCCTTTCTCGCGTAATAAGTCGATCGAATGGATTGGTATACCTTCAATTCGTTCCATTACTAGAACTTTTTTTGTCGTTAGGTGGTTGTACACGCGCGGCGCATAAAGCAACGGTGAATTTACAAAATTTTGCCGTAATTGGACTGTATTTCTTGCTTCGTTTTCTAAGTTTAGTTCACCCACAATCGTGGTTTCGTAGTCATTCACAACATCGACTAAATGTAATCGTCTGGCGATATGAGAAACTCGTTCTAGGAATCTAGAAACTGCTTGCATCATGCGTAAATCGCGCATGATCTGTTCTTCTACCTTTGGGCGTATGACTTTGACGACTACCTTTGAGTCGTCGAGTAAAACAGCTCCGTGTACTTGCGCTAGTGATGCCGAGGCGATGGGTTCGGTTTCAAACTGCGCAAACACATCGTTGAGTGATTTTTCGAGACTTGTTTCAATCAGTTCGATAGCTTTGTCTGAGGAAAATGGTGGTACCTGATCCTGTAATTTTGCAAGCTCATCGGCGTATTCAACAGAAAGAAGGTCACGACGGGTCGACAACGTTTGACCGAACTTTACAAAAATTGGTCCGAGATAGATAAGTGCTTCTCGCACACGAACGGCGGTAGAAGTTTTGGGTAGCGGTAAATAACTAGATAATAGAAACCACCGCAACCAGTGATTTTTGAGAATCTCGACTAGTGCCGTATCAAGTCGAAAACGTAGAACGACCCAAAGGACTAGAAAGAAAAGACCGAACGGAATCAAGGATTCTCAAGGGCTCGAATACGATCCTCCAGTTGATTGACGGCTTTCTGTAGTTCTCGCAACTGCAAGGTGAGTTCTTCGATTTGTGCATTATCTTTTCGGTTTACCGTGAATTCACTTGCTAAGCCTTCGATTGTGGAACGCGCAGCAGCCACACCGAGTTCGGCTTTTGATTGAACCTTGTCGGCAAGTGATCCGGCATCAAAACTCGGCTTAAAAATCTTGCGTAAATGCTCGAGTAAATCACTATCGCCGTCGACTTCGGTGTTTGACTCTAAATCCGTTAGCAGGGTTTTACCAACATCCACAACTGAACCGGCAATCGAAAGGTCAGGTTCGTTTTCAGTATAAGTAGCTACACTTGCTTCGCCGTCCCGAAACAAGACATAAACGGGGTTGTTTTCTACGTTTAAGAGCACTAATTTTCCTTCGAGTTCATTAACAGTAGCGCGGGCTTGTGGGTCAATCGCCAACCGTGCCTTGATAGCCGCTTCAACTGCGCTCGCTGATGTTGATTGTAGTATAGTCATCGAATTCCTGTGTGGATTGAGACAATCCCTCCCAATAAATTTTCAAATTGACATTCGTGTAAACCGCAAGCTTCCATCGCGAGGTGAATCGCTTCCGGTTGTGGATGTTGTTGGATAGATTCTACCAGATAACGATAGGGTTTGCTGTCGCCGACCACGATTTGACCGATGATTGGCCAGGCACAGCAATAGGTTTGAAATAGTTTTGATAACCGAGTCGATTTAGCATGTGAGAAATCAAGCAGAGATAACCGACCACCTCGTTTCAATACTCGATAACACTCCTCAAGGGTCAGGTCGATATAACTCATGTTGCGAATACCGAACGCCATCGTGATACAGTCAAAAGTTTCATCAGCTAATGGCAAAAATTGGGCATCGGCGAGTAAGTAATCAACATTCGCAAAACCAGCATTCAACATGCGGTTACGGCAGTGACTAAGCATGGAACTATTAAGATCCACAGCTGTAATCCTACCGCTACCAGACAGACGTGATGCAATTAGTTGTGTGATATCTCCCGTTCCGCAAGCAATGTCTAGGACCTGACCGTTTTGTGGTATGCTCGCCGAATCAATAAATATTCGTTTTAAGATTCGGTGTGTGCCTAACGACATGATGTCGTTCATCAAGTCGTAGCGTGGGTTTACGGTTTCGAATACTTGGTCGACCAGCTGCGTTTTTTCGCTGCTTGGAACCTTCTGATTGCCAAAATTTACTAGAGAATCGGTTGAGTTCATTTATCTTCTGGGGTCCAAGTTCCAACAGGAATTGTAGACAAACGCGAACAGTTAGCCTCTTTAAGTTGTCGCAGATACTCGGTCCAATTACGTTCATGGTTTGTTGCTAATTCCAATAGGTAGTCCCAAGAGTAAATCCCCGTATCGTGTCCGTCCGAAAAACTCAGCCTTATCGCATAATTCCCGATGGGGTCGATTGCTTGAATTTTGACTTCTTTTTTGCCACTTTGTAGTTGGTATTGATCTGGAGAATGTCCCCGTACCTCTGCCGATGGTGAATAAACTCGCAAGTACTCGGCGGTGAGTTCATGTACACTTCCATCAGGATAAGTTAACTTTAGTTGCCGTGACTTGGAGTGGTATTCGATATTCACCGGTTGCATTGCAGTCAATCTCGTTACTTAAAGAATGTAACGGGATAAGTCTTGATCTTTAATGAGCTCTTTTAACTGTTTATCGACATACTTGCCGTCAACGTGGAGCGCTTTTTCGGTGTCGCCCCCAGAAAACGCAATTTCTTCCATCAAACGTTCAAGAATCGTGTGCAGTCGCCGAGCCCCGATGTTTTCAGTATTTTCGTTCACTTCGCAGGCGATTTCAGCTATACGGTTGAGACCATCTTCCGAAAAAGTGAGATTGACACCATCAACCGCTAAAAGTTGTTGGTACTGGTCCGTGAGTGACACCTTGGGTTCAACGAGAATCCGGCGAAAATCCTCGGTAGAAAGGGCACTGAGTTCCACTCGAATCGGTAGACGTCCCTGAAGTTCAGGGATGAGATCAGACGGTTTCGATAAGTGGAAGGCACCCGAAGCGATAAACAATATGTGATCTGTTTTAATCATACCGTATCGGGTCGACACGGTACTACCCTCAATTAGTGGTAACAGATCGCGTTGTACCCCTTCTCTAGAAACATCGACACCATGATCGCTGCGTTTCGCGACTTTATCAATTTCGTCTAAGAACACGATCCCCGATTGCTCGACTGCATCAACTGCTTGCGACTTCAATTCTTCTTCATTGATGAGTTTCATCGCTTCCTCATCGTGTATTCGTCGCTTCGCATCACGCACCTTGAATTTTTCGCGTTTTTTCCGGGAACCTGTAACCGATTGAAACATATCCTTCAAATTACTAGCCATGTCTTCGAGACCAGGTGGAGCGAGGAATTCCATCCCTATAGGAGAATCTTTTGAGGTTACTTCGACTTCGATTTCTTTGTCGTCCAACAAACCACTACGAAGGTTTTGCTGCAAGTCTCGTTTAAAACTCAACGGTTGACTTTCGTCGTTGTCGTAGCCACCATAGTGGCTGTTTTCTGTTGTCGTTAGGGCATTTAGAATTTTGTCTTCAGCTGCGAGTGTGGCTCTTTGTTCGACTTGGTGGAGAGCCTTTTCCTTTAGCATTTTGAAAGCCACATCGATTAAGTCTCGAATGATTGATTCGACATCTCGACCAACGTAGCCAACCTCGGTAAACTTCGTTGCTTCGATTTTGATGAATGGTGCATTCGCCAGTCGTGCTAACCGACGGGCAATTTCTGTTTTTCCTACGCCGGTCGGTCCGATCATGAGAATGTTCTTCGGCGTTACCTCTTCCCGAACGTCGTCTTCTAGCTGCATGCGTCGCCAACGATTTCTCAGCGCAATCGCGACTGCACGTTTTGCTTGATCTTGTCCGATGATATGTCGATTCAGTTCATGAACGATTTCTCTGGGAGTCATAACACTCATCGAATTTATAGCACCTCAATAGTTAGATGGAGATTGGTATAAATACAAATCTTACCCGCGATTGTCAGTGCTTCACGGACGATTTCCTCGGCGTCTAGGTTTGAATGGTTGAGGAGTGCGGTCGCCGCGGCTTGAGCATACGGACCACCTGAACCGATGGCGATTAATCCGTCATCAGGTTCGATCACATCGCCAGTACCGCTTATTAGCAGCGACTTTTCTTGATCGGCAATGATTAATAATGCTTCCAATCGTCGTAACATACGGTCGGCTCGCCAATCTTTTGCGAGTTCCACAGCGGCTCGCTGTAGATTCCCATGATAGCGTTCCAGCATTCCTTCAAAACGTTCGAAGAGCGTGAAGGCATCGGCAGTACCCCCAGCAAAACCAGCGATAACCTTATTGTTGAATAGTCGTCGAACTTTTACCGCTCTGTCTTTCATGACAGTATTACCCATCGATACTTGTCCGTCAGAACCTAGTACGACTTTACCATCGCGACGGACACAAACGACTGTGGTGTTTCTAAATTTCATGTCAAGTAAGTAAGGAATTCACATTTTGGATTGTTATTCATCTTTTGTTATCGGTACAAGATAGGGAAGTATGTTTCTGTCCTTTAGTCGATCGGCGTCAGCGGTAGTATCTTCAACGGTATCGTATGGTCCGATAATGACTCGATATTGAATGGAAGAATCGTCAGCGGTGATCGTTGTCGTGTAAGCATCATATCCGTCGCGCAACAGTGAAGCGCGCAGCGCGTCGGCTCTATTCTCACCGCGGAACACACCCACCTGTAGCACATACCCAGTGATTTCTCCTTCGTTCGTTGCAACTTCTGCGAGATTGTCGTCGATGGCTGGTGTGGGGACTTCCACGGAAACTGGTTCAGTTGTTTCCTGACCAGTTGCATCGTCCACTAGATCTTGGTCGCGATTTTTCGGTGTCGCACCAACGGACTCTGCATCGGTATGTTCTAGCCGAGAGGGGAATTCAAATTGAACGTCGGGGTAAGCTTTTTCCCATTCTGGGAAGGTCCTTAAGAATGCGGCATCGGGGTCAACAAAGCGACTACCAAAATAGTAAAACGCGGTGGTTCCGATGATACCGAGGGTGAACCCGACGACAGCCCATGGAATGCCAACCGAAAAGGTTACATCTGTTTTCGAACCTTTATTCTTTTTAGTGGAACTTGCCATTTTGTTGAGAGTATTGTCTAGACTATTTTGTCGGCGACAAATGATAAACTCGTTCGAGTATGGATAAGAATGTTATAGTTTTACGGAATAGCTCCGCAATGGAACATATCGCATTTGGTCTCTGTATTTTAGACCTTGTACCCCCACTACTCGGTAAGGTAGTCTTAAATTAGTCCATTGACCCGCATTTTTACATTGTGTTACGGGTGTTACCTTGTACGGATGGTTCCGCGTACACATCGGACTGATTCCGGTCAAGGTACCGTCTTTAGGTAGATAGAGTAGCTTTCATGTTTCACTGATTTTCTTCCTAACTGGTTTGATTTGAGCTTGACAGGTCGGTACGAGCAGAGATTTGACAATTGTCGACTTGCCGCTTCTGTCAATAATGTTAAGATTATGATATTGAGTCCAATATTTTTGAGCAAGACGTTCTTTTCTAGTCGATCTGGATTCGTATGTTTGATTTTCTAACCGATCTTTTCGCTTTCCTGGGTGAATTTATCAACTCAATTCACCCTTTGATAATCAAGATTTTGAAAATCGGTATTTGGTTAGGTTGTATCGGTGTATTTTCGGCAGTACTGCTAGTGAACGGGATGTTTCTCTATCTTGATCCGAAAAACCCAGATCCGGAAACTTATCGAAACCATAAACCAGAACATCCACTTCGTGTGTTTTCGTCCGACGGAGCTCTGCTTGCTGAGTTTGGTAGTCGCCGAGTAATTCCGATTAAAGATATCGCAGAAGTGCCGCAGGATTATTTGGATGCAGTTGTCGCGATCGAAGATAAACGGTTCTATACACATTCAGGTATTGATTGGTTCTCCTTAGCCAAAAACACCTTTGCGCATCTCGTTGGAAGTAAAAATAAAGGCGGAGCTTCGACAATCACGATGCAACTTCCACGAAACGTTGCGGATCTATCGCGTGAAAAAACGCTTATTCGAAAATTCCGAGAGTTATTGTTAGCACTTCAAATCGAACGTGAACTCTCCAAAGACGAAATTCTCAAACTCTACGTCAACGTGATTCCCTTCGGGAAACACGCCTACGGTGTCCAAGCCGCAGCTTATACCTACTACGATAAACCGGTTCACGAATTAAATTTAGCCCAACTTGCTATGCTTGCAGGTATCCCAAATCGACCGGAAAAGGGTAATCCTATCAATGATCCGGAGTGGGCTAAACAGCGTAGAAATGTTGTGTTAAAACGAATGTTTGCTGAGAAATTTATCAACGATGAGGAATATGAAATAGCCCGCGCCGAACCAGTCACAGCGCGAGCTTACGGTCGTAAGATTGATCTACAGTCATCGTATCCGGCGGAACTGGCACGACAAGAAATAGAAGGTGAGTTTGGCAAAGAGATCTACACGGGATACACCATTTATACAACCATCGACGTCGATCACCAACGCGCCGCTCAGCAAGCAGTAAAGACCGAACTTCAGAACTATGATCATAGTAGGGGTTACCGGGGTCCTGAACGACGAATTAATGTCGATTCGGATTCTCCTGATCCAACTACCACGTTCATTAGTGAACTTAGATCGGAAAAACCTATCGGACCACTGGAACCAGCTGTCGTAACAGCAGTTTATGAACAATCATTTGATGCCATTCTGAAAGACGAATCAGAGGTTACCGTTCTTTGGGATGGGATTTCTTGGGCGCGCCGTTCGTACGGTTCATCGGGTGTCGGCAGTAGACCTACGGTCGCTTCCGACGCGGTGGCAGTAGGACACCTTGTTCGATTACAAAATGTTGTTGGTCGCTGGTATTTAACGCAAGTACCGGAGGTGCAGGGAGCTATCGTTGCTGTAGTACCGCGAACGGGCGCGATTACCGCTATGGTAGGTGGATACGACTTTGAAGTAACGCAGTATAACCATGCTACCCAAGCCGCTAGACAACCGGGATCCGGTTTTAAACCTTTCGTTTACACCGCCGCACTAGCGAACGGTGTTACACCTGCCACGATATTTCTAGATGCTCCCTTGATATTTGACGATTCGAGTTTAGAGACGCCATATCGTCCACGTAATTTTTCGGGAGATTATCGTGGTCCTACAAGACTACGGGAAGCACTCTATGAGTCAATCAATTTAGTGTCGATTCGAGTCCTTGAACATATTGGCGCATCCAAGGTACAAGATTACGTGTCTCGATTCGGGTTTCCTAAGCACAAATTACCGAACAATACACAGTTGGCTATCGGCGGCGGTAATATGGGGATGTCCCCCCTTGAGTTAGCTACTGCATACGCTGTGATCGCCAATGGAGGATATCGCGTTCGGCCGCATCTGATACAAAAAGTTGTAACCCATGCCGGGGAAACTGTTTTTGAACCACTTCGTGCTAAGGTGTGTAACTCCTGTGGACATGCGAACACTGGGTTCGATGAGGAATTGTGGCATCACAATGCAAATTACGAACTCGAAGTCGAACTCAGGGGAAGTAGTTATGTTTTGGAGGCGAAGAATGTTTTGGATCCGCGCTTAGCTTTTCTCATGGACTCCATGCTCAGAGATGTTGCGCGTGTTGGAACAGCTGAACGCGCCACAGTAACTCTCGGTCGAAATGATTTAGCTGGTAAAACTGGTACTACAAATGAAGCGGTGGACACTTGGTTTAATGGGTACCAGCAAAATCTCGTCGCAACAACTTGGGTGGGCTACTCAGATCGACGCTCTTTGGGAGAACGAGAATATGGTTCAACACGTCCACTATCAATCTGGATTGAATTTATGCAAGAAGCGTTACGCGAGGTACCTGAATTTATACCTGAACCACCAGATGGGATTGTGAGTGTCTATGTTGATTCGACTTCCGGTGAGATTGTTCACGCCGCCGAACCTAACGCGATGTTAGAGTATTTTCTATCGGAAACCGCACCGTCGCAGGAATCAGTTATAGGAACTAGGGACGAACAAGAGCTTGTCGACCCTGAAGACATTTTTTAATTTACTTCACAATCTTAACGAAGTCCCCAGCACGTGGTTCAGCATTGGGGTGATGTCCATTGATCAAACGAAGCATCTCTTCCGCGTGTTGCCGTATAGGACTTTCCTTAGCAAATTCGGCATAGGTGTCCCCGGGTTGAGCTACGATCACACGGATTCTCACTAATTGTTCATGCTCTAAATCATCTTTGGATAAATTGCGAATACCTTTGATTACGGTTCTGATTGCGTCACGCAACTCCTTTTGACTACCTTTTGTACCAGAGTCTCCGCGAATAACGTAGTAGTCATAGCCATGCCGGTGAACGGCAAGAAGGGCACCAGTGGTGTCTTCGTCGGTAATTTCCAACTCGGCAAGATATACTGATTTAGAATCGTCTATTTCAAGCGAGGTTACTTCCTTGATATCCGGACGCTGTAACACATCGGTTACGAGCTTTTCCGGGGAAATTTCTTGATCGATTACAAGTCGATCAATAGTGATCTCTGCTTCTGAGGGACCACCAGGTGCTTGTCCGACGACCCGAGTTTGCTTCAGTCTCACTTTCCAATCAACCGGAAATTCAATGACTAAACGTAGTGATTTATCGTAAATGATGTGACCGTCGCGGGTCCCGATGTTCTGTTCTACACCATATTTCAGTCCGTCTATCATTTCCCAAAAATCGCGCACCGGTTCAACAATAGTGTCGGAGTATTTTGGTAGAGCTACCCGTACGGCTTCGTGCAATCGTTTATCGTTTTGCGGGTGCGTATCGAACAATCCGTGGTAACTTGGTGGTTGACCTTTGACCTGACGAGCAAACATTTCTTGGTCTTTGAGTACGTGTACTGCATCGATAACCGATAACGGGTTGTAGCCAGCGGCAGCAATGATTTCTGCGCCAATTCGGTCAGCTTCAAGTTCTTGATCACGACCGTACCCGGAAAGATAGGTTTGAAATGCTGCATGTGTTGCTTGTCCCGCTTCATATCTACCGGTTAGTGCTTGTGCAGCTATAGCCAAGCCAGAACCTAATAAGGAAGCCCGTCGTCGTTTCGCACCATGGCGCGCGACTACGTGTCCAATTTCATGACCAATTACTGCGGCGAGCTGGGCTTCCGAATTCATATACATAATCAATCCACGATTTACGTAGATATAACCATCTGGCGTGGCAAAGGCATTGAGCCCCGGGTTATCGAGTACAAAAAAGTAGTATTCTTCGCCGGCGTCGTCCGAGTACGAAAGCAATTTTTGCCCTAACTCGTCAACATAATCTTGCCATTCGGGGTCATCGTAGAATTCATCGCTATCCATGAACTCGTTATAGAGTTCTGCACCAGTTCCTGCAGTCAGCGAGAGCGCAAACAACGAAACCGTTGATACGATTAGCAAGATAGTCTTGGAAACGCTCATAAATCGAACACCTCTAGTAGATTGGGTTGTTCTAGCCAAGCGAAGTTTGTCCGAACCTGCTCTTGAAGCGTTCTACACGGCCTGCGGAATCTACAATCTTTTGTTTACCCGTATAAAAGGGATGGCATTGTGAGCATACTTCGAGTGTCAGATTGTTGCCTAGAGTTGAGCGGGTAGTGATTTCGTTACCGCAACTACATTTAGCTGTCATTGTTTTGTATTCAGGGTGAATACCTGACTTCATGGTGAGGTCCTCAAGGAGATATTTGAATCGATACTTTTAATATTTTAACGTAACAATGCGTGAGTTATCTATATTGGTATACGAAAGATTAGAAAAATCTTGTTGATAAAACAAATCGATATTTCCAACAATAATATTTAAAACTGTCCATACGTATAATACTTTCAAATGCGTAGATTACTACCCAGAGTTAAAGATAGAGACCCGAAATGCCTCAAGTACTACAAGTCGCCATTCCTCGTCCTGTGGGGACGACTTATGACTATGTAAATGCTGACTCCCAACTAAAGGTGCCAGTCGGTGTGCGAGTCATGGTTCCTTTTGGTCATGTTCGAACCGTTGGAGTTGTTTTAGGTCAGAGCGAACACACTTCTTATTCGGGTACTCTGAAAACCCCGAGCAAGTACATTGAATATGAACCGATTCTTCTGCCCGATATGATTGAATTGGTCAAATGGTTGTCTTCCTATTACCATTATCCGTTAGGTGCTGTGCTTGAAGTCATCCTACCCACTGAAGCGATGCGCGGTCGTCCTGTGATGGCGCAGAATGAATTGCTTTGGTCTTGCGTTGATCCCGAAAGTACTCGTGATTTCAAACGGGCACATCGACAACAGGAGTGTTGGTACTTCGTTAAGCAACATGGAAGGGTATCCGACACCCAATTACGTCAAGCCAATATCGAGAAATCAGTTCTTAAGGCGTTAGAAAAGAAAGGCTTGCTTGAAAGTAAAAAATTGCAACGGGAGTACATCTACAAGCCAGCCGAATACGAACTTTCGAAAGAACAAACAACTGCTGTTCGTTTTATCGAAGACAACCTTGGTAAGTTTCATGTTCACGTGCTTGATGGTGTCACGGGTAGTGGTAAAACTGAAGTTTACATCCAAGCTATCAAAAAGGTTTTAGCCAAAGGTCAGCAAGTTCTCGTTTTAGTGCCGGAGATTGGTCTCACTCCACAGACCGCTAATGTCTTTCAAAGTCGTTTTGGTCATGTCGATGTATTGCATTCGATGCGAACCAACGTTCAACGATTTGATGTATGGTCGCGGGTAGTAACTGGTGAAGCTAGACTGGTAATTGGGACGCGGTCGGCGATTTTCGCCCCATTTCGTAATTTGGGGCTCATTGTTGTCGACGAGGAACATGATTCATCTTACAAACAGATTGAATCTTTGCGGTATTCTGCGCGCGATGTGGCGATTATGCGGGCAAAGTTACTTGAAATACCTTGTGTTCTGGGCAGCGCGACGCTTTCCCTTGAAACAGTAGCTAATTGTCGCGAAGGTCGTTTTCAGTTATCGAAACTTACCCATCGACCAGGTACCGCCCAAATGCCCGACTTCAATATTTTGGATATCAAAGGTGAGATCTTACAAGGTGGTATTGCACCGAAGTTACTTAACTTGATTTCACAACATCTCGAAGCGAACAATCAAGTACTGGTTCTACTCAATAGGCGCGGGTACGCAACGTCGCTAATTTGTCATTCGTGTGGCTGGCGTAAGCGTTGTGACGCCTGCGATGTTATGTTGACGTTTCACGAAGTGCCGGAGAGGATTCTGCGTTGTCACTATTGCGAGAAACGTTATGCGATACCCGATGAGTGTCCAGACTGTTCAAGCACCAATTTAGTCCACATCGGAACAGCAACACAGAAAACAGAGGAAGTATTAAAGGAACACTTCGAGAATGTGCCGGTACATCGGGTCGATCGTGATGTGATTAACACTCAGCCAAAATTAGCGCGGTTATTTGTTGACCTGCAGAATCCGTCGCGCAGTATTTTGATTGGTACCCAAATGCTTGCGAAAGGACATCATTTACCACATGTCACTCTCGTGGTGGTATTAGGTGCTGATTCTGGTTTTCTCAGTTCCGATTTTCGGGCGCCGGAACGTACTGCACAGCTGATTGTACAAGTCGCGGGTAGGGCTGGTCGTGCGGAAAAACGCGGTGAAGTTTGGATTCAAACTTATGATCCAGACCACCCACATTTGACTTCGTTATCGGAAAAGGGCTACCCGGGATTTATGGATACTGAATTAATGCTGCGTAAAGATGCTGGTTTCCCGCCGTACCGATATTTGGCATTACTAAGGTCAGAAAATGTCAATGCTGAAGAAGCTGAACTGTTCTTAAGGTCGATTGCAGAGTCATTGGTTAGTAGACCAGTTACAGTTCTCGGTCCAGCTCCTTCGCCAGTGTCTCGAGTCTCTAATCGTTGGCGGTTTCAATTAGCCATACTTGCGGAACACCGCAAACAACTACATGATGCATTAGACACATTAAGTGTGGATACGAAAACTCGCAGGAATTATCGATTATCGATCGATGTTGACCCGCTGGACATGGCTTGATCGCTCGATTGTTTTGTAGTATCAAAACGCTGTTGAATTAGAGTATTCGTTGTCTTACTCTAGTAGGTCAAGTAACTCATCAGTTGCTTGTTGTAGGTAGACATCTTCTGGAAACTCAAGCGTTGCGCGATTTAACACCTTCATAAATTCAGAATTTTCATCGCGCAACGCCAACCATTCCAACCACAGTTGAAAAACCATTGATCTTCCCCAAGTGGGTGAATGGGTAAGCGATGCGTTGGTAGGTGAAACTTCAAGTGCTTGATGGATCGTCGCTTCGACGTCTTCATCTATACCAAAACCTGGGATCGGACGTACTGCGAGCATTGTTTGTGCAACCTTTGTTCGTAAATTTTCAGGATCTAACTCGATTGCTGCATCAAGGTGGTTTTGCATACTGAGAACTAGTTCAAAAGTATTGTCAGGTTCATGTTTGACTCTTAACCTATACAAGATTGCCAAAAGTGCCCGCACCTCGACAGATTTATTTTCGATACTATCGAGTGTTTGTATAGTTTCGATGAGTAACCGTTTTACTTGATCAGATTCACCGAAACTTTCTTCAACCAAGATTAGATTGAACGAAACATACGCGTACCAATAAGTACGGACGCTTTCAGGTACAACACCGTTCTTGTTGGGGGGAGAGAGTAATTGGTATTTGAGTTGATACAGGTCTTGCGGGTCTTGTCGTTGCAAGGTTCGGTTCCTCAGTGCAAACGTACGTGCTTCAAGTGTATCCCAAGAAAATTCCCACTCTGGTTCGTCGGTTGAAGTATCCTCGCTCGACTGGTGGGGTTGAGTGTCTTTAATGTCGTTTTTGACATTAGGTTGGCAAGCTGTGAGAAAAAATACGAGAAAAACCAACAAAGACAGGAAACGTTTGTTCACAATAACTCATCGGTGTAAATCTGGTCGTTTCTAGTATAACAAGAATCACGCAATTATGATTAACTCTTACTTAGAAATCGTAAAGAACGTTGCTTATTCTTTGATTGAACGAACTAACTTGATCAGAGGTTCCGCATACCACCAAACTTTATTCGGTTAGACATCGGATATCTGCTATGACGAAAACCAAAATTTTGTTAGAACAAGGAATATGCACGGAAGAGTCGCGGCACGCAATCCTAAAAACCACATCGCAAGTTTATTGAGTTCGTGACACTGTGGATTATCTTCTTCAGCAGTAAGATCAGGTTTTGGTGCTGCGTAGATTTCTTCAATATTTTCCAATACGACTTCTCATTAAATTCGCATGAAGAATACTACATAAGTGGTGTAACAAATTACTCCTACGAGGAATACGCCAGCCCATCAAGAGTTCTACTCCTGATCAGTGATTATTCATGTCTCGGAATTAGTTTAATTCGGCAGATTTGTGCTCGAAACCAAGTAGATATTGTGCAGTTTTTTGGAATTCCATGCCCTAGATTCGACCGTTTTTCGTCTCTTTTCAGCATGAAGTTGGAATTTGGAACCTGTTTTGCGGTTCCAGGCAATAGGGTAACGTCTCGTCACCTCGCGAGTTTAACTTGGGTCAACAAAGTGGGAACTACTCAATCAAGTTTCTGGAATCGGGACCGCCGGCCGCGGTCTCGCTAAGAGATCGTAAACCTCCTCCCAAGTCGATATTTGGTAACCCGCTAACACCCGCATTTGTACCTCCCAAACATGGACTTTAGGCCGCCGCTGCTTGACTTTTGTGTCAGAACCTACCAATGCGGCCTGATACCGTTGACAGAGTCGTTCAGACACTTGTTCTACCAACTGTTGCAACATCGCGAGGCATGAAATTAGGTTCGCTAAATGCAGCTTGCCATGGCCATGATTGTGTTCAAAATGCGGACCCTGAAGATTTTTTAACGTACGAAAACAGCCATTCTCAATAGGCCAACGAAGCCGTGCCTCGCCAGCCGCGGGCTCCAGTTGTGCCACCGTTAACTCCCGATTCGTGACCCATTCAGTGATCTTGCCTTGGGCATCGCATTCCTGCAACACATTGACCTTGAACTCAGGGTGGGTCGCATTTAATGACTGCTGAGCTAACCACCGATACCACCGGTCCGGCTGTTGGACACCTCGCTGCCAGTCCTCGCCCGATGCTGCTTGATAAACCGTCTCTTGCTGTCGATTACCGGCTTTTGCACGAATCATGTACTGCAGGTTATGTGCCGATAATTGCTGCAGAAAGGGTTGATTAAAGTACAACGCATCCCCTAAGGCAAGCAACTGCAAATGTGGATGTCGCCGCCGAAATTTTGGTAGCCAACGATGGGCCGCTTTCAACTCATTATCTTGAACCCCATCGGCCGCAGCTCCCGCCATCGCCTCCGGAAACAACGGCAACACTAACGCTCGCCGCGGTGATACCAAAGCCGCCCCTAACGGCTGAGGGTAATAAGTCCGGCGCGGCAACTCATCGGCATCATCCGGATCTAAGGGGCGATGTTGCTTGACTAAACACGATGAACAGTGGATCGTCGGCGATGACAACCCGTGGGTACCATCAATCGCCAATAACAGGCCACCATCCAACGGACTCCGAAAATCTTCGAATAACTTCTGTCGTTGTACCCAACCCAAGACGGCCTCAAAACAAGGCACAAGGGCTTCCGGTGGCATCCGATCTAACACCCGCCGAATCGTCGTGTCACTCGGGATCTGTCGCCAACCAAATAATCGTTGGATCGTTCCCCGTAATCCCGGATCGGTGCGAATGTCTAACTCGTAGCGATACAAATTCGGCCGCCGTAAGTGAAACATCGAAAACAGGCGGCGCAGACAATCGGAAGTCGTGTAGCGTGCCTGCGATGGGCGCGTGAATTGCTCGTCTAACTGGTCAAATTCCGCCTGTAGCTCCTGCCATAGTGTGGTCATAACCGCTGCTTGGCGTGGCCTCATCGTGCCCTCCTTGGCATATTCTCGGACCCGTCGCACTAATCACAGTACAATCTCCGTTGGTAAGGTGAAAAACGCCGCTAAGTTTGCGAAAACTCTATTCTAACATGAACTTTAACTATCGGAAACTACGATACCTCTCTAGACCTGAATAATCACTGACTCCTGATCAATTCCCGTTTGTATTCAGATATAATACAAGGGCAGAAAGAGCAACTTAGCTCGACACTATATTTATTTGAGGAAAAAAACTCTTATGAAAAATCTTGCGTACAAACTCATGCTCGTTTGCTTCGCTTTTTTGCTTGTACCTGTTGGTATCGCTGAAGAAGAAGATGAATGTTGCGATGGGCTCGTAGAAGAAGCTGAAGCTACATTAGAAGCTGCAATAGTCGAAATTACAGCGCTCGCCAAGTTACTAGGATTCGCTCTCAGTGATGAAGAGACTGCTGAGTTAATTGAAGATGCAAAGCGCAAATTTCACGAACTAAGTAAAAATCCAGAATTAGCGTTTGAACAGCAATTAAAAAATTTAGAAATAGTTATTCCAGAATTGTCTGGAATTTCTAGCACTTGGGAAACTAAGAAAAAATCAACGTTGTTCTCGGAACTCACAATCGCAATCGCGAGGCATCACAAATCCAACGATAAACAGATAACCCGATTGCAGGCGACAACACAAAGGTTGATTGATGCTGTACCGGAAGAACGACTCTCTGTAGATATGTGGATATACACAAGATCATTAGTTACCAATGTTCAGAGCATTCAGGGAGATTTATCTATGTTTGAACAAGAGTCAACTGAATTTTTGGAAATGAAAGAACGATTCTTAGACTGGGATCCAGAAAGTGATATCAGTTCCATTGACGCTTTTCTGACCTGTGTTGACTCAAACAGGACAAAGGCGAATAAAAAAGTGACAAAGATGTTCGGTACTTTAGCGAACAAAATGGATCGAGCAGCAAAATCTATTGAAAAAATGCAACGTACGGATCAAGATTTTTCTATTGAAATATTTACCACTATTTCGAACGTTTTCACTCCTTACATCGTGGGTTTAAGC
The DNA here is from genome assembly GCA_009845835.1 of Gammaproteobacteria bacterium. Classification (GTDB taxonomy): domain Bacteria; phylum Pseudomonadota; class Gammaproteobacteria; order Pseudomonadales; family Azotimanducaceae; genus Bin55. The sequence continues at coordinate 11,383 of VXYV01000105.1, read as the reverse complement.
AATCTTAGCCGGGGGATCTTCTCGGATAACTGTTACGCTAAAGTCGATTTTGAACTACTTGATCAGATTGCTTCAAATCTAGGGAAGGATTCACGATGAATTGGCGGACTATTTTCTTAGCATCAACACTTTTGTTTATTTTCTTTACCAGCAATAGCGCAGTGGCTGATGACAGTATATCTGACAATATAGCTGAATGCGAGGATCTCAGGTCTGAGTGTTTGGAGCGCGTTGCTAACCTTGAATTAGGGTTAAAGATAATCATTGACGAGATATACAAAGAATGGTTGAAAAAGTGTGATGCTTTCTACAAGAACTGTATCAAGGTAGCGAAAAAAGTTAGAAGTCGGAATCCCATACCTGGTTCTGGCTGGGTGGCTTGTCAAATAGCCCGTGGGGCATGTAAAGGTGCGGCGTGGGTTTGGAAAACTGGTGCTAATTTGACGAAAGATATCATAACGGGTCGTGGGGTAGCAATTTGTAACGACGTGTATTCTAGATGCCTGGTTGCAGCGGTAAGTCCTTTTGATTAAGCGTTGTCATCGTTAAGATCGAAAAAATGCCGTTTGGCTTCTTTGATTGACTTAATCCTTTCTTCTTCCTAAGTCGCGCCTTTCTTGATATTCGCGCTAAAGAAAACAAGAACTGGAGAAAAAAGTGGCAAACGGAGAAGAACTCAGTAAAGAAGAGACAGAAGATCTAGCAAGGCTATTGAAGATCTGGAAAACTTAATGGGATGGTTAAAAACCCGGAGAACCTTCCCGATCCTACTAAAGCTGTAAGCGCCTCTTATGATCCAGAGAAAGAGATTGACTGCGAATTAGTAGATGAGGAAGACGAAAGCGAGTAAATCGCATGCGAGCTATCCCAAAAAATATGGGAATTACGTAGATAACTTGACAAAACCCTTGCGGAGCGGTCTAGTTTTTCACTACGATGTATCCATAATGAGCACTTTGTCCCCTTATTTTTTTGAGCTTCCGTCCTCATAAGGAACTTCTATATGCCGTACTATTCCAACCAACCAAGATTGTTCGGGTGCTTGATCATCAGCCATCTTAGGGAGATGACGTAGACGTTCCTTTGGATGACCATACTTCGTCATTAAATGATGTTTGATCGCATCTATAGAATCGAATGTTTCATCGTCACAAGTGTATGTCATTATCGTTTTAGTTTAGGCAGTATTGCTTCCTTAGGAGTAGGTTAAAAGGTTTTACCGCCTATTACGGCAATAGAGGATTGTAAACATACTTTTGTTAGTAAAAATCTTCAAGCGCTTGACAGAATAGATTAACTCAATTATTGTACTCTAATTTGTTTTTAAATTTGGAGTATAGGGATGCATGATGAAATTAGTTATTTACAGAAGATGATTTCAAAGTATAAAACTCGGGCGAGTTTTTGGTTGTGGGTCCAATTTCTTGGACCAGTCATTCTGTTGATTATCTGGTTGTTGTCGCACAAAGATTTGGGATATGCCTTTAGTTCTGGAGAATTTAACGTTCTGTTAGGGTTCTTCTTTATCTTCTTAGGCTTTGTGACTTATTTTGTGGGGATGGTGAATCATGGTAAATTTGAAGATCAAATACGTCAATACAAAGCACGATTAGAAGTAGAAATGGAGAAATTTGAAGATTGGAAAAGAGAGAATAACTAACTTTCGCATTCAACGATCTTCTCTTTGCCAGGTGTGGCGTCTAGCTTAAACCTTCTATTCTTATCTATCTTGGGTGCTGTTTTCGGTCGTTTATAGCCCTTCGGCAACGCCCCTAGATTAAGCATTCCCTTTACCGCCTTATCTAACTCGGCTTGTTGGTCTTTGGTGATATTTAACTTCGCTTGGTCTTTCTTGTTATTCATTTTCAAAAGCTAACGGTCGATCACCTGATTTTCCAACAACCCAAGGGGTTTTAAATCGTTCACCATCAAGTATTTGTTCGACTGTAAGAATTTGTAATTTTGAAAAAGGTTGCTCATTCAATTTAACATCTCCAATCTCTGCAATAAAACGCTTAAAATTGTCTTGTTTTATCTTTCCAAATGGATGCATAACAATCAGTCCAGCCATAATTGCATCATCAGCATTAAGTGCACCTTTCAGCTCTCTCAATATATTGATATTTACAGACTGTCCTCCTTTTACTTCAATAGTCATACTTTGAAGATCTTCTTGACCTTGTACGTTGAAATAAATTCTTCCGTGTGGTATGGAACTTTTTTGTTTCTTATTACTATTAAGGTAACCTGATAAGAGAAAAAGACTGTTCCAAAGACGGTCGTTGTCACTGACTGGGTGGTGTCGACGACATTCGCTCGAATCCGTGTTCATATTGCACAGAAAACTCGAGGTTAATTCGGTATTTCGTGCTGAGATATACACCAACCAAATTTGAGGTGCAAGGTCAAGTAACTCTGTTTTTGCGGTTAATCGTAAAATTTGTGTTGAAAGAACTAACCGAGAGTCTTAACGCAGAAATTAATCATGTCAAAAACAACTCGAATTGCCGTTACTGGGGCCGCCGGTCAAATTGGGTACGCGATGCTTTTTCGAATCGCATCTGGCGAGATGCTAGGTGCGCAGCATGGAATCGATCTCCGACTTTTAGAAATACCACCCGCTATGGATGCGTTACGTGGGGTTGTGATGGAGTTAGAAGATTGTGCGTTTCCGTTGCTCGAAAACGTTGTACCAACTACTGATCCCAATGAGGCCTTTGCCGATGTAGATATCGCGCTACTTGTCGGTGCAAGACCACGCGGTGCCGGCATGGAACGTAAAGATTTACTCGAAGCAAATGGCGCGATATTCACGACTCAAGGTAAAGCACTTAGCGATAATGCATCTAGAGATGTGCGGGTACTTGTGGTAGGAAACCCGGCAAATACAAACTGTCTGATTGCTGTCAATAATGCTAAGACATTGGCAAGTAACCAGTTTACGGCAATGACAATTCTAGACCACCATCGGGCAGTTGCACAACTTGCCCAAAAGACACGAGCGCACGTTCAGGATGTTCGTAATCTAGCGATATGGGGAAATCATTCTTCCACGATGTTTCCTGAACTTCACTCAGCGACTGTTAAAGGAATCGATGCATTGGACTTAGTTACGATGAATTGGTATACCGATGAGTTTATACCGTGTGTACAACAACGTGGCGCACAGATCATTCAAGCCAAGGGTACGTCAAGCGCGGCATCGGCTGCAAATGCAGCCATAGACCATATGCGTTATTGGTGCACTGAATCCCCCGGTACTACGAGTATGTCGATCGTGAGTCAGGGAGAGTACGGAATTGAATCTGGATTAGTTTTTTCTTATCCTATTGTTTGTCACGGTGGTCAGATTGATGTCATACAGGATCGCGTGCTTGATGACTTTGCGCAACAACGAATTAAATTGACAGAACAGGAACTCATCGAGGAACGAGATGCGATTCGCCATCTCCTTTGATCGACTGGCAGATTCCATAGGCACCAACACTGGCTAACTCGAAACTTCATTGAATCAAGGACGAATGATGAAGACTCTTATTTTCCGATACGCACAACTACTATTGGTCGCGCTAGGATTCGTGATTGGTAACGTTGCCTTTGCTTCTGGCGGACTTTACATCGGTAGCGGTGTCTCGCTCGATGACTTCAAAGTGAGGTACGACAAGCGAGAAGATGTCAACTTGTTTCCCTCTCTGTCTCTCAAGGATCTAGTTTTTAATCAGAAGAATGAGGGATCAGATTCTCCCTATAGCCTTAACGTGTTTTTAGGGTATCGCTATAAATTTGACACTCGTGGTTTGTGGCTGGATTTTCAATTTGAATATACCCTCCGGAGTGATGGTATCGAAGGGCGATTAACTGGTATCGGTGAGTTAGGGGACGGTCAAAAAATCGAAGATCTACTCGATGAACAGTGGTCATTTAAAACGGATCGTGATCAATCAGCGGTTATACGAGTGGGGCATGTAATGTCGGTGTTTGGTTTGTTTGAGTTTTCGCCTTTAGTACTAGGTGGTTGGCGAGAGATCGAAGTTGCTTTTAAACGGAACTTTACAGTTTGTGGAACGAAATTAGTTTGTGGTCCCGGAGAGACGGGTAATCCCGCCACGGAAACTCGTTCGCCGGTCTTTAAACAATGGGTTATGGGAGTGGGTGTGGAAAAATCTATTGGTCGAAGTACGTTATTGCAATTAGAAGCACGGTTAACTTCTGAAGCTGAAGATGAATGGAAAGAACAACTGAATGATGTCGATACGCCTACACGATTATCTGCTGATTCTTACGAAGTATCGCTAAGGCTCGCGATATTTTTCTAGCTGAAACAGTTTAGGTTCGATTTAAACAAAACGTTTGAATGAGAACCACCCGCCTTAAGCAGATTTCGCTACCTGCAGTGATCCTGCATATAAGCACGCGACACTCCCACCAAACTTGGATTCAAGTACCGGAATCTCAGTTTTGCAATTTTCCCTCACATACGGGCATCGAGTATGAAATCTGCACCCACTCGGAGGCGAAATCGGCGACGGGACATCTCCTGCCAGAATGATCCGTTCCGTACGTAGATTAGGATCTGGTTTTGGGATCGCAGAAATCAATGCTTGTGTATAGGGATGTTTCGGCGAACTGTATATGTCAGCAGACCTTCGCGTTTCCACTATCTTACCTAAGTACATTACGGCAATCTTGTCAGAAACGTGTTTAACGACGGCTAAGTCATGGGCGATAAAGATGAGGGCAAGGTCCATCTCTTGCTGTAAATCTAGCAATAAGTTGATAACCTGCGATTGAATCGAAACGTCCAGAGCGGACACAGCTTCGTCACAAACAATCAATTTAGGCTTTAATGCGATCGCGCGTGCAATCCCAATACGTTGTCTTTGTCCCCCAGAAAATTCGTGGGGGAATCGATCGGCAGCCGATTCGTCCAAACCGACTCGATTGAGCAATGCCACCACGTAATCATTCCTTTCTTGCCGCGTACCTATTCGATGAATGACAAATGGTTCACTTAGGATCTTTCTAATTGTGTGGCGTGCGTTGAGTGATTCAAAGGGATCTTGAAAGATGATCTGCACATTTCGGCGCATCTGCTTGAGTTCGGCGCGCGACATAGAACTGATATTTTGACCTTCAAACTTTACACTCCCGGAAGTGGGACGTAATAAATGCAGTAGGGTACGTCCTACTGTACTCTTACCACAACCAGACTCTCCAACCAATCCAAGGGTTTCACCTCGTTCTAGAGTAAACGACACATCGTCGACAGCTTGAACGTGACCAACTGTTCTTGGAATAACACCTTTCTTGACCGGAAAGTGTTTAACAAGGTTTTGAACTTCAAGCAATGGGGAAGTACTCATATTACGTGCTCGTACTCTGTGCGACATGTTGCCAATAATGACAGGCAACCGCGTGGGAATCACCAGTTTCCTTCAGTGCCGGGACCTCAGTCTTACATCTTTCCTGGGCATAGTCGCATCGATTACGAAAGCGACACCCGGATGGCATATCAGCAAAACTAGGTACCATACCCGGAATTGTCGACAGTGGAGTTTTAGGAGTTCCGTCTAATGTAGGAATGGACCCTAAGAGACCTCGTGTGTAAGGATGTCGAGGATTTTCAAACAAGTCTTTAATTTTTGCTTGTTCTACTACCCGACCAGCATACATAACTACGACGCGGTCCGAAATTTCAGCAATCACTGCTAGATCATGGGTGATGAATATTACAGACATGCCACTTTGTTTTTGCAGTTCTGCAATAAGCTCCAAGATCTGTGCCTGAATCGTTACATCTAAGGCTGTCGTCGGTTCATCGGCTATCAAGATATCAGGAACATGCAGTAAAGCCATCGCGATCATGACTCGTTGGCGCATTCCTCCAGAAAGTTGGTGAGGATATTCTGTTAATCGCAATCGAGGTTCAGGTATCCCAACACGGTCAAGCAGTTTTTCGCACTCTTGTCGTTGTTCTTCTTTGGACATATCACTACGATGGAGTTTAAGTGACTCCATCATCTGAACACCCACACGCTGAACTGGGTTGAGTGCCGTCATAGGTTCTTGAAAAATCATCGCGATTTTTCGTCCGCGGATCGTTCGCATGTCTTCTTTGGACAAGCTGAGTAAATCTTGTCCGTCAAAGAAGACACTTCCATTTGTGATTTTACCCGCCGGTTGTGGCAGTAATCGCATGATAGAAAGTGACGTGACGCTCTTGCCACAGCCTGATTCGCCGACGATTCCTAGGGTTTCACCAGGTTTGACATCGATACAAACGTTATCTAAGACACCAACAGTACGTTCGTCGGTGTCGAACGTTACCGATAGGTCTTTAACTTCTAGTAAGTTCACTAGTGAAATGTCCTATTCTTGCACAAACAGAATCCGTTGGTCAAGTAATTTTGGGATTCCCAAGCATTGCATAATACACAATTCCGAGCCGACTGTCTGATCAAGAAAAAAAGATTGTACAGTTTTCGATTACATAAGTATTCCAAGAGACTGTTTCCAACCCAACACTTTGTATCGAGAAAATCTCGAAAACGTTATGACAGATAGCACTATTTCGGGTACCAATGAGGACTTATTAGAACCAATCACGCCACTTGCTGCGATTGACTTAGGTTCGAACAGTTTTCATGTCATTCTAGCCATCAAACAACCAAAAAACTGGCGGGTAATTGATCGACATAAAGAACTTACACGTTTAGCGTCGGGGCTTGGTGAATCGCGGCAAATTAGAAAAAAGTCGATGAACGTAGCGCATCAAGCGCTTCTCAGAATAGGGCAACGTATCCGACCACTACCGAGAAGGAACGTTCGTATCGTTGGTACCCAAGCGTTGCGAGTCGCAAAAAACTCAAACGAGTTCATTAAGACAGCCCAAAAAATCTTAGGACACAAAATTGAAATTATTAGTGGGCGCGAAGAAGCTAGACTGATCTATTTAGGCGCAAATCATTCGTTCGATCACCAGTTAAACCACCGCTTGGTCGTTGATATCGGCGGTGGAAGTACCGAAATCGTTCGCGGCGAAAGATTCGAAACTCAACAAGGCGAAAGTTTACCGATGGGTTGCACTTCCATTACTGAAAAATATTTCCCAAAAGGCCGAATCACGAAATCCGGATTTAAACGTGCCATCAATCGAGTGATGGAGGAACTCCAAGGTTATAAACGCTATTTTCCAGACGAGTCGTGGGAGCTGGCACTAGGAACGAGCGGCACCATCCAAGCGATTCAAAAAGCGATCAATTCAACAGATTCTCCGGTACTCATCACCAAAAACCGGTTAGGGGATTTACGGCGACAGTTAGTTGAATTCGGTAATACCGATACAATCGATACCAGTCTATGTAGCAAAGAACGGGCGCGAGTCTTTCCAGGAGGTGTAGCGATCTTGACCGCGGTGTTTCAATCTTTGGACATCGACGAAATGCATGTGACGGACGGTGCCCTTCGGGAAGGATTATTGTACGATTTATGTGGACGAATTCAGGATCAAGACGTACGAGAATCGACGGTGCTTGACTTGTTGCGCCGATTCCACATAGACGAACGACATGCCCGTCGAGTTGAGGACACTGCTCTACATTTGTTCGATCAGGTTAAAGTTCAATGGGAGCTAGATGAAATAGAAGACCGGCTACTCTTACGCTGGTCGGCCCTACTACATGAAATCGGATTGGATATTTCACATGTACGTTATCATCGCCACGGCGAGTATTTACTCCATAACTTAGACTTACCTGGTTTTTCGCTGCGAGAACAAGTGATGGTGGCTAACTTAGTCTTAGCACACCGGCGAAAATTCCCGACTAAACAACTGACGGATGATAAGTCGATTGAAAAACTTGCAATCTTATTACGTTTAGCAGTAGTATTAAGACGGAATCGCACGAGCGATAGTCTCCCTCGCAGTAAGTTAACCGTGAATGCATCCTCTATACACTTAGAGTTACCGAAAAAGTGGTTAAAACACCAATATCTTACACTGATGGATATCGAACGTGAGATGCGATATCTACGCTCGATTCATTACAAACTATCACTGAGTGACCGTTGAACTTAGTTGTTCTAAGCTCGTTCCGTTTTAGTAAATCAGTAGTTTCTCTTAGGCACAGATAACATCCTTAGTTTCGGTTATAAGTTCATACGAACCATCCGCATTTAGTATTCATACTTGTGAATAGTTTCATAGGTAGTTGGCAATCAAATTCCTCGATGAATCAAAAAGGGCTATCTGTCTCGTGGAAAATACTCGTTTTAAGTATCTAACGGAAAGAAAACGTGGGACCATCAGAACGGAACTACCAACAACTTAATCGCGACGCATGGCGCATGAAAGCAGAGGATTACGCCAGTCCTGCTGAATCCAAGTGGGCTTCCGTAGAACCAGTCTGGGGAATTTGGGAAATCCCCAATACGAGCATTGCCATGCTTCCAGATAACCTGGAAGGCAAGCGGTGTCTGGAGATTGGTTGCGGAACAGCGTACGTAGCTTCATGGATGGCTAGAAGAGGAGGGGAAGTCTTTGCCATCGATCCAACTCGCAACCAACTGAATACAGCAGCTCGTCTAAAAGATGAACACAATCGCCCAATCATATTGCTCGAAGCGTTCGGCGAGCAATTGCCATTTGCAGACGAATCCTTTGATTTTGCCATATCGGAATATGGAGCGTCTCTATGGGCGGATCCCTACCAATGGGTGCCGGAAGCAGCTCGGGTGTTGAAGCCAAACGCCCAGCTTGTCTTCATGACTTGCCATCCTATATCTCAACTATGTTGTCCTGAACAACCTGATTTACGCCATGGAACTACACTGCTGCGACCTTACTTGGGAATGTATGAACTGCATTGGTCTGATCCTCCCACCGTTGAATTCCAACTAACACATGGTAAGTGGATAGAGCTTCTGCGTTCCAGTGGGTTCGAGATTGAGGAATTGCACGAACTCGGCGCACCTCCAGATGGCAAGAGCCAGTACGTGTGGGCGGATGCGAATTGGGCGCAATCGTGGCCGACAGAGGAAGTTTGGGTAGTAAAGAAAAGCGCTAACAACTCTGTTTCAATGACTCCGCCTATTGGCGCATCAGTGTGTCTAGACCAGTCTACTGAATAAAGGGGTGTGCCGAGTCCTGGTTAAAGCCCGGATTCTTTATTACATAAGATTTGGATTTGGTTAAACACCGGATGGATATCGAACGCAAGATGCTATGTCTACGCTCGATCCATTACAAACTATCACTGAGTGACCGTTGAACGTAGTTGTTCTAAGCTCGTTCCGTTGTAGTAGGCCAATAGTTTCTCTTGGGCGCAGATTACATCCTTTGTTTCTGTAATGGGTTCATATGAACCATCAGCGTTCAGTATCCATGCTTGTGAATTATCTTGCAGGTATGGCGATAAACATTCGTCATAGATTCTTTGGGCTAGTACCGGGTCTTGGATCGGAAAACCAGTTTCGACGCGTGCAAAGAAGTTTCTCGCCATCCAATCGGCACTAGATAAATAGGTGATTGGTTCTCCACCATTTTCAAACCTAAACACCCGTGAATGTTCTAGGAATCGTCCAATGATCGAGCGTACTTCGATGGTTTCAGATACTCCTGGTATTCCTGGTCTCAAGGCACAAATTCCTCTCACAATTAACTGAATTGAGACCCCCGCTTGAGATGCTCGGTAAAGCTCTTTAATAATGGTCGGTTCGACGAGCGCATTCATCTTAGCAATAATTCTTGCAGGCTTGCCAGCTTTGTGATTATCGATTTCTCGTTGAATGTGTTCGCACATTCGGTTGTACAAAGTAAACGGCGATTGCAATATTTTTTTCAGTTGGCCCGATTGACCGGTGGACGTAATTTGACGGAACAATTGTTGGACATCTTCGCCAATTTCGGCATCGCAAGTCAACAGTCCGCAATCGGTATAGACTCGACTTGTCTTTGAGTGATAATTCCCAGTTCCTAAATGCACATAACGGCGTAAGCCACCTCGTTCACGCCGTGTGACGACGATCATTTTTGCATGTGTTTTATACCCGACGACACCATAAACTACTTGTGCACCCGCTGCTTGCAACTGAGTAGCAAGTTCAATGTTATCGGCTTCATCAAATCGTGCCCGTAATTCGATCACGACGAGTACTTCTTTACCACTACGTGCGGCATCAGTTAGTGTTCTCACCACTTGTGAATCAGATCCAGTACGGTAGAGAGTTTGTCTGATCGAAAGGACATCGGGGTCTTGCGCTGCTTGACGTAGAAAGTCTAGCACTGGAGCGAAAGACTGAAACGGGTGGTGTAGTAGTACATCCCCTTCGGCGATCAAACTGAACATATTCGAAGACTGCTGAATTGCTTTGGGAACGACTGGAGTGAGACCAGAGAAAGTGAGCTTTGGCTCTTGGATGAGTTCGTAGATTTGATTCAATCGCATCAGATTGACAGGCCCACTGCAGAGATATACGTCGTCGGACGCGAGATCAAATTGTGTTCGGAGTAATTCTCGCAAGTACTTTGGACAGTTTTTGTCGATTTCGAGTCGTACCTCGTCGCCGAAACGACGACTGGGGAGTTCCCCTTCGAGTGCATGTCTGAGGTCAGTGATCTCTTCTTCATCAACCCATAGATCACTATTTCGAGTCACTCTAAATTGGTGACATCCTGTCACCGTCATACCTTGAAACATTTCATCTACATGAGCATGAATAATGGACGATAAAAATACAAAATCCCATGGATTTGTCGAGATATCCTTGGGTAGTTGAACGAGTCTTGGTAACACTCGTGGGGCTTGTACGACGGCGAGTCGACTATGTCGTCCGAAGGCATCTTGTCCTTCTAGTGTTACAACAAAGTTTAAAATCTTGTTCAGCAGACGTGGAAACGGGTGTGCTGGATCAAGTCCAATGGGGTTTAAAATCGGCGATAACTCGCGATGGAAGTATTCTTCTAACCAGCGTTTCTGATTGTCATTCCACTCGTCCCGACGAAGGAAGTAGATCCCATGTGCCCGTAAGTCTGGAAGCAGTTGTTCATTGAGAACTTGGTATTGTTCGTTTACTAGTTCCCGGGTCCTGACGCGGACGTGGTCGAGTTGTTCTTGTGCCGAAAGGTTATCTGGACCACGCTGTTGCGAGCCGAAATCGACTTGTTGACGCAGACCACCAACACGGATTTCAAAAAACTCGTCCATGTTGGCGCTAGCAATACAAAGGAATCGTAAACGTTCCAGCAACGGATAGGAGTCGCGTTTTGCTTGCGCCAATACGCGCCGGTTAAACTCGATTAACGAGAGTTCTCGATTGATGAATAATTCTGGACTATCCAAATCCATGTCAGTCATTGTAAATTCATTGTATTCTGTTAATATAT
>VXYV01000038.1 GCA_009845835.1 Gammaproteobacteria bacterium | reverse complement strand
CACGGTCGGTCGATATTTCTACTTGAAGATTAGTTATTCGAAGTAAAAATTTTTGATAAATGGAGAGTCGGTGTATCTCTTGGTATGCCGACTCTATTGTTTATCGAGATAGCAAATGGCGCTCTGCGATACAGTTCCTTCGGTTCGTTGAAGACTTATCCATAGGCAATACACAGCGAGCGGAACTTAGTATGGATTGCGACCAAAAAATCAAATTATGAAGTCTTGTAAACTTGCAGGGCTGCACTGATTTGCTCTGCATAGAAGTTCCCATTTTTCTTGTTTTTTGTACGTAATTGTTCTAATGCGTGGTCTAATTTTTCTTTATTTACGTCTGCTGGGTCGTGGATGTACTCCGTCAGTGCAATCCAAGTACGTGGCATACATTTGAGTTCCTCGTTATCTGCCACACTTTCTGCCTGCAAAAAGAACTCCCGCGCGTGGTTATAGTTTCGAACGTTCAACTCATGTGCCCCATTCATCCACAATACTTCCATCGATGGTGTGTCGTACTGTTCTTCAAGTTCCAAGGCATATCTTGCTGCCGATTGACCTAATTCTTGGTTTTGGTGTGATATATCACCCAAATCGCCCCATCCCGGCCACGTAAACGATGCAATATTAAATGCCACCTTACGAGCTCTAATTGCGGTTTCTGTTGTGCGAGGTTGAAATTCCGGCGAATGTAAAAGATTAAGGAGCTGCAAACGAGCTACCGGTAGATATAGGTCTGTTCTATCAACTTTCTGCAGTTCAGTCAAAAGTGTAGAAAAACTTTTCCACTCATCCGGGCTTATTGGTGCTATCACAAGATCGGTAGACGAGTTCATGGGGCCGTTCAGCAAACTGATTTCGTGCGATTCAGCGAGCTGCTGAAACTGAGGTAGTCGGTACTTCGGTTGGTCTTATAAACTCTTGCTTAGTTCAAGCAGAATTCGTGGTTCAGCATCCTTCACATCTTCGATGTCGGTTCCAACAAACGCAAAAGTTAAATCCAATCCGGAGACTGTGTTCGTTAACGATATACGATAATCGAGGTACGATTCAGTATCTTCTCCAAAGAAGTGATCCTCATCAACTGAACTCCACCCTACTTGAGCACCAAACGATCCAAAGTTTTCGACCGGTAATTCAAATGACGCAAAAGGGTAGATGAAGGCTGGACCACCGGCACCGAGATATTCAGTTGAATAATTCATACCGACACTTAAGGAACCGGAAAAATCATCCAAAAACGGGATGTCGATTTGGGCAGAAAATTCCATATAGTCGAGGTCTTCACCTTCCGACGGGTACTCGAATCTAATCATGGAAACGCTCCATGGAAACATCATGGAATCAAAACTGTATGAAACGTATAGATCTAATTCCAACGATGCATCGGAACCAAAATTCACTGTAGATGCCCATGTACCTACTGCAAAACCTGAGTCAGACAATTCGATATCAAAACCACCTTGAATAGCTGGGTCGCGTGTTGTCTGTGACCAACCTCTGAATGAGTAGTCAGAAGTAAGCGTAACGTTACCAGAAACCTCTTGAGCATGCGAGGACAGAGATAACGTGAGGCAGGCACCTACTAACAATAACTTGCTGAAAAACCGTGATTTTTTCACTTAACACCTCGTGCAATATCGAATTAGTTTGCAATGTTGTTTAACATCGAGAGTTGATTAACTGTTGTCTTCACCAGTGATAAGATATTCGATCGCGGCTTCTAATTCCGCATCGGTACACTGCCCACACGTCCCCATTGCCGGCATGACATCATTCAAGCCTTCTTTAGTGTGCTGCAATAGTACATCCATACCTTGCTCGACGCGGGGCGCCCATGTTTCGGCGCCTACCAAAGGGGCTTCATTAACACCAGTTTCATGGCAAGCAAAACAGTACTTGTCGTAAACACCCTTACCTGACAGACCGGTACCTGTGGGTTGCCCAGCAATATAGACGGGCGCGGCTACGCCACAGTCCTGACCTTCAAGACAACTTTTGCCGAAAAACTGTAGATTTTCAATTATGCGTTCTCGTACTTTCCAGTCTTCTTCGTCACTAGCCAATAACGACGATAAAAACAGTAAACTACCTACGAGAATAACACAAAAAATTAACAGACGTTTAATCACTGATGAGCCCTTAACACTCCGTATTTTCGACCAAAAATTATAGACACTCACGCAACTACTGGATCGGTCTCACTTCGGGGAACTTCTTTACTCTCACCAATCTCGCTGTAGAGTGCTTCAATCTTATCCTTAACTCTATTCCACGAGGCTAGTTTAACATGACCATATCCTCTCACTTCGTCGTAACATCGAACCATTGCTACGGCATTAGCAAGATCAGTTTCTTGCATCGTGGTACACAGGTGGTCGATCTTTGCTTCAAAATCGGCAACTAGCCATGCTTCAAACTGTCGCTCCTCAATAAGTCTAAACGGATCGAGAATCGATCCTCGGATGCCTCGCATCCAAGCTAGTAACTTCAAAAACGGTCGCATCCAAGCGCCTATACGAATCTTCGATTTTTGAGACTTAGGTAACCAGGTAGGTGCGAATGCATAGTGAAAATCTTGTACGCCACTGAAGTGATCTTGCATATACTTCTCGAATTTTGGATGAGTGAGTAAGCGTGCGACTTCGAACTCGTCCTTTGCTGCAAGTAGTTTAAAGTACGCTTCGATCACACTGCGAGATAGCTCAGCTGGTTCGCCATGTAGTCGTCGTTCGACATCTTGAACTCGCTCAGCGAGTACCGTGAGACGGTTGGCATAACGTTCATTTTGATAATCAATAAGAAATTCAACACGATCGAACAGCAGTTCCTCTAAAGAACGACTGCGTTTCGGATACATCGTACTTTCCGGTGGTTCGACAACGTCGATAAAGTTAGCGTCAACAGCGAACTTACGTCCAGCGCGAAATGACAGAATATTGTCTTCTACTTTTGTGTCATTTATCTCTAGCGCACGCTCAATACTTTCTGCTTTCAAAGGAATTAGACCGCATTGCCAGGCAAATCCTAGCAGTGCCATATTAGCAGTAGTACTAGTGCCGCATACACTGGTCGATAAGCGATCAGCATCGATCACTTTAACACTTTGACAATAACTTTCTAACTCGGATACTAAATCACCACTATGCTCATCAGCTTGACGATTCAATACAAACTTTGAGGTAGGGATCAGATGTGTATTGACGACCGTATTCGTTTTTGTTTTATCTAGGATTGCTACAGTTTCTCGTGATAAAGAAGTAACCAAATCCGCTCCGATTAATACATCGGCCCCGTGCACCGGAATTTGAGTTCGAAGTACTTCATGATCGCTGATACGAACATTTGCGAATACTGCGCCACCTTTTTGTGCTAATCCGGTCATATCGAGATTTGAGGCATGTTTGCCCTCGATCATGGCTGCCATGCCTAGGACTTGGCTCAATGTAACGACGCCTGTGCCTCCAACTCCAGCGATCAGAATATTTGCAGTCGTCGGTAGATTGGTTTGTGGTTTTGGGAGCTCTCCAATATCAAAATCCCAGCGAGACGGTTCAACTAGTCCAGCCTCAACTTCGATCATTGCGGGACAATATCCTTTCAGACAACTGAGATCTTGATTGCAAGCAGTCTGGTTAATCTTTCGCTTAATCCCTAAGTCCGTCGTCAATGGTTCAATTGCGCTGCACATGGAAGCGCGGGTACAATCGCCACATCCTTCACACACTGCGTCATTGATCACAATTCGTTTCATTTTCAATGGTTCAGTACCGCGCTTTCGCCGCCGCCTGAGTTCGTTAGCACAGACTTGGTCGTAGATTAGGACCGTACACCCTTTCATTGAGCGCATCCGTTCTTCGACTTCAAGAAGTTGGTCGCGATGCGAAACTTCGTAGTTTCGATTTTCATAACGTTCGGGATAGTCAGTAACGATATGAACGTAATTGACGTTTTCAGCAAAACATTGGCGTACTATGTCATCAACCGTGAGATTACCCTCAACCGGTTGCCCACCAGTCATGGCTACGGCGTCGTTAAACAGTATTTTGTAAGTTACATTCACGCCGGCTGCTACACTCGCGCGAATTGCCATGAACCCCGAGTGGAAATAAGTCCCATCTCCCATATTGACAAAGATGTGATTGTCGTCGACATAAGGGGCTTGACCAATCCAATTCACCCCTTCTCCGCCCATATGTGTGAACGTGTGCGTGTCGCGATCCATCCACTGAACCATATAGTGGCAACCGATACCAGCTAGTGCGCGACTTCCTTCCGGAATTTGAGTTGATACACTATGAGGACAACCTGGACAGAATAGTGGTTTGCGTGACTCGTTTGCTGCGGCTAAATCATCCAAATAAGGTGACTTTTGGAGTAATGCCCGATCGATATCCTGTCGTGGAATATCAATTTGATGATCATCGAAAACATCAAGAAGTGCTTGTACGATATGATTATTGAGTATTTCACCGATTTCCGGAATCAACGATTTACCCTGACGACTAAATTTACCCTCAATTGATGGGGCATTTGGTCCGTACAGCAGACTCTTGAGATAGTCTTCAAGTACAGGTTGTTTACCTTCTATTACAAATACTGACGGACAACCAGAAACTAGTTGCATTACATGACTTTTTTCCTGCGGCCACACCATCCCGACTTTAATGATCCGGATACCCATCTTTGACAAAATTCGCTCATCCGAAAAACCTAGGACTTCAAGCGCTTGACGTAGATCTGTGTAGGCTTTACCGACAGCAAAAATCGCAAGTCGTGGATTATCTGAGTCCACCGTAATATAGTTCAGTTTGTTGGCTGTACAGAACTGGGCCGCAAGTTCAAGTTTTGGTCCTATACGGGGTTCCTGAGCGTAAGGAGTGTCAATTAGTCGAATGTGTGGATTGAACGAAGTTTCGGGTGTTTCAAACTGTTGTCGGAGAGTTTCTACATAAACGGTAGTTGCGCTATCCATGATTGCTGTGATAGCGGAGACTCCGACCCAGCACCCAGAGTATCGCGATAGTGCCCAACCTGTTAGTCCTAGATTAAGAAGATCTTCTATATCTGATGGGGTCAAAACAGGGATTTGAAACTCTCGTAATGCGCCGACACTTGTGGAGGCTAAGGTTGAACTCTTGCAACCAGGGTCGTCTCCAACGAGTGCAAGTACACCGCCAGCTGGTGAAGTACCCGCCATATTAGCGTGTCGAAATACGTCGCCGGAACGATCGAGTCCGGGAGATTTCCCATACCATAGCCCAAATACTCCGTCGTATTGTGCAGTGGGATAGACATTCGCTTGTTGAGTACCCCAAAGTGCAGTTGCGGCTAAATCTTCGTTTACTCCTGGTTCAAAACGAATGTTTGCTTCCTTGAGTAACTTTTGTTCTTTGAATAGAGCTTGATCGACACCACCAAGAGGAGACCCGCGATAGCCACTAACAAAGCCTGCCGTATTTAATCCATTAGCGTTATCCAGGCGACTCTGTTCTAACAGCAAACGGGTTATACCTTGAGTACCATTGATCCAAATCGGCCCTGCTGTTATGGTATATTTGTCGGACAGTTCGGTTTGGAACAACTGTGTACTCTTGGAATTCATGGCTAGGTTTTTCTTTGGTTTTGTAAGTAAAATATATTACACAAAATGGATAGAAAAAGGATATATT
>VXYV01000002.1 GCA_009845835.1 Gammaproteobacteria bacterium | reverse complement strand
TTTATTAGCCCGCAAGTGTTTTGGTAAAAATTTTAATTTACACTGAAGTGTGGAAGTATGAACAAAATTATAAAAAATTTTGCCTCGTCAGTTAAATATTGCAGCTCAAAATCCATTGATTTGACTAGCGAACTAGTCGATTTTCGGCAACTTTTCCCGGATTTGATTATTCTAGACGAGTTGTAATTGCTCTGGCATGGAGGCCAATGGAAAGATGGGCAAGGAAGCCTGTGTGCTGTCTGGTTCGACGCCGATGGAGAAGCTACTGGGTATCGGTCGGGTTTTGAGCGGATTGAAGAGTTCTATCCGAAAGCGGCCCAGTGTCAATGTCGGTTAGGTGATCTCTTGATGTTGGCGTTATCGATGTTTGTCTTTAAGTACCCGTCGTTGTATCAGTTTTTACCTGACATTAACCGTGCGGCTGAGGGTCATTTGTCGATGATCTTTCGGCTGCTGGGACAGTGGCTGCAGCAGCCGTTGTGGGGTGAAGCAACATCGGGAGGGTAAGAAGACCTATTACCATCAGATGGTGGCGGTAGCGGCGGTGCATCCTCGGCATTCGGTTGCCTTACCTTTGGAAGCTGAAGCGGAAAGTTATGTCGCCGGTTCGCGTCAGCAAGACTGTGAATTAGCGGCGGCGAAACGGTTATTACCTCGGCTACGTGAGGCGTATCCGCAAACGCCCTTTTGTGTGCTCGGGGATGCCCTGTATTCGACGGGTCCGATGGTGCAGTTATTGTTGTCTTTAGCGATGGATTTTATCTTGGTGGTGAAACCGGGTAAAGGCAACCGTCCGCGACTGTATCGATATGAAGCGGTCGCGGGTTATGAGGAAGCACAATGGCGGCCGAGCCGGCTTGAGGCGAGCAAGGAACGCGCCAAGCGGGATCGCGGGACCTTACGTTATCGGATGTTGCGGGCGCGGTCGTTAAATGCGACCCATCCGGACCTCAAGGTGAGCGGGTACGGAATCGGCAGGTGCAAGTGGTCGGTGAATGGATCACTAATCTCCCGGTGACGGCGGCGAAGGTGGCCGCCTTGGTTCTTGATACCTGGCAGCGCTGGGCGATTGAGAATGAAGTTTTCCAGACCATGAAGGACCAAAAGGGGCTGAATTTTGAGCACAATTTTGTTCATGGCGGCCTTCGCCGATCAATTAAGTTATCTAACGTGTCCGTTATTTCGGGAAGTGCGAGGTTTATCGACCACGTGGGCACGGCTATGGGAACGGCAACGAATCTATTTATGTGATCGTTCAGTGTCAGGTTGGACTCATGTTAGGTGGTTTAGATCCCCCCGTGTCGAGTTAACTTTCATTGCCTAGATTAAGCCGTGATTTCGAACCTTGGGGTTCGGAACGGGAAGCCTATGCCCACCGCCAGAAAACGGCTACAATCAAGTTACATCGAATCGTTTCAACGCATAAAAAATCAGAGAAAACGACGATTCAACGGGGTTAACTCAGCCAATAAACCAATATTCATTCCAAATCTATAGAAATTTTAGAGAAATGTAGAATTACTGATTGTTCTTAAGATCGTACGGGCGTCCTAGTTTGACATACAAAACTGACCAAGAGTTCGTGGATCTGAGAAAACCACGACTTGACCGAGTCACATTGTGTAAGCAGGGTATTACTTCCGATGATTTATTCAAGGCTATTGATCAACGTGGTTCTGATCTGGGTAACAAACAGAGGAACGACTCGCAACCCGAGTTCAAAGAGATTCGGCAACTAACAATAGAAGCAAGAGCGCGTCGTTGGTCTCCTGCACGAGATATTCCATGGAATTCTATACGTGCTTTACCACCAGACATTGAGAGTTCGATAAGCCAAATATGTACAACTTTCTTGCAGTTTGCCAATACAGATCTAGCAATCTTGATTAAATGGTTATCAAAAATTGATTATGCAACACAAGTTGAAAAGTCGTTTTTGATAACAACAGTTTTTGATACTGCGAGGCGATTTGCGGCTTTTCAACATCGTGCCGTTGTATCGGGAGAAGACGTAGCGTCTACACCGACTAGTCACATGTGTCAGTATTTGCTCGAAATTGACAGTTGGTTAGAAGCACTTACAAGTTTGTGCTTGCTTCGTGGTTTGTTCGAATTAACTGTTTTTGAGTACTTATCCCGCCATTCGTATAACGTAGCAGAACGAATTCTCTATTCGAATGTCATACAGGACATTGCTCGATTCTTATCCTACGGTTTAGTTAGCGTGAGAGACTACAATGCAAAGAACGCACATACAAAACGCAACGTATGTTCAATCATTGAGAAAGGTTTGAAAGAGTTTAGACTTGATTTAAGAGTTTCCTCTTTTCGTGAATCACTAGCAACAATATTTGCAGGTGGTCGAGGAAGTAAGAAATCGAACGGTTTGTCGATCTTTAACGAGATGGTGCAAGTTCACATAGAACGACTACAGAAGACTTTGACATGGCTAGACATGCGAATTTCTACGACAGAACTATTGGACCAAACAGATAACACACTGTAGAGAGATAGCAACGATGACTGACTTTGCTTGGTTGAAATCTACCGTCGCTGAAGTCAATAATAGTACCAGTTATCGTGATTTCGGTCCTGCGAATATTTTGGTAGGGTTTCGATCTGAGACTAACTGTCGAATCGTCGAATTTAAGTCTGTTTGGGTAAGCAGTAACGACGACGCTGAGGTAACAGATATTTTGGATAAAGTAGATGTGTTGATCTCGATGTCAACAAAGCAGTGGAAGTTCTACCTACGCCGCCGAGTTTCAGGGAAATCTCCGTCGATTTTAGTCTTTAACCTTCGAAATAACGTCTTAGAATTCGCATCACCAATGAATTATTTGAAATTCCTTCGATTTCATCGTTCAGTACAGGCATTTTTGGATATCGGTTGTAGACTTTACAAGTAGTTTAGTTCACGTTCTTGTTGTGTTGACAAGCGTTGAGTCCTTTGAGCGATAGATTTTGAATCTTAAGATTCATACAATTAGTAAAGGGTTTGTAACTTTTTTCGTTCTACGTGAAGTTGAGTTGTGGTTTCTAAGCAAGCAAACAAGATAAATTTATTGCTAGTTCGTACTTGTATCGTTCTTGCGAGTGTGCTGTTGATTGGTCTCGTCGTCGCAATCCCGTTCGGGCAGAATCAGATTATTTTTGCAGAAGAGAAGCAGGAAGAATCACCAACTGAAAATACGAATGAACAGCAAAGCACGAACGACGAGGAAGAAGAACTTAGTTTGACCGATATCTTAAATCGCAAACCATACCCTAACGATTATGCGAACAAAATGAATTGTGTCATTGCCGACGACGTACGTCAATACGAGGTACTCAGTTCTCGGTTTGTCGTGTTAGAAGTTCGTCGAGTTGATGAGGAGGTTGTGATACAGTTCGACGCGATTTGTTTGGGTCTTAAACCAAACTCAAGGCTAGGATTTCACATGCGAACTTCCAACGGTAGATTGTGCAAAGATGATCATGTAAGTGTGTCTTCTCAAGATGTCTTTAACGCTACTGCTGGAACTTCTGGTTCATGTCGCATACCTGGATTCGAGAAGGTCAGTGAAGTTCAACTAGATCAGTTAAAACGAGGAATCGCTTTAAAAGTCGTGGAATGAAGTTGTCCCTTTTATTCCAGAACTCGCTTCCAACATAAAGTGAATTTTCAATTTTCTTCTATTTCTAATTACACAGAACAGGGTCCCTGGCATACTGCGGAGGAAGTCCAACGTTTCACGGGTCTTACAGCTAAACAGATTCGCGATGTCGCGCGTTTGAATCTAGTCACAACAACTCCTTCGACGCGTTCGCCAATAACGTATTTGTTTCAGGACGTTGTTACCTTACGCAACATTGGAAAATGGATAAGTAGAAACCTACCTTTCGGTTCGATTCTAGAACAGCTGTCCGATATTCGTGAACATTTCGGTTACGATATTCCACTATCTTCACTCAAGATTCAGCCAGTGGGCGACGCTCTCGTGGTACACGACAGGGATGAAATTTGGCACGTTTCGAGTGGCCAGTCTTATCTAGATTTTGAACCGAAACAAAATGTTGAACCCGCCGAAATCCAACAACTACCCGTAGCTAAGGTGCGACAAAGATTGCAAGAATCTGGAGCAGCCTTGGACTTAAATATGATCGAAGATTGTTTAAGAGGTGATCTTCTAACAAGCGAAGATTGGTTTAATATCGGCATTCATTTGGAATCATTAAAAGAGTTCAAATATGCCCAAAAAACCTATCGAAAAGCTATTCAAGCCGATGCTTCAAACTTCGATGCATATCTGAATCTTGGAAGACTTTTACAACTAGATGACAAATTACGAGAGGCGAAAAAACTCTATGAAAAAGTTCTTGAGATTTGTCCAAATAGCGAGCTTGCTAGTTACAACCTCGGTACCATTTTCGATACGCTTGATGAGTTCGATTTAGCTGTTAAGTACTACAAACGCGCGCCGAATGTTGCGATGGCACATCATAACCTAGGGCGAATCTATGAACGGCATGGTTATGAAGTAAAAGCCATTTATCATCTTGTGCGCTGTCGAGACCTGGAACGCGACGGTCGTCTTGAAGGGGACTAATCTCACAGTATTCAATCAGTGTGTTTCGACGACTGCAATTCTACGGTTCACACTAATCTCACTTCGTTTCCCAAAAAACACCAATAGACGGAAGAGAACAAACATCGAGACTGCTACTATGCCTATTGTTATCAACGCTTGGGTCGGTTGGTCGAGAATAATACCAGTTTGATAGCAGAATACTGCCAGTGCATAAGCCAAAGCCACGCTCCACACTACTGAAAAGGTCGCCCAGAAGCCTCCGCACTCTTTGTAAATGACTCCAATGGTCGCGACACACGGGATATAGAGTAGTACAAAAATTAAGTAGCTAAAGGCAGCTAACTTACCGGTAAATCCAGATTGCATAGCTTGCACGGTAGTCAATGAAACCCCAACCTCTTCAGACATTTGTACGGTAGACTGAGTCGAATCTACAAATACGCCGAATGGGTTCAAAAAGGCGTCACCAATTGTTAACAGTCCATCAGGGATTGAGCGTAGAGCTGCTTGGAACGATTCCCCATAATCAAAATTTCCACTGTCTTCAGTAGTAGGTGTATACAACGCATCTAGCGTCCCTACTACGACCTCTTTCGCGAAAAAACCGGTGAATATAGCAACGGCTGCGGGCCAGTTGTCATGAGTCACACCCATTGGCGAAAACACTGGCGTGATGGTTTTGCCGATAGCTGAAAGTACTGATTTTTCGGTGTCTTCATTACCGACCGAACCATCGGTACCAATCGAATTTACAAAATTCAAAGCAACTACAACCAACACTATCGCAGTTCCAGCACGAATGACAAATCCCTTCAACCGTCGATAAGTCTTACTCAGTATTGCTTTAGGCGACGGTATGTGATACGTCGGTAAAGTCTGTGGAAATGATGTTTCGCTTGTTTCGAGAATATGTTTTTTGACAAGCCAAACTGAACCAATCGCGACCAAAATTCCAATGAGGTAAAGTAGAAAAACTATGTTTTGTTGATTCGATGGAAAAAAAGCAACCGCAAACAGAACATAAACAGTCAGTCGTGCACTACAGGACATGAATGGTGCCATTATTGCGGTCAGTATTCGATCTGTGCGATTGTCCATTGAACGTGTCGCCATGACTGCTGGGACATTGCAGCCAAAACCGATTACTAGAGGAATCAGAGCTTTCCCAGGGAGCCCTATTTTTTGCATCGGTCGGTCTAAGATAAAGGTTATACGATTCATGTATCCAGAGTCTTCGATCGCACAGAGATAAAGGAACAAACAGCCAATCACAGGGACAAAAGTTCCGACGAGTTGGATACCTCCCCCTACACCGTCGGCAATAATCGTAGTCACAATGTCGGGGCAGTTTATAGCAGTTAGCGCGGTACGCGGTGCTTCGACAACAAGTATGTTCAGTGTAATGTCAAAGAAGTCTATGAATGCCGAACCGACGTTGATCGCAAAGAAGAACATGCCATACATGACAATCAGAAAGATCGGAATCGCGAGGTAACGATTCAGTACCACGCTATCAATCACGTCAGTTAAATTACGAGGTGATTGCTTAGTTCTACTAACTACCTCGAGAATCAAATTATCGATGAACTGGTATCGTGTATTGATGGAAGCGCATTTTGGTAATGGATCGACGTTTATTTGAGGAATGAGTTCGACTAACTGACGGAAACCTTGTTTTTGCTTAGCATTGATCGCTAGGACAGGGCACTCGAGCGCTGAACTGAGTGATGAAACGTTGACATTGATTCCACGCGCTTGCGTTACATCCATCATTGTCAGTACAACAATCGTTGGATATTTGTTTTCTCGTAGTTGTGTGGTAAGAAAGAGATTACTTGTGAGTTTTGAAGCATCTACGACATTGATAACAATGTCAAAATCCTCTCTAGTTAAGTAGTCACGCGCGATAGACTGATCAATCTGTGTATCTTTTTCAGATGTTTCAAGTGAGAATAAGCCAGGTAAGTCAACGACTTCGCATGAATTACCTTGATAGGTAAATTGACCGGTATTCTTCTCAACGGTTACACCGGGCCAGTTGCCGGTAGATTGGTCGGTGGCTGTCAGGTAGTTAAAAAGCGTCGTCTTGCCGACATTTGGATTACCGACCAGTACGATTTTGGTCACGGCATGACTATCTTTTGTACCTTGACCTGTTGCATGTCCTGTTTACGAAGACCGATACTTTGCCCACGGAAATCTATTTGAACGATTCCGCCAAAGGGCGCGGGATTGCGAACACTTAATTCGGTCCCGGGGACAAGTCCCAAAACTCGTAGGTGATTTGTTAGGGGTGTTTCGTCTTGATATTCGACGACGATTGCACGATCGCCTTTGCGAAGGTTATCTAATTCAGTCATGATGTAAATGATAATGATAATCATTCACATTTCAACAAAAATTCGATTTTTTTGAGCGAATCTGTAATCCACAGACCCGAAATACGATCGACTTTCGTGCGCTTGAAATTTAACGCTGAATACGAAATCGAGTGGCACGCCCGCAGGGACTCGAACCCCGAACCCCCAGGTTCGAAGCCTGGTGCTCTATCCAGTTGAGCTACGGGCGCATCATGAAACAAAATTATAGAGTTTCATAAGATATGTTTGTTTGATTTCAGCAAACCGCATGCGTAAAGTGATATTGGCGATCGGTCGTAAAATATAAGGTCAAATTACCAAACCCGATATCTCCGCGTCGGGGTTCAATTTTCGTAATCGCCATAACCCATAACCTCGAATAGCATGAAATTTGACGACGTTGACCTAGCGATAGATTCCATTCGAACCGGCCAGTTGGTGGTCGTTGTCGATGATCATGATCGAGAAAATGAAGGCGATCTAGTGATGGCTGCAGCTTGTGCCAATCCAGATCGGATCGCGTTCATGGTACGTCATACCAGTGGAATTCTATGTGCACCAGTTACACAAGAACGTGCCGATCAACTCAGACTAGATCCTATGGTTATGCAAAACGACGCACCACTTTCAACCGCTTTTACGGTTAGTGTCGATTACCGCCACGGTTTATCTACAGGCATTTCGTCTGAAGAACGCGCGAATACCATCCTTGCGTTGGCTAATAGTAATACTCAAGCGTCCGATTTCGTCCGACCAGGACATGTATTCCCGCTCATTTCACGACGCGGTGGCGTTTTGGTACGTTCCGGTCATACTGAAGCCGCGATCGATCTTGCTGTCGCTGCTGGTTGCCCACCTGTCGGACTACTCGCTGAAATCGTAAACGACGACGGTAGTGTGAAGCGCTTAGATGAACTAGTGGAGTTTGCACAACACCACGATTTGCGCATCATTTCCATTTCTGATCTCATTGCCTGGCGCCAACGCCGTGAAAAACTTGTTTCACGTATTGATGAGTTTGCGGTGCAAACTTCATTTGGACCTGCAAAGGCACTATCATATCGCACAAAATTTGAAGATGCGGAACACT
This sequence comes from Gammaproteobacteria bacterium, assembly GCA_009845835.1. Taxonomy (GTDB): domain Bacteria; phylum Pseudomonadota; class Gammaproteobacteria; order Pseudomonadales; family Azotimanducaceae; genus Bin55. Next base: position 26,567 of record VXYV01000002.1, on the reverse strand, counting down.
TAGCTCTGATTTTTGGTCGAATCAACTCAGATCAACCTGTTTTAGTACGTATTCATCGCGGTAGACTCATCGAAGATGTGTTCGGCCCCCAGGACACTCATCGAGATCGACTCATCGACATGTCGCTTAAATACATCACAGATGTCGGTGCAGGAATTTTGATTTACTTACGAGGTGGATTTGAAGGAGTGCCGCTCGACCAATTAGGTCAAAACGAATCTCCAAGTCAAGAATCTATCAGAGCTAAGGAATGGTTGGAAATCGGAGTAGGTGCACAAATACTCGTCGATCTAGGTTTAACTGACATAACTGTGTTAGCGCCTCATGAAATGGATTATGTCGGACTAGAGGGTTTCGGACTTCGCGTTTGTGGAACCGAAATCCTAAATTAAGTCATGGATAAACCTCGAATTGGAATTACACTTGGCGATCCAGCCGGTATTGGTTCAGAGATTCTTGCCAAGGTCTTCAACCAGATTCGAACTCAATGCGTTCCGGTGTTGTATGGTTGTAAATGGTCGAGTCGCGATGGTATCGAACTAGCTCAAGTTGCTCCTAATCTCTACGAAAACGTTGATTTCGTTGACGTGGGCATTCCTAAACCGCGAAACTTCAAATTTGGGGAAGTATCTGCGACATGTGGTGAAATCGCTATCACTGCAGCTGAAACTGCCATCGCCGATGCGATCATAGGGAAACTGGATGCAATCATGACTTGTCCGTTGAATAAGCTAGCGATCCATGCCGCTGGAAGTCAAGACATGGGACATCAAGAAATTCTCGCCCGCATGACGAAGTCGAAATCCTTCGCGACTATGCTTATGACACCCAATCTTCGTGTGGTACATCTATCTACCCATCACTCATTGATTGAAGCAGCTCGATTGGTAACCCAAGAAAACGTACTCGAAAAAATAAAACTTACAGCAATATCGTTTGAACAATGGGGTTTAGCAAAGGCACGAATAGCCATCGCTGCTCTAAACCCACACAATGGCGAAGGAGGTTTGTTGGGCAGAGAAGAGTTAGATGAAATTACACCTGCGGTTGAACAAGCTCAGCGAAAAGGTATCGAAGCGTACGGTCCTTTTCCGTGTGACTCGATTTTTAATCGCGCGATCGAAGGAGAATTTGACGTAGTACTCGCGATGTATCACGACCAGGGACATATTGCGATCAAAGTGTATAACATCCATGAGAGCATTTCTGCGACGTTAGGGTTACCTTTTGTTCGAACTTCAGTAGATCATGGCACTGCATTCGACATCGCTGGAAAGGGTATTGCTAATCCGCGAAGTACACTTGCAGCCATCGACGCAGCCATCGTTCTATCTTCGAGCAGACTGGGGCAGGGAACCGCACACTAGTCTGTCTAGCTCAACCAACCTTCGATAAACTGAGTAAATCTATGCGCTGGATGTCATTCGAATATCAGGGAAACAAATCTTATGGGTTTGTAGACAATTCATCGGTAGTCGACGTAGGTTCAACTCATCCCGATGTTGATCTACGGACGTTTATAGCACACAGTGATAATTACCAAATTAACAATATTTCTGATGAATCAGTCTTTAAACGATATGATCTATCACTAGTACAGTTCCTTCCGCCCATACCAAATCCAGACAAAATACTTTGCATCGGGTTAAATTACCGTGATCACCAACAAGAGACTGGCAGAGGGGGTGAAGCTTTTCCAACAATTTTCACTAGATTTGCTTGTGTCCAAGTAGGGCATAAAGATCATTTAATACTACCCAAAGAATCGTACACCCTAGATTATGAGGGAGAGATCGCGCTAGTGATCGGTAAACGTGGCAGACACATATCTAAGCACGATTATCTCGACCATGTCGCGGGATTTTCATGTTACAACGATGCTACTGTGCGAGAATATCAGAGACATACGAGTCAATTCACTGCTGGCAAGAATTTCATGGCAACCGGTGGATTTGGTCCTTGGATTGTGACACCCGAAGAAGTCGGTGATTTAAACACCCTAGAGCTTTCGACGTATTTAAACGGCGAACGAATGCAATACGGAAAGTCTTCAGATCTTGTGTTTGGGTTCGGCGAACTGGTGGAGTATTGTTCGACTTTTGTTGAACTGGAGGTTGGCGATGTTATCGTTACGGGTACACCTGGCGGCGTTGGTTTCGCGCGACAACCACCGATTTACTTAAAAACAGGTGATACTGTGGAAGTAGAGATTTCTAATGTTGGTAGGTTACAAAACCGAGTTACGGACGCGAAAGTTACTTAGTCTTACTCCATGAAGATCAATTCAGAGTCACTAGGAACGTAAAAAGGATCGCCGAAACCACTGGAACAGATCAACTGTCCTCAGTAGTCTAAGTGGAAATCGATAAAGCATCTAAGACTTTAGAAGGATGCTCAGCCGCTTTACTCACTCTCTTCCAATGTTTAATGATAAAACCTTTGGCATCGATTAGTACGGTCGAGCGTATAACTCCCATCATTTTGCGACCATACAGAGTTTTTTCACCGTACGCACCGTATTGTTTCATAACTTTTAGGTCAGGATCGCACAACAAGGTAAAAGGGAGATCGTACTTTGACACAAACTTACGATGGGATGCCTCATTGTCTGGCGAAATACCAATCACTACGGTGTTGTGATTCTTAAATTCACCCCACAAATCCCGGAAACCACAAGACTCTTTCGTGCATCCAGGAGTATCGTCCTTGGGATAAAAATAAACCACGACGTTCTGCCCTCGTAAATCTGATAAGCTGACTGATTTCCCTTCCGAATCTTGTAAAGTGAATTCAGGTGCTAACTGACCAACTTCTATTGACAAACTCAATTCTCCAAGAATGAAAGGAATGAAGTATACCGATGGTAAAACTTCGAATAACTGAAAGTTCCTCTTGGTATTAGAAAAACCGGTTTGGGTCTGCGTCGGTTTTTGGGGACAGTCGTTAAGATAATCCACAGGAGGAATTCGATGATTGACCCGAAACCAAGATGAACTCGGAAGCACTATAGTGCGGAGTTCAAACGCGAAGCGGTAGCCCTGTTCCAGAATGGCATGAAATTTGCCTGACACATCGAGAACCACAATGTGCTTTGAGGAAGGCACTTACTAGAAACTGACCAACTTAGAGTACGAATACTGGTGAGTGTTTGTATTTTGAACCACTTTACTCAGGAGGAACATTCTTATGAGAACGGATCACATAGTTAGCATTTCATCGAAAATTACCCTGACCGTTATTGGACTACTCGGCGTGACGATTGCACTCGTATCCTGCGCGCCAAGAGTCAACTTTAACGTGTCAATACCGACAGAACCTACGGCGGGCTGTGAACATATCCCATTAGATGAAGTCTTACCTGGACATACAACCAAAGAAAAGTCTTATCGGATCGAACAACAACGAAATGACAAACTACTCATTCCCGGACAGAAAGTGCCAGATTTCGCCCTTGTGAATTTGGAGGGAGAAGAGGTGTCATTGTTTGAGGTTCTTGAGGAGAGTAACACCGTGCTCGTCGACTTTTGGGCATCCTGGTGTGGACCGTGTGTAGCGAACTTCCCAAAATTGAAGGAGTTACGTACTACTTACGGTGAAGAAGGTTTCGAAGTCGTTACAATTTCCGTCGACACTTCCCATGAAGACTGGTCTACAGGTTCTGTAGAGCATGAAATTCCATGGATAAACCTTGGCGAACTGGAAAGTTGGGACGGAAAAGTCGCTACTTTATATGGTGTGCATTTCATTCCAAAAAGCTATCTCATAGATAGTGATGGTTGTATAATACAAAAAGACCTCCCCGTTGAATTACTAGAAAAAGTGATCGTGAGTAAATTTAATGACGCCATTGCTGACGAATCTTCCCCTGAAACCGATCGCTCAAAACCGAAGTAAATTCCTTTGAAAAAAACGCTGGTTTGTTTGTGTTTTCGGTCTCTACGGTGTGTCTCAGTTCTTGTTCCCCAAACATCGTCGTACCGAGCAGTCCCGCCACCCGCCATAGGCTGTGAACACTTTCCGCTAGACAATATATTGCCAGGAATTGGGACCGAGAATCCCCAATACACATACACTCTCGACGTGAGCACTATCGAAACGATAAGCGACTCATTCCTGGTCAGAAAGTATCAGATTTCACACTAACGAGTTTGGATGGGGACGTAGTGTCTCTATCTGATGTTCTCTTAGAAAATGACGTGGTACTCATTGACTTTTGGGTATCTTGGTGTGGACCGTGTATCGCAAGCTTCCCAAAATTAAAGGGGACTACCAACTTGTTTAGTCAAAGTACCTAGAAATCCCGTAGCTGCGATGAACGTATTTCCGACTCATTACAATTTTTGTCGGTTGCATAAATCGCTCCAAATCAGTCCAGCGATGGCGGTTGGGATTTCGGACACGCTGTATAACGAACGTTTATTGTGGATTTAGTTGATAAAAGTGCCAAGACTTGGAAACACGGACCGAAAAAAGGAACGCAATATGGCACGAAAAATCCTATATTACTGTACAAAGTTAAACTTTATACTACTGAAAAACCGGTTTAGTATAAAACGAAATCGTAACTAATTCAAGCATGTCTCAGGCTCAATCGCAGAAAAAACCTATGAACTTTAAGGTAAGACTACTATTGGTCATTACCGGCATTTTGTCTATATTCGTGCTGTACTTTGTGTCTGGTTGTATGTCTTTAGCACCTCCAAGTAATACAGAAAACCTGTGCTTGATCTTTGCAGAAAAACGTGGCTGGTATCGACAAGCGAAACGCGCCGAGGACAGATGGGATATCCCCAAGACAGTGCTAATGTCGATCATCAATCAAGAATCGAGCTTCGTTCATAATGCATTACCGCCACGTACCAAGATTCTCGGTTTAATCCCGTGGAAACGTCCTTCTACAGCGTATGGGTATGCACAAGCATTAGACATTACCTGGAATGACTATCAGGCACGGAATAATAAAAAACATGCACGACGCACACGTTTTAAAGATGCGATAGATTTCGTCGGTTGGTATCTTGATATGGCCGCTAGGGCGACAGAAGTGTCGCGAGACGACGCGAAAAACCTTTATGTCATTTACCACGAAGGTATCACCGGTTTCGAGAGTAATGACTGGAAGAAGAAGCGGTTTTTGCTGGTCGCTGCTACGAAGGTGGAAAATAGAGTCAAGACTTATGAATCACAGTTAGCTAACTGTGATCACGGTCCGGCCCGTCGCCGCTAAAACATACTACCAACGTTACTCTTCAAGTTTTCCCTGATAAGTAACTCGGTAAATCTTACCAAAATGGTCGTCTGAGATATATAATGAACCGTCACGTGCTACCAAGACATCAGCTGGTCGACCCAACATAATTTTGTCTCTGATAAGCCAGATACTGATGAACGGTTTATATTCTAAAATTTCGTCCTTCACCTTTACGACACTCACTTGATAGCCCACTAGTTCACTCCGATTCCAACTTCCGTGTTCAGCTAAGAAGAGTGCGTTCTTGTAGCTCGCTGGAAATTGCTTTTTATCGTAGAAATCTATCCCGAGGACGGCTGAATGAGCTTGGATGTTCAACTTTGGCGCTACGTATGTTACGTCGTCATCGGCTTGCTCGCCATATTCCGGATCGAGGATGTTGTCGCCATGAATGAACGGAAATCCATAGTGTGCACCAGGTTCATCAACGACATTGATTTCTTCGGGTGGGATGTCGTCGCCCATCCAGTCACGACCATTGTCCGAGAACCACATCTTGTTGGTCTCCGGGTGCCAGCTTGAACCTACTGAATTACGGACGCCATGAGCATACACCTCCATATCGCCATTGCTGGGATCAATTCTTACAATACTCGCAAAACGTTCGTCATCCTTGAGACAAACATTACACGGCGCTCCTACATTGACATACAAAAAATTGTCTGGTCCAACTGACATGTACTTCCATCCGTGATATCGAATTCCATCACCCGGTAACTCATCGGTTACAATCTCCGGTTGGGGAGAAAATCGATAAGTTTCTTCGATGTCTTCGTACCTAAGAATTTTGTCATAAGCCGCAACATAAAGATCTCCATTGAGTAACGCCAATCCCGATGGTACTTCTAGTTTTTCTGCAAAAACAAATACATCTTCTGCATCTTCTAGCACTGCGTAGAGTTTGCCTTCTCCACGCGAGCCAACAAACAATATACCCGATTCAGTTTCAGCCATTTGTCTAGCGTTGGGTACTTTATCAGTGTACAGGTCAATTTTGAAGACATGACCGTCGTCGTCTTGGATTGTTTGCGGCATATCTTGTCCTGTTAGAGAACCAGTCGTTCCCCAGCCGATTATGCCGAGAACCAACAACCAACGAGTTGCATTTACTCTCTGAAACATAAAATTTTGTTTTCCAAATTTGTTCTCGTTCAAATTCCGTTAATCTATAGCTTCTTGTTCTTGCGGCACACTTTATTATGCAACATCGAATATCCCCTAACGTGAAAAAACTGTACGAGAACTGGCTTAATCAGCAAGGATTTAAGTCGAGGATCGGACAGAAACAAATGATAAGCTTTATCGATTCCGTCATCAACAGTCCCGATTCGAAGATCGGAGTCGTCGAGGCACCGACCGGGATTGGTAAGTCGATAGCATATGCAGCGACGATCATCCCTCTCGCGAAATCTCTCGATAAAAGAGTCATATTGGTTACGGCGACCGTAGCTCTGCAAGAACAGTTACAAACGGATGTTTTACCCAGTTTAGCGCAAGCTAGCGAGCAACCGTTTTCGTTTGTTTTGCTCAAGGGACGGCGGCGCTACGTTTGCACTAATCGTTTGAAGAACATTGTACGACCGGAAACCGGAGTTAGCATGAAAGCAATGTTGGATGGTGGTAGTTCCAGTATCGCCAATCTCAATCATCTGTTAGATCAATTGTATCAACACCTCTGGGATGGCGACTTGGATTATTCGCCGGTTAAACTCAATGATTCACTCAAATTTCGAATTACAACAGATAGTCGTGGATGTTCACGAGAACAATGCCCTGAGTATCGTGAATGTCCTTACTTTACGGCTATTAAGAAAAGTAGAAAAGCAGATGTGGTGCTCACCAACTACGATCATTTGTTGTCCAACTTAAGAGTGGACAACAACATTTTCCCGGCGTTCGATCGCGCGATCGTGATTTTTGATGAATCACAAAACTTGGCTGCTAAAGTACAGACGGCATTTTCCTTGCAATGTAACTTAATAACGTTGTCTGAGACACTGCAACAGACGCTGGGGACTATGATCGTGGCACTACAAAAGGTTGTTAAACCAATACCTGGTTACGAACTCGACTGGGAACTGTTATCCAGCTCTCGTCAGAACGCGGTTTTCGCTTTGAAGAATTTGAATAGTCTTATAGTGGACTTAGACTTTCGAAAGGACGATGCTGAACAAGATCGATCGATTCATCGATTCGTCGATGGTTTCATCTCCAACGAGTTGTCGGAACAAATGCTACAACTGCTAGTAAATCTAGAAAACGTTCGGGGGCAGCTCGTACAGTGCTATGGAGCGTTACTTGCGACTCAAGAAGATACGGAGGTTAATGCTTTACCCACTAAATTTGTCGAGTTGCTAGATTCACTAGCGCAAGTTCTTTCTCGGCTTGAAGAGGCTGTTGGTCTTTTTCATTGCTATTCTGAGTCATCTGATGAATACGCACCGGCTCGGTGGATTGAAAAGAGTAAAACTGAAGAGAGTCGGTATGTATTACGTTCCGTTCCTATTGAAACCGGTTCCCTCGCGTCGAAGTATTTGTGGGAACACATCGATCGCGCGATACTAACTTCGGCGACTATCGACGCAAATGACAACTTCCAACATTTCTTAATGAATGTTGGCTTGAACCATTCGTCTTTCGTCGATACTTTGTTGGTTGACACTCCACTTGATTTGACCGATTGTGTATCACTGCAACTACCAAAATTCAAATATGAACCGAAGCAAAAAGTGCGCGAAAAGTTTGTCGCTGAACTTGCTACCAAACTGCCGTCGTTTTTAGGACAGAATCAAAGTGCACTCGTACTATTTACATCTTGGAGTATGTTGCTTGAGATTCTTGATAAACTGTCGCCAACGGTCAAAAAGCATTGCTACACGCAACAACGCGAGGGCGGAATACCACTCTTGTTAGAAGAACATAAACAACGAATTGACGCCGGAATGAAGAGTTATCTGTTTGGTACTAATGCGCTACGTGAAGGTGTGGATCTCCCAGGAGATTATTGTCAGCACGTTATCATTACGAAATTACCGTTCGAAGTTTTCACTGACCCAGTCTACCGGTCTAAACATGAACACTTACAGGCCGCAGGTTTGTCGGAAAGTGAAATATATACGACTTTGCAGATTGCATCGACGATACTGAAGTTGAAACAAGCCTGTGGTCGGTTAATTCGAACTGAAACTGATCGCGGCCGGATCACGATTTGTGATAAACGTATTCAGGGACAGTTCAAGCGTATGCTAAACGCATTACCGTATCAGAATTGAACAGTCAACGACTGACAAACTGAGTTATTTCTGCGGTTTGAGATGTGCCTTTGCAGCGTAATGAAACCGTTCACGTAAAGGTTGCTCACCATAAGCCAACGAGCACCATTGTTCAATTAACGGTTCGATTCTCTGTTCGTCAGCTTGACCACCACTCGATAAGCCTTGTTGTAAGCGTGATACTTGGATCTGCATCCGTTTCGCTGCGTCTGTCTCGGGCGACGGTACGTCCGCGAGAATCTCGGTACGAAGGACGATGTCATGCAGTGAAATCGCGTTTTTGCTCGCAGTTTCGGCCGAACGTTGGAGAAACCACGGCCTAAAGTCGCCGAGTTTCGTTTGGAATTCTTCACTAATTTCTTCGTCTCTTGCTTCAAGTTCACTTAACTCTTTATCAAGTTCTAATAGAGATTCAAGATTTTCGTAAATTTCTCGCACTTTGTATTCAGCAAGTTTTTGCTTGATCGCCGTCGTGAGATCAGAAACTTTGTCGGTCAACTTAGCGTGTATTCGCTTTGGTAGATCAATGTTCTCGATTCGCGCCAAAGTATCTTGCAATACTTGGTTAACGGATTGGTTAATGGAATCACTGCTTTGTTTTGATAAATCTTCTAAGGACTTAACTAGGCGTTCAGCCTCTTCGATATTCTCATTAATTTCTGAGCGCCGCTGTTCTTTCTGAGTCGTTCTCAAATCAAAGGCTTCATTACAAAGAGAAGAAAATTCACGCCATAATCGCCCTTCAAACCTGGGTCCAGCTGTCGGGATCGACTTCCATTGACCTTGCTGTTTAACTACGAAATCGAGCAAATTTTCTATCGTTAACTCTTCGTTACCTAGTGCTTCACGAACTGATTCGACGATAGCCTGTTTTTGTTCTTTATTAGTATCCCAGAATGCAGTTATGGTTGAACGTAACTCTTTGATGTGCTTGTCAAACTCTTTCTGGAGTGGTTTGTTTTCAGCTCGTTCTACCGGAAACAACGTTCGCCATTTCGCAACAGTGGTTTTTAGTATGTGTTGTGCTTCACTCCAATCCATGTTTTCAATGTCGGACTGTTCGTTGAACGAACGTAATTGTTCAACTATAACTGCGCGTGCTTGGAGATTTCGTTGGCGAAGTTTAGCGCGCTTTTCAAACCAATCTTCGCAAACTTTAAACGCTTTTGCAGCGGCGTTATCGTATCGGTCTTGCAATTCTCTTTCGGTACGGGTCCGCGGAGGGCTCAATTGAATCCATGCTTCCCGTAGTTCCCGAATCTTCTCAAATTGTTGTTCCGGTGCCAATGGGTTACGAGCCAATTCTTCGATAGCTTTGCAAAGCTCCTCTCGTTTAGGTGTCTCGGCGAATTCCTGCCAGCCAACCAACTTTCTTACCGACGCTGATACCGGTGCGAACAATATTGCCATTTTTCGTTGCTCGTCGCGTGGCAATTTATTCATCAATGTTTGCGCTGCTCTTTCTTCCGATTGCGCTTTTTTGAGTTCTCCACGTTCGACGAATTTCGTAACTGACGCTAAATGCTTATGAAATTGATCGACGTGTTTGGTACGCAAAGCATCGCAAAGTTCAATTCTCTCTTTTAAAGTCGTTGACAGTGCAAGCAACGATGAATTCCACTCCTCATGCTCCGGTTCGCTTTTTACATTGAATGTCCGTATGAATTTGTTGATCACTCGAATACGTGCTTTAGCGCGATCGTAGGACTGCCAAATTTTTCGCCAGTCGCGAATAGATTTATCTGGAGTCGTCCATGCTATAGGTTTCAGCAATCGTTCAACAGTTTGTTTTTGTTCGGCACGAACCTGCTGTCTTCGAATTTCGTTGCGCTTCTGATTTGCTAGGCGATAGAATTCATCGGCAGTTTCGCTAGGCGCGGCTCGTACCTTGAGAGCTTCCAACCAATCATGTTCGCATGTGTCAATTTCTTCAACTGTACCGTTACAGTTCTTCAATTTCATGAGTATCGCGGCAAAATTTACAGTTTGCGCGGTGGACTCCTGCAATTGGTCGTCGCGTTGTGGGAACTCTTTGGCTAGGGAATCGGTGTCGATATCAATCTCGCCTAGTTCCTTGAGACGTCCATTGAGGAGATCAATTTGTTCCAATATTCCAGTCCATTCGCGTTCCACTGCTAAACGTCGTGCATGGTAATGGACGTCTTGGATGGTCGTACTTTTGGCGCGTTCGACGATTTCGAGAGCTAGTTGTTCTAGGCGACTTTTTTCTAGAACTAACTCTCGATGAACACTGAGGCGATCTCGTACAAGCCGATTTAAACTCTTATCGCGATTGCGGCTTTGCTTTTCTATTTCGGAAACAAGATTTAGGTCTTCGATTTGCTTTGAAACTGCTAGTCTGATTTCTCGGTCCGGCATCGCCATGATGGTTGCAGCACATTGCGCGACCGAATCCAATTTTGACACTTGGTCGAGAATCAATCTCGGATCCTCGATTCGTTGTAATCGTAACGAAAAGATTCGTGGATCTTGTGCAAGTTCATGATTGTCGTCAATTTTTTCAATGATATGTTCGCAACAAAATTTCGACAGCAATTCGTTATCCATAAACTCTCTGTACAAGTCCAGTGAATTTGCTTTGCGCAGCGCTGATTTACGTACACTGAGGTCGTCGTCTGTACGAGCAACACGAGAATAGTCATCGAACGATAGGTTGTTAAGCTGTTCAAGTGCAGCCTGACGTACCAACGGATCGGCATGATCTAATCTTGGTTTTCGCTTAAAAATGGATTTGAACATCGTGGAAGTTCAATGTGGTTGTACACGGTGTGTGGGTCGCGAGCCCACTACATCTCATTGTTTTGGTCGACTGTGTATTCGAAGTAAAGTATTTTACAACGATAGACAGCTTGTGTTGTAACTATATGTCTATTTGTAACAGAATATTACAAAACCTTACGTATAGCGAAGTAATTTCCGTTAATGCAGTTCGTTAGCCTGCGACAGAAATTAGTCGCTTCAAGAGTTAACTCAGCTGGTTGACTAGAAGTCGTGAATGTGGGGGATTAGGTTAGTCCCAACTTAGCATACTACGATCCTGATACTGCGTTACACTCGTCTCAAAAAAGTTTTCTTCCTTTTTCAAGTCCATCATTTCTGCCATCCAAGGAAATGGATTGGTGGCGTCAGCGTAGTGTTTGGGTAATCCGATGCTAGTGAGCCGACGATTCGCGATGTAATGCAAGAATTTTGTCATCTCACGCGCATTCATTCCTAGAACTCCACGCGGCATGGTATCTTGTGCATAGTCTACTTCTAACTGCGTACCTTCTACAATCATACGTGTTGCGAGATCTTTCATTTCTTCGTCCCAAAGTTCGGGATTTTCGGCAATAATCGTGTTGATTACATCGATACCAAAGTTCAAATGCATCGATTCATCGCGCAGAATGAACTGAAACTGTTTAGTCGTGCCGGTCATTTTGTTGCGTCTTCCCATAGAGAGTATTTGAGAGAATCCACAGTAGAAGAAGATCCCTTCTAATACGCAATAAAACGCGATGAGGTTTTTAAGTAGGGCGCGATCTGTTTCGGGTGTACCCGTTGTGAAATTTGGATCAGATAATTCTTGTGTGTACCGTAACGCCCACGCGGCTTTTCGCGCTACTGACGGTACTTCGTGGTACATGTTGAAGATTTCACCTTCGTCCATACCTAATGATTCAATACAGTATTGATAAGCATGAGTGTGAATTGCTTCCTCAAACGCTTGTCGCAACAGATACTGACGACATTCAGGATTGGTAATCAAGCGATACACAGCTAGCACCAGATTATTAGCGACTAGCGAGTCTGCGGTTGAGAAGAATCCTAAACTTCGTTTGACGATGCGCCGTTCATCTTCGGTAAGACCGTCGTCGGATTTCCACAGAGCTACATCAGCACTCATACTGACTTCTTGTGGCATCCAGTGATTGGCGCAGCCGTTCAAGTACTTTTGCCATGCCCACATATATTTGAACGGTACGAGTTGGTTCAAATCGGCGCGGCAATTTATGATGCGTTTTTGGTCGACAGTTACTCGTTCATAGTTGTCGCCAAATTCCTCAAATTCAGCGGCTGCTAAGGTTTCGCTGTTATTTGAGTCTGTATCGAAATTCAATGGGGCTTCCCAATCGGTTGAGTTAGCAGTTTTTTGCTTTAACGATACATTTTCCATTTCTGGTTCGACGTCAGTGTCGTCGTGCCACTTTAGTCCCATAATTCTCCTCCTTCAATGAAGACTGCATGGTTCGATTCCTTGTGATTCTCGTATGACCTAGGTCATAAGCTAATATGATAACTAGTTTACAGAATTCTAACAAGTCTTTTTCTGGTTTAATTTTTAAAACTATTGATTCTTGGTAATTCGAACGGTACGAAATGCTTGTTTTACGGGTTTAGTAATCGCTTCGGATAACAATTATTGGCACGCTTCACAATCAGGATCATCAATACTACAAGTTTCGGGTACCGCTGCTGGTGTACCTAGTTTGAACTCGGTACTACCGTCTTCTTGTGTTTCCTCGTCCGTAGGTGAAGTTGTTGCTCGTGGTACCGCCGCTAACGCGGTATCCTCATCAATCGTAGATTTTTCAGAATCGGTTGCGCCTAATGAACGCAAGTAATACGTAGTCTTAAGCCCACTCTTCCAAGCTTCTCGATACATCTCATCCAATTTGCGACCACTTGCTTGGGCGATATACAAATTTAAAGATTGCGATTGATCGATCCATTTCTGTCGTCGCGCTGCGGCCGCGATTATCCACTTCGGTTCAATTTCAAATGCCGTCCGATACAGTTCCTTCAATTTGTTGGGAACTCGATCCATGGTTTGGATACTGCCATTTTTAGCTTTGAGATCGACAAACATCCACTGATCCCAGAGCCCTATTTCTTTGAGATCATTGACCAAGTACGGATTAACAACCACAAAATCGCCAGAAATATTCTGTTTCGCATACAGATTTTGATAAGCTGGTTCGATTGATTGATTGATTCCGACAATGTTCGCGATAGTCGCCGTGGGTGCTATAGCGAGTGTATTTGAGTTACGCATACCTTGTTGCACTACTTTAGTTCGCAATGCTTCCCAATCCAAGCGCGCTTCGAAATCAAACTTGGCAAACTCCTGTGTGCTTCTAGTTTCAGCAAGTAACCGTAGCGAATCTAGCGGTAAAATGCCTTGACTCCATAATGAGCCATCGTAAGTCGAGTAACTACCGCGTTCTACTGCTAAATCGGAAGAAGCTTCAATTGCAAAGTACGAAATCGCTTCCATACTTTCATCGGCAAAGTGCACTGCTTCGGGACTACTGTAAGGAACACGTTTTTGATACAGCGCGTCTTGAAAACCCATCAATCCTAAACCGATCGGTCGATGGCGTACATTGGAATCCCTGGCGGCATCGACAGCGTAATAATTGATATCGATAACGTTGTCTAACATCCGGATTGCAGTACGAACAGTATTGCGTAACTTATCGAGTTGGAGATTCCCAGACTCATCGATATGGTTTGCGAGATTGAGGGATCCTAGATTACAAACCGCGATTTCTTGGTCAGAAGTATTTAGGGTGATTTCGGTGCAGAGATTGGACGAGTGAATTACACCAGTATGTTTTTGTGGTGAACGAATATTGCACGAATCTTTGAAGGTAAACCAGGGATGCCCGGTTTCATAAATGGATTCCAACATTTTCCGCCAAAGATCTTCCGCTTGTACGACACGAAATTGTGATATTTCACCCTGGCGGGCTTTGGCTTCAGCATGTTCATAAGCTTTGCGAAACTCGGTTCCATACAGATCGTGTAATTCGGGTACATCAGAGGGTGAGAATAAAGTCCATAGATCCTTATTCATCACGCGTTCCATAAATAAATCCGGGATCCAATTGGCGGTATTCATGTCGTGTGTACGGCGCCGGTCGTCGCCGGTGTTTTTTCTCAAATCGAGAAATTCTTCGATATCAAGATGCCACGTTTCGAGGTAGGAACAGACAGCGCCTTTACGTTTACCACCCTGATTAACGGCAACTGCCGTATCGTTGACAATCTTTAGGAATGGTACGACACCTTGCGATTTGCCGTTGGTGCCTTGGATATACGAACCCATTGCCCGTACTCTAGTCCAATCATTCCCAAGCCCACCTGCCCATTTACTGAGCATAGCGTTGTCGTTGATTGCGTCGAAAATACCTCGTAAATCGTCGGGTACAGTAGAAATATAGCAAGAAGATAGCTGCGAGCGGACGGTACCGGAATTAAAGAGAGTAGGGGTAGAACTCATGAAGTCAAACGAAGAGAGTAGGTTGTAAAACTCTATAGCCCTCTCTTCGCGATCAACTTCTTGAATAGCGAGACCCATTGATACCCGCATAAAAAACGACTGAGGCAACTCGAAACGGGTACCATCCTGTTGTAAGAAGTACCGATCATATAAATTTTGTAAACCAAGAAACGAAAATTGTTGATCCCGTTCGGCGCGAAGATGTGAACTCAGTTTTTGTAAATCAAAGTTAGCGAGTTCGGGTGAAATAAATCCCAATTCCACAGCTTTTTGGATGAATGCCGGAAAAGACTCTTGATAAATTGAGGAAGTGGTACTTGTACTGAATTGATGTTGCTCATTGAGGTCTGTGTAGAGAAACGGAATTGCTTCTTGACGCAGACGAATCATAAGTAGCCGAGCGGCCACAAACCCATAATTTGGTTCAGATTCAATCAGTGTTTTGGCGGCTAGTGTGAGTGCTTGAAATACTTCGTTCTCAGTAATACCTTTGAATGCATCTCGGGTAGCTTGTTCGAACAATTTCTCGGGATTGACGGAATCGAGATTGAAACAAATTTCTTCGAGGACTTCATTCCAAGTGTGTCGTTCAAGTGGTGTTTCTGTGCCATCAGAGCGGATGTAGGTTAGGGTAGCGTCGGACAGTGAAAACTCTTCGACTTGTTTTTCCTTTCGGACTTGGGCGCGATTTTCGCGCCAAATCACGTAGGCTCGCGCAATCTTTTGCAATCCCTCTCGCATGAGTGCGAGTTCTACTTGATCTTGGATGTCTTCGATGTTGATCGCCGCACCGTTGATCGAACCTCTTTCGAAACGTTCGGTTACACTCTGTGCTAAGGAGTCAATCTGGTTGCGGATTTCTGTTGAACCGGTTGAGGCGACCCCCTCAACACCGATAAATGCTTTAGAAATCGCATTGTGAACTTTAGCTTGGTCGAAGGGTACGACGCGACCGTCGCGTTTGATTACTCGGAGTTCTTGTGATTCATCCATGAAAAATCTAGACTTTAGGTAAAGTGGATAGGTTTCGAATTGTTATATATTATCCCAAAATGAGTCGATTGGTGTAAACATTCGGAAAAAACTAGTTCGAAAATGTCAAAAACTGGACTTGAGCGTAGTCGTAACTCGTTTCCGGATGATTGATGAGGAGCAACGTGAATATGATGAGGAAACGGCGAGACTTGACGCGTGAACTCGAAGCAGGTTATGGATCGGATTCAGCAACCAACTTGGATAGCAAATACTCTATTCTGTGATCTGCGTGATGTGATTCGTCGTAGGTCAGTTTTTTACTTACAAAATCTCAAAATTAAGCAGAACCGCATTTAATCATTCAAGTACGCGTTGTGGTGCGGATGCTTTTCGTTCAATCTGACGGGGCGTTTTTTAGCGGTCATTCATAGACGTCAAGGCGTATCGCGACGTCTTCGAAGGTTGTGAGCAATTCCAGCATCGAAGGGGAAAGCTTTTCCTGCCGTAATTCGGTGACAATCTCACGACAACTCGGTGGTTCAGGGTCCGGGGCTTCGTCGACCGAAGGGGGTATATGATAGGGTGGGGTGCATAAGTGTCGCGCAAGTGCTTCATGATCAAAACTGATCACTTTTCCTTTCGCTTTGATATTCTTTCCAAACAGTGGGACGAGGTGGCGAAAGCGGTCGACACTAGGGGTAAGTTTGGAAAAAAGGTTTGTCGGGTCGCTCAAATCGGTAGTAAACCACTCAGCTAGGGGGCCGTATTGATAACCTTCTTCATCACACTGCGGTTTTCCGCGGATCCTTTCAATATCAACCGGGTGTGTCAACCCGGCGGCTTCCTCGCCTAGTCGTGCCGCTAGCTCGATCAACGTTGCATTTACGGATTTGTTTTTATCACCAATTTGAAGTTCTTGAATCTGCTGCCGTAATTCGGTATGTACCGGCAACCATAATTTGAGATTCGGGTCTAAACTTTGACACTTTCTTCTCACCCAACCGCCTTCTAAATGTTGTATCCACATACGACGATCTTGTTCGGGAGTTGGATTATCCTCTTTCGAGTAGTATTGCTTAGGACGGGTCAAAATACCAAAATTGTAGCAAAATCGTGTCACCATGGCATAGTTGAGCATGGCGTCAGCATGGCAGGTTTCGTTAAGTTGCCAGTTGGTTGCGGTATCTTGTCCGAGTTGACATTCAGGGCGTGCTAAAGCTTCTTGTACTCGTGCAAAATCCCCCGCTGGATCAGTAAAAATTCGTTCAAAGGTTAAGGGGTTATCGACGGCGACGAGTGCATGGACACTATGACTTCCATGCGTGTCGTTTTCCCTTCCCCAAAGGTTGGGGTTAATCGGGTTCATATGGTTTTCTACCGCAAGCCGACATTTTTCCTCGTCTAACTGCTTGAACCCGCCGGTGTTATCGTAGGGTGAGTTTTCAAGGCCGCGCCGTATTTCTGGGTCAAGATGGCGGGGAGGGAATGTATTCAATTCGCAGGCTTCGCCGATGGACCCAGTGGGGTAATCAACTGGCGGTAGAGTCAGGCTACTAAGTGTAACTGCTTGTGGATTGACAACTGGTTGGTGTGGTTGGTGTGGTTTGTTAACAGCAACTTGTGGGTTGACAACCGGTTTTTGAGTGATTGTAGTCGGACTCGTGCTGAGGGTGTTATTTGTAGCTACAGTCGGGGATTCGGCGGGTATAGCGCGCGGGGGACTTAACCACAAGAAAGCCCCCAAGGTCAACAAAATGAGACAAAAACAAGCACTTAACCAAGCGGTTATTCGAATATTAACTTTCATTCGGATTATTTAGTTTGAGGTTCTTCGGCTTTGCCTTCGTACTTTTGGTTTATTCTACTTCCGACCAGAGGTAGGTTTCTAAAATACTCTTTTAACGCCTCAAACCTTTCTACATCGGGTTCTTCAATTTCTCCGTTACGTTCTTTTTCAACAAGTTCGTAATATTCCTCTCGATTTTCCCAATAGTCTTCGAAAGCTGGATTGTTTTCAAGTGGTTCCAATAACAGCGGGGGTAATATACCATACAAGATTGGCCAAACTTCCTCTTCTATGGTTATTTTTGCTTCCACTTCCATCGCGTGGAAATCAGCTAGATCGAAACCTTCGAATTCATCGGTACTCATACCATCACGTTCTGCAAGTTTTTTGGCTTGTTTTGCATGAATAAGTTCTTCCATTTGCGCGTAGATAATTAAGTGCTGAGGTGGGATTTGATGTGCATTTGCAATTACGTAGATATTTCTAAGAAATATTTCAATTTCCCAAGGGTCTTTTTCGAAATCTATCTGAGCTAGCGTGTTGCGTTCGGTTTCATCTTGAATATCTTTATTTAATTTCCATTCTACTGTTACTTCGGTTGATAACGTTGCTCCTGAATAGATGCCCTCCCAGTCTGCGCGTCTTTTTTTAGCTTTGGGTAGCCAACTATCTAAAAGTTCTTGGTTTTTTTCTTCATCAAAATCAGCCCATGGGACTGTGAATGGAAAGGGGGCGGGAAGGAAAACGACAGGTGGGGTATCGTCATTGGCAAGTAGGATTTTAACAATGATGGATACAGTGCCGGAGAACCTTCTACAATCTTCAATAAATGGCAATTCAATATACGACTCAAAGTTCCATACCTCCCCGTCGGGGCCTTCCTGGCCGTCTTGTTTATATAAATCTATCAAACTGTCTGCGATTAAATATTCACCAGTGCAGTCGATTGTTCTATAACCTCTATAGATGTCGGCATACATTGACACGCCAACGAATAGTAGCAGTGGAATGATTAACCAGTAGACTTTCACAAATGGTTTTCCTTGTAGTAAACCAGTGGGGGGTTAAATATTGGCTATATGATAGTTCAAAACGGTCAATTTATGCAAATTAAACTACTCGATCAGCATCTCCCGTTGCCTTATGTTTCGAAGTTATAAGTAATTTGCAAGGGGTATCGTCTTTGGGCGATACTTAGTACTAAAGTGAGCGGCATCGAATTTTCAGTCTGATCGCGATTGTTTGCGAGCGTGATTGAAAAAGGTTTTTGTACGAACTCTAGGTATCGTTACACATTTATTTCGTTTGTCAAGTAGCAGAACCAACTTTTTATTGGACACCAAATATCACAATCTTGTTGTCCTGCGACTTCTTCCACCATAATTTTAGCACTCTACTAAATATTATACGTACGTTCACTTCATGCGCAAATCTAGCGTTGGCAATTGATTGTGCTACGCTTGTTTTCTTCCGGTTATACCGGAAATCATTAACATACAAGATAGCGGTTATGGATTGGTAGAAATGTTTAGTTCAACCAATGTGTCTAAAGAGTTCGTCGTCAACAATCGAAGAAGTACAAAATTAAAAATCATCCCGTATATCGGTTGCAAGGCAGGTTTTTCATACATATTTGACGAAATTCTTCCAGCTGAGTTTGACAACCATCTCTATGACATTTTCGGTGGTGGTGGTTCATTCGCTTTCTATGCCTGTGCTCGTTACGGCGCGAAACGTGTAACTTACAACGATAACAATCCGGTTGTCGTTAATCTAATTCAGCATTTGCAATGTGAACCACATAAACTGTGGTCGCTATACAACGAACATTACAAGCAGTCCTCCGAACAACACTTCTACGATGTACGTACCCAGAATCTAGAGTCCGGTGTGGATGGTGCCGCGAACTTTCTCTACCTCGCAAAAAATGCTTTTTCTGGAAAAATTCGGTTCAACCGCAAGAATCGCTTTAATTCTTCCGTTCGCAAACATAGTCGTTGTCCAAAACTGGATCTCGGTGATTTGCTGCAATTGAGCGAGACGATTCAAGAACTGACCATAGTCAACAAGGACTACACTGAGTTTTCGGCAGTAACCAATGCACTCGTATATCTTGACCCACCTTATTTCAACAACTCGAATCGACATTACAACAGTGTTATCGATTTGCAAGAGTTCAATCGTTTCTTGCGAACGATTGAAACCAACAACAAGATTGTTCTTTCGGAGCAAAACGAACCTGCTGTCTTTGGTTTACCGGATTCGTACTCTGTATGTTTGGTGATACTAAAACGTTCACTTCAGTACGTGACTCAGAGCCAGAGTCGGGAAATGATTGCTTTCAATTTCTAGGTAATACGAACTTTGTAATAACCTAGACTTTGGTTCATTTTGTTCGTTTTGATTTCTAATACGTTGTTGTAACGAATTACATAGATGAGAATTTATCTGTATTGGACATTGGTTTTCGGTTTAAGCAATTAATAACCTTTCGATTCCTTCAGACAATAGTAGTCTCGGTACCGCAAAATTAAAACGCACAAAACCTGGCACTCCAAATTCGGAGCCATCGTATAACCCCAGTCCATGTTGTTCAAAATGCGTGATAGGATCGGCTAGAGACAAATTGCGTACATCAATCCACGCGAGGTAGGTAGCTTCAGGTTTTGTCACATGCAACGTACCAATATCGTTAACCGCTGTTACAAGTAGATCACGATTGTCTCTGAGGTATTGATTCAGTTCAACCAAATAAGAACTTGTATCGCAAAACGAGGCGGTAGCTCCTGCAAGGGCTAAGGGGGAACAAATTGGTAACATGCCAGTTCCCCAGGTTCTAAAGCTTTCCCGAATTTCTGGATTATTTATCACGGCGACTGCACACGATTCACCTGGAATGTTGTAGGTTTTCGTGTGTGAAATTAAAGTGATAGTCTGTTGTGAGATCGCTTCCGAAATGGTTGCTATCGGAGTGTGTGGTGTGGCTGGATTGAGAATAATTCCCCAATGAATTTCGTCTGAAACAATGACCGTATTGTTTCGAACACACAGATTACCAAGTTCTTGTAATTCAGTTTTCGAATAAGCCCGTCCGGTGGGATTCTGAGGGTTACTGATTAGCAAAGTAGAGGCTTGCTCGGTTTTCTTTTCGATGTCGTTTAAGTCCATTACCCATCGATTATTTTCGAGGATCAAGTTTGAGAGAATTGGAATACGTTGATTTAACTCAGGTATGGTAAGGAACGGTGGGTAAATTGGGATCGGTATCACGCAGTGATCGTCTTCTTTTCCCACCGCACGTACAGCGACATTGAGCCCGCCGACCACAGACGGTAACCACAATACCCACTCTTCCTGAATCGACCAATTGAAATGACGTTGCGCCCATTGAATGAAAGCTTGTGTCAGTTCAGGCGGTATATCGCTATACCCAAGAATAGGATGTTCTAACCTGTGTCGTATGGCGTCTAATACGAACTTCGGTGTCGCAAAGTCCATGTCCGCGACCCAGAATGGTAAAACATCGGTATTGCGATACCGAGACCACTTAATGCTGTCGGAGTTTTTACGGTTGAGGCGGGTAGAGAAATCAAACATCGAAGTCCTTTTCAAATGTTATTGTTATGGAGTGAGAGAGAAAGAAATTACGTCGAGGTATGTTAATGAACTAGCTGTCGATCAAATTAAACACCTTGTGTTGATTGAGGTACTTAGCAGGGCTTTTCCGTACAAGAGAGTGTAGTAAAACAACCGACCATCTTCTCTGATATCTTTTTGAGCATCCTACACGTTCAAGATTCATTCATCGGTTGTGGCAAGTCTAGCAATAGTTGACAAATTTGGGTGGTAGAGAACCTTACATTCCTTCACTTAATTGAAAGTTTAGTTCTGACTAGTTCATTAAAGATTAACTCAATACTTGATGTCGTGAATTTACAACGACAATCTAATACTTTCCGACTCAGTGGCTGAGAACATAAAAATTCGACCGGTTAAAATCAAACTAAAGAATAGGACGATTTTCAATGATTTTGAATAGATTCATAGTCGGGAATGCAGCGGAAGTACTGATGCACGATTTTTCGGAGAATTGTTTCGATTTGACAGTTACTAGTCCACCGTACGAAGATTTACGTAATTACAAAGGGTTTTCGTTTGACGCAAATACCATGCTCGCAGCTATTTATCGAGTTACTAAACCCGGTGGCGTTTGTATTTGGGTTGTTGGTGAAAAGATCAACGACGGTCGAAGTCTATCAAGTTTCAATCATGCGTTCATGGGACGTGATTGTGGATTTACGGTGCATGATGTGATGATTTATCAAAAGAAGAACACCCCATTCATGCGCTCAAATGCGTACACCAATTGCTACGAGTTGATGATTGTATTCTCCAAGGGGAAACCAAAGACATTCAATCCGATAATGGAACCAACAAAACGTCACGGATGGGAGACAGCTGTTTCAAATAAAGGACCAGATGCGGTGAATCGAAAACGAACTGTCGAATTAAAGAGAAAAAAGTACGTACAAATATTTGGTCTTATGCAGTTGGTTTTGGAGGAAGCACTACCGACAAAATTGCCTTCCAACACCCTGCGGTGTTTCCCGAAAAACTAGCACTTGATCATATTTTGTCGTGGTCAGATGAGGGTGATTCAGTGTTAGATCCTATGTGTGGAAGTGGTACCACTTGTAAGATGGCACAATCCGTAAATCGAAATTGGATTGGCATCGATGTTTCTTCTGAGTACATCAATATTGCCGATGCGAGGTTGAACCAAGCTGGACTGCGATTATCGGTTTAGGTAAACTGTTTCGAAGTAAAATTTACGAAATTCCCGAGAACTGTTAGTCTCCCACTAATTTCAAAAAAGAATCGAAGAGGTCATATATGTCAGAAGACATCGAACAAATTATTAAAGAGCAAATCGCTAATAATCCAATACTCCTATACATGAAAGGTTCACCGCACACCCCTCAATGTGGATTTTCGGCCAGGACTGTTCAGTGTCTGTCCGAGTGTGAACAACGCTTTGCTTACGTAGATATTCTTGCTAACCCAGAGATTCGCGCCACATTACCCAAAGTCGCTAATTGGCCAACTTTTCCGCAACTCTACGTGAATGGCGAGTTAATCGGTGGTTGCGATATCGTAGCTGATATGCATGCAAAAGGGGAGCTCGCTCCATTGCTTTTGTCCGTTTCGGACAGCCAGTCGGAGTAACTGTAGCTTATTAGTCGCCGATACTCGACGGGATCTTCACGAACTATTAAGTTCGAAATTGGATTCTAATGGCCAAGTAGGTTCATACGGAAACTCATTGACCATCATACAAAACAATTCTGCCGTAACTTTGGCGTCGTAGGGAGCTGAATGAGCTAGGTCTATATCGTATTCGATCCCCGCGCGTTCACAAGCGATTGAAAGTACGGTATGACCATAAACCAGTGCCGAAAGAGACGCTGTGTCAAGCACCGTAAATAAGTGAAAGGGATCGCGTTTGATTTTGTTTCGGTACATCGCACATCGATAGAAACTTCGATCAAAATGGGCATTATGTCCCACCAATAATGCGCGTTTACACTCCTCTGCTCGTAGTCTTTTTCGAATAATGCGATTGCAATCTCGCAGACACTCATCTTCATTCTGAGAATTTCTCGACTCGTCGTTCGGGTCAATATGATTCATTTGAATCGAAGTTTCACTGATTAACGAGCCTTCAAATGGTGTTACCTCCCACGAATAAGATTCACCTGGGACCAGTCGGTCTGATTGCCAATCGAGAAGTACAACCGCAATCTGCAGGATTGCATTGCGAATGGGATTCACTCCTCCGGTTTCTAAATCGAGAACGACCGGCATGAATTCTCGAAATCGTTCTTTTAGTAGCATATTAACTTATATTAAAACCGATTTACACTTAATTTGGTAAGTTTTTAGAGCGGTATTCACATAAGTCTTCAATCGGGCAAGTGAGACATTTGGGTTTTCTGGCGGTACAGACGTAGCGTCCATGAAGGATTAACCAGTGGTGGGCACCAAGTAAATATTCCTTTGGTACCAACCTAGTTAAACGATCTTCAACTTCGCGAGGATTCTTTCCAGTAGCTACCTTGGTTCGATTTGCGACACGGAATATGTGAGTATCAACTGCAATGACCGGCTTGCCAAAAGCTGAATTTAAAATGACGTTCGCGGTTTTTCGACCGACTCCAGGTAAACTCTCCAATTGTTCGCGTTCACTGGGTACTTTACCGTCGTACTTTGTCAACAGGATATCGCATGTTTTCAAAATATTTTCGGCTTTCGCGTTGAACAAACCAATGGTCTTGATGTACTCTTTGAGTTTTTCAAGACCTAGGGCAAATATACTCGTCGGCGTCGGAGCATCTCTGAATAGAGCTTGGGTTGCTTTATTGACGCTAACATCAGTAGCTTGAGCCGAAAGAACCACAGCAACTAGAAGTTGAAATGGGGTTTTGTATTGCAATTCTGTTACTGGATTCTCGTTTGCGGCTTGAAAACGAGAAAATATTTCTCTACGTTTCGCTTGATTCAATAATAGACTCCTGAAATCCTTATAGTTCGCCTGTTACTCGCTCATGCGAGAGCGAAGTGTCCGACGAGATAATCGAAGACAGCCTGCTGTTTCCGTTCGCCGAAAAGATTTGTCTGTGCATGATGAACTGCTGCAGCTGAAAGTGGTTTCGGATTTCTAACTTTCATGTGAGTTTCTGCAACTCGTTCAAGTAATGCAAAGCGCGCTACTGCACCTTCGATACTTTCACCTGCGGTAAGGAGTCCGTGGTTGCGTAAGATGATCGAGTTTTTTCTTCCCAAACACTGAGCAATCCGTTCGCCAGCCTCAATATCTTGTATTCGGACTTCCTCGTCGTCGAAGATTACACAATCGTGGTAGAACACACAGGACTCTTGGGAGATCGGTTCAACTGGCCGTACTTCGGCAGAAAATGGTGTCCCCCACGGGGTATGGGTATGTGCTGCAGCGTTAATGTCACGACGAGCTCTGAGGATAGGCATATGGATTCGAAAACCCGGTGCATTGGCAAATCCTTCACCTGCGACCGTTTCGCCTTGTTGATTAAGCAAGATAAAGTCGTCGACTGTCGCACGCGTGAACGCGACTCCATACTTCAAGAGCCAGAAACAATCGTGCTGAAGGGGATCGCGCGCACTGATGTGTCCATCTCCGAGTTCTCCCCATCCCATCGCACCAAATATCCGATACCCCAAGCAGAGTGTATTGAGTACTTTTTCACGAGATTTAGACATAAGATTCCTTACTTGTGAGGATCAAGACCGATTCTTCAACTTCAAATCAATCGATTACTATCTTCCGATCCAATTCAGCAAGTCTGCGTTTAGCAATTTGCACGTATTCGTCGTTGATGTCAATTCCTAAACAGGCGCGTTCTGCTGCATATGCGGCGATGCAAGTAGTACCACTACCGACAAACGGATCGAGAACTATCTGTCCTTTCATTGTAAACAGTCGTATTAAATGTTCGCACAGTTGAACTGGTTTGGGTGTCAAATGTTTGTTAAAAGATTGCTTTTCTGATTTTTCTACATGCATCACAGTTGATGGTGAGTTTCCGTCAAGAGATTGTCGTGGATCGATGAGCCCAGTTCTGTATTTTGACCAGTTGTCGACGAAAGTGCCGTGTCGAGGTTTTTGTGCACAAAGTATCGATTCAAACTGCGGACGGAGTTGTGGTGTTTTGCGACCAGCTAAGTTCTGTAACATAGAATCTTGTTCGTTCGCCGATAGTTCTGAATTTTGTGCCACGAAATGATCCATGGAAAATGCTTTAAACTGAGCACTCTTGGTGAATCTCCAAACGTATTGATCGCGAATTTCAAAGCCAGTTTCTTCGGCACTCAATGCCATTCGGTGATACAGCCGTGGAGATGAGAACATCAACATAAAACCACCTGGGACTAAGACGCGTAATAAGTTTTCGCAAACAGGTGTTAAAAATTCCTGTAGTTTACGACCTTGCTCGGGATCGAATTTCATGCCGACAGGAAGCCCGCCAACCGTCCCACTATTGCGTGGAATCGCATGACCCTTTTTCCACCTATTATCTAGGCCATCAAGAAAGTATGGGGGGTCTGTTAATACCATGTGGATGCTTTCATCTTCAATGTTTGTGAGGATTTGGCGGCAGTCACCTGTATAGAGGTCGAAACGAGGTATCGACGTTGGCATCTGTGAATTCTCCAATGTTGTACTAGCGTTCATGATTCATCCATTCTTGATTACTTCGGCTCTTAATTCATTCTTACAGTGCGCAGACATATTCACTCAACATCTCGAGAAAGTCGACAAGTTTATAGCACTCTACTGCAGGTGAAATATTTTGTGTTGTGCTGTCGGCACAGACGATGAAGTTTCTGTTAGTCTTCAAAGTGTCGATCCCCACATAGAGACCGCGTGACACTTTCGTCGCTAGAGTTAACTTAATCTCAATTGCCCACAGTTCTCAAGTTTTGTGCCATTCCAATAATAGATCAATTTCCGCGCCTTCGGCGGTCCGGTAGAACATAGGAGTAGCTGAATCTCTGACGAGATTGCAAACTTGTTCGATTACGAATCCTTCCCAGCTTAACCCGTGTATTGGGTGTGGAAGCAGTTCTTCGAATGATTCTAGGAAATGTGTGTATAATCTTGTTTGATCACGATGTACTTACCATTGTACTTCTTGAAAATCTTATCTTGATGCTTTAGATAATAGTCGAATTCTCGTTTTAGTTTTACTGTCATGCTATCCTTTCGCTTGACATAGACTTGAGTGAGAGTAGTCCAAAGTTGAAAAACTCAGTTGAGTGTACGAGGTAATTTTATACCAAACCACATTTCAAGTGACGTGTTCGGATAATCGAACAATTCTCGCAAACGATCTTTCAAGTCGAAAACTCCATGTTCTAATTGCGATAATTAGGGAACCGGTTCTATGTTTCCTTTGA
>VXYV01000022.1 GCA_009845835.1 Gammaproteobacteria bacterium | reverse complement strand
GCATACCTGAAGGGATGGAACCAATAGTCTTTACATCGGGTAAGAAAAATAGCGCGATTAAGGTTCCCACAGTCATTGCAACGAGAGGTGCTGGGAGATAATTTCGGAGCTTTTTTGGCCAGAAGAAACAAATGACTAGTGCAATGACTCCAACTGCAAAATCTTGCCATTGGATGTTTACTATTGCATTTCCCCAAGTGGCGACCTGCTGTACCACACCACCGCTCGCAACCTCTACTCCGAGCCAAGGGTTAATGTGCAACACGATAATGATCAGACCAATTCCGGTCAAGAATCCCGCGATAACGGAATACGATGTGTATTGAATGAAACTTCCTAAACGTGAGAGTCCTAGAAAGATTTGTATAACTCCCGCTAACATCACAATCGTAAATGCTGAAGCAAGGCTATCTGCATAGATCGTCACAATAGCGGTCATTGCGACGGTCATGGGACCGGTAGGTCCCGAAATTTGAGCGGGAGTACCGCCGAATAAAGCTGCAAAGAAACCGACAGCTATGGCACCATACAATCCCGCTAACGGTCCAAGACCCGACGCTACCCCAAAAGCTAGTGCCATCGGTAGCATTACGATTGCGGAAGTTATTCCACCAAAAAGATTACCGATGCATCATTGAACAAATGTTCCGGTATCGAAGGATGGTGTTTTTCCAGAAAGTTGGTTTACTCTCAATCTCTACTGAGTTCATTTCATCTGAATGTGAATTGAAATTCCAGTCCTGTTTCTAGAAGTTGGTGGACAACATGAAAACGAAGTACAAAGTGTCTACAACCATCATACGTTGAACCGAAAGTAAATCACATCTCCATCTTGCACGATGTAGTCTTTACCCTCTAGCCGCATACGTCCGGCTTGCTTTGCTGCGAGTTCGCCACCACAATCAGCAAAATCTTTAAAGTGGATAACCTCTGCACGGATAAACCCTTTTTGAAAGTCAGTATGAATTTCTCCGGCAGCTTCGTAAGCAATTGTGCCTTGTTTCACAGTCCACGCGCGTACGTCGTTGTTTCTTATGGTGAAAAAAGTATTTAGGTCAAGAATTTGTTGACCGACTCGGGATAATTTCTTGATTCCAAGTTCGTCAATTCCCATTTCACTCGCATATTCATCACGCTCTGATTCATCCAATTCTTGTAATTCTTCTTCGACTTTACTACACAAGACAATACACTCACTCCTCTCGGCTTTGGCAACAGCGTGAACTTCATCGACGTAATTTGTCGATTCCACTATCGATTCACCGATATTCGCTACGTACACTATCGGTTTGACAGTCAGAAACGAAATCGAACTGCTTCGTTGAAGAGATTCGAGATCGAGATTGGACTCTCGAAGAGGAATTTCTTGTTCAAGAATTTGAATACAAACTTCAGCTTTACTTACTAAATCTCGTACATCTCGATCGCCGGTTTTGACTAATTTTTTTAACCGATCGAGGAGACGTTCACATTGTTGTAGATCAGCGAGAATCAATTCTAGATTAACTATCTCAATGTCGAGTCGTGGAGAAGTTTTGCCATGCACGTGTGCGATATCTTCACTATCGAAACAGCGTACTACATGGACTAATGCATCCATTTCGCGAATATGTGATAGAAATTGATTCCCTAGCCCCTCACCTTGTGAAGCACCTTTGATTAGACCGGCGATGTCGACAAAGGTCATGGTTGAGGATACAACTGCTTTAGGATTAACTAAGCTCACGATGGTGTCCAGCCTTGTATCGGGCACAGTGACCACACCAGTATTAGGCTCTATGGTGCAGAACGGATAGTTTTGCGTTTCAGCGCCAGCTTTTGTGAGTGCATTGAAGAGGGTAGACTTACCTACATTAGGTAATCCGACGATCCCACATTTAAATCCCACGACGAGTAACTCAAACGTCGAAAAACAGTCTTTCTTGAAACCTAGGAGGTGCTTTCAGTATGTAGTAATAACATCGCGCGTTGGCTGTCTCCTTTAATCAATGCCTCTAGGATTTCATCTTTGAGTTGGGCACTGCCAATGATTTGTTGCCACTCTGACTGCGAGATCTGTTCTTTTGTTAGATATGCCGACACTAGACTTGCTTGTCCAGGATGTCCTATACCGATTCTCAAACGCAGAAAATCTTTTACACCTCCGAAATGTTCAACGACACTTTCAAGTCCGCGATGCCCGTTAAGTCCTCCACCTTCCTTTATTTTCGTGACACCCATTGGAAAAGCAACTTCGTCATGAGCTATCAGTATCTGATTCACTGCAATCGCAAAGAATCGGCTGAGTGTACCAACGCTTTGACCAGAACGGTTCATATAGGTAGTCGGAATCAGGACATGTACTGTTTCACCATCAATATTTGTCGTACCGGTATAACCGGAAAACTTTCTCTTTAGTTTTAGCGCGACGTTGTGTTCTTGCGCAAACGCGCGAACCCATCTCTCGCCAGCATTGTGACGCGTGAATGCGTACTGCGGTCCCGGGTTTCCTAATCCGACAATTAACCTGATCCCAGAATTTTCCGTAGAGTTTGAAGTGTGGCTTTCTTGAGCTTCGATGGCTTCCGCCTTTAGAAACCCTCGCTTGAACAGATTCTTTAGCTTGAAACTCAATCGGAATCAGTTTCGTCTTGGTCTTCTTGTTCTTGTTCTTCGCCTTCAGAGTCTTCGACTTCTTCCTCTTCTGTCTCAGTACTGATTCCACGTGGCATGTGGACTGACGCGACTTGGGTATCGTGGTCTTCACCGTGTTGCAGAGCGACAATAGAAACACCCTCAGGTAAGGCCAGATCCGAAAGATGAATGGAGGTCCCGACAACTTTATCGGCCAAGTCTACGCTAATAAACTCGGGAAGATCTTTTGGCAGACACACAATTTCTACATCTGTCAAATTCTTCGACACTACGCCGCCTTGCAGTTTAACACCTTCACAAGTCTCTTCGTTCAGGTAGTGAATGGGTACTGAGGTTTGTAGTTCTCTATCGTCACTTACGCGTAGAAAGTCGATGTGTAAGACACGTTCGGTTGCAGGGTGGCGTTGGAGTTCACGCAACACAACGCGTTCTTTTTTTCTCCCGACTTTAAGTTCGAGAATTTGTGAATAGAACGCTTCGTCTTGTTCAGCTTTAGCAATACGTCTTTGTTCGACTGAAATATGCACTGTGGGTTTTTGGTCGCCGTAGACCACACCGGGAATTCCGTCGTCAAGCCGACGCAGTCGCCTAGAGTTTGTGGTACCATGTGTAGGCCGTGTTTTAGCTTCTAGTGTGATTTGATCTGACATGAAATTTCCGATATAGTTTAGCGTATGATGTGGCTGGGGTGGCAGGATTCGAACCTGCGAATGACGGGTTCAAAGCCCGTTGCCTTACCACTTGGCCACACCCCAATAAATCACAAGATTTTAACGACTAGTCGATTCGTTCCGCGGTATTGATTCTAAATGAGATGTGAAACTAAGATTTTAATCTCGTATAGGTATGTGCTGTGATTGTGACAAGCTCATAATCGAAATGAATTTCCTACGACGAGTTACTGTACTTTTACGAGTTGTTCGAAATACATTCAAGTCTGACTTCTGATAGCGTTTGGTCTGGTGTCAATTTTTTCAAGAATTCCTCAACCGGTAGGCATGTCACACCATTGACACTAAGTGGTTCCTGACCACGATATAGTAATATTGTTGAAGCCTCGAGGTAATCCTTTTGAAAAGTCTTCAGACCTCTGACATCCTTACTTTCAATACGGTCAGAATTTTTGACTTCAATCGCGTAGAACTCGGAATTTCCGTATAGGACGAAATCAACTTCAGTTCCCCCTTGTGTTCGCCAAAAATACAGTTTCGTTCTTTCATTTCGGTAGTCGATCCACGCGCGTAGATTTTGAGCGACTAATCCCTCTAATCCTGCTCCGTCGATTTCATGCGGACGATCAAGTGGTCCTGACGGTCTTAAGACTCGAAAGACACCGGCATCAAAGAGATAAAATTTAGAATGTGCCACCACCGCTCGTTTCGCCCGTTTTGTAAATACAGGAAGCTGAAAAGCAAGTAGTAAGTCGTAGAGGATGTTTACATACGATTCCACGACTTTACGTGACACGTGACACTCGCGCGCGACATTGGTTTTGTTCAATAATGAGGCGTGAGAATAACTAATCGCTTCCAAAAATCGGTAAAAATTCTCGATATTTCTCGTAAGGGCTTCAGTTTGTACTTCTTCGTTTATATAGGAAGTAATATATGCGTTTAATGCCTCGATTGGGGCGTCTGCAGAAACGATCAGTGGAACTGAACCGATTTGTAGGACAGTTTGTAGATTGAGTGCTTTATTTTCTGATAACATGAATGGATGAAAGTTTTTGACAACGGCTCTTCCACCCAATAAATCTACATTCTTACGTCTTAATTTACGCGCACTTGAGCAGGTCATTATGAAGACTGGGGAGTTTGGTTCTTCAAGAATTGAATGGACAACCGTGAGTAACTCAGGCACTCGTTGCACCTCATCAATGACTATAGTTGACGGACTCTGTGAAGTTACGAGGTAGTCACGCAAACGATTAGGCTGCGCTACTAATCGTCTAAATACAGTGGGATCGAGTAAGTCAATGAATCGCGCACCAGCTAAACTTGACTTTAGCCAGGTGGATTTACCCGTTCCGCGCGGACCAAAAATGAAACTGGAAACCTGAGAAATCTCAAAATATCTACCTATAAACTCCATATTCTGTCCAAAATTTTACCTATCAGGACAATATTTTACATATTTTCGACGTAAATAGAAAGCTAGGATTGAAATGATTCATCTCTCAGAATACGTTGAATGATGGTGTTAGGTGGTAGATAGTCAGGGTCTAATTTCTGTTCGAACGTCTTCAACCGGTAGAGATTCGCACGCCAAAACTGAACAGCTTGGACAGACTCAGCTGACAATCGGAACTTATATTGCGACTGTGCGGGAACCAGGTATGAAATGATCAATCCTATTAAGAAGGATCGTTTCGGCTAACTGGACGGTGCTATTTTGGGACTTATTCGTAGACGTCAAGGCGGATCGCGACGTCTTCGAAGGTAGCGATCTCTGCCAACATTGCCGGGGTTATCGGCTTTTGACGTAACTCGGTAATAACTTCACGACAGCTAGGCGGGTTATTAATAGTGTCTTTGTCGACATCAGGATAAGGTGAACTGTAAAAAGGATGTGCAATGTCATCGTCATAAGGTGGGGTGCATAAATGTTGCACCAGGACGTCACGATTAAGTTTTATTTCGCGTCCGTCCGCGGTACAGAGATTTTCTTCTGCGAACAGCTCTAGGAACACGTACAACCGTTCAATATTAGGTGGGTGCTTAGTAAACAGTTCGTACGGACGCCAATCACTAGTAAACCACTCGGCAAGGGGACCATACTTATACCCTTCTTCGTCGTACGGTTGGTAGTGTTGACCGTGATCAATCGGTTGTGTCAAAGCCGCGGCGGGGTCGCCCAAGCGCGCCGCCAAATCGATCAACGCCCCAGTTAAGGTTTTTTCTCCCCAACGACCGTGATCGTCACTACCCTTAAGCGCTTGAATCTGCTGCCGTAAAACAGTGTGTAACGGTAATTCTAATTTGAGATTCGGGTCTAAGGCGTCGCATTTTTTATCTACCCAACTTGCTTCCAAACCTTGTATCCACACGCTGCGATCCTGTTCAGGAGTCGGATTATCCTTTTCCCGATAATATTTTCTAGGT
>VXYV01000011.1:4033-5800 GCA_009845835.1 Gammaproteobacteria bacterium | reverse complement strand
CTACTATACAAAAGAATATGAATTAAAATTCAAATGTATCAGGTATTGGTGTATCTTAACTCTGTTATTGATACTCACTTTACCTTCTGTGTGGCTTGTTGCGACTGAGATTAAGGTTTTAGGAGCATATAAACCACACCTCAGCGAACCGGAACTGCCGGTGAAGTTAGTGTATGAACGACATTTGATGTCGGCATACGAAATTTACCTCCCCGAAATCTCAGCGCATGAACGCGAACAGTTCGAAACTCCTCCTGCAGATAAACGTCATAATAAAATTGGTATTCATCGCGACGTTCCCGGTGACTATCTTGGTCAATTAGTACCATGGCTGAATTCGCAGACGGACGACAAAGGGACTGTTGCTTATCTCATGCTTCACTCACCTGGAGCTAAGTTCATACGCGTTCGAGCTAGTCTCAAGTTGCCTCCTCAGGCATCACTAAATTATTTTGAGCTTGATGCATCGGGGAAACCTAAAGTAATTTTCAGTCCCAATATAGCTTCAGAAGGCTTTCATGAAACCGAATATTGGTCCCCTCTAGCGATGGGAGAAACCATTGGTGTTGAAATTCGTTTACCGAGCAAAAATTCAATCGAGAGTGTTGAGATTGAATTTCTCAAAGTATCTCATGGCTTTTGGACGTCGCTTGGCGGTGATTGTTCAGGTCATGTTGAAATTCAATGTGCTATCGATGATGGCGACATTTCTGAAGATTCAGCTAGTTCTACTTTTCAGATATATCACGAACACGATGGCGAAAGTGGTTATACAGCGAGTTGCTCTGCTACCCTTCTCAACGTGCCAAACGATGGTGAGAATGTTTGGAAGCCTTATGTCATGACTGCTGCACATTGTATTGATACCCAAAGTAACGCGGATTCCGTAGGGGCAGCTTTTAACTTGCAGTATGACACATGTCCTCTTGGTGCAACTGATCATGCTGTAGTTTATGGCGGCGCAGACCTCCTCGCAAGTTCGAATGCCTATGATCAATCGCTTCTAGAGTTGCGATTTGATGTTCCCGATGGAACGCATTTCTCAGGATGGCAGACTCTTGACGTTGGTATAAATGAGACGGGTATTGGAGCTCAGCATGTAGACACCGTCTCTACTAAAAAATTTTTTTCTGGTGTGACGCTTGGGAATAGTAATGTTAATGATTTGCAGGACGCCATTAATCTACGCATCGATGAAGGGGCCATTGAAGACGGAAGCAGTGGCGCAGGCTTGAGAATCGGTGATGAAGAACTCTTTGTCGGCGTGTTATCTATCAGTAGTGATTGTGATGATGGATCTGCTCAAAGTGTGTATTTTGGTGAATTTAGGAATTTCTACCCAGAAGTCGAACAGTGGTTGAATCCAGATCCAGTCCCAGTTGATGATCATGGCGATACTAAGGCGGATGCGACGATTGTATCACTCAATACGACGGTGGATGGAACTCTAGAGGTTGTTGGTGATGTTGACTATTTTGCGGTTGAAGTTGTTAATTCCGGAACTTTAAAAATTTACACGACCAGCTCGATAGATACCGCAGGTACTGTTACGAATGCTGCTGGGACGGTAAGTCATACTAACGACGATAGTGGCCCTGGGCAGAATTTCTTAATCTCTTTTGAAGCCGATCCCGATACCTACTACATTGCCGTAGAAAGTGATGGTGCTGCCACCGGCGACTATACCCTCCATGTGGAGTTCATCGCTGACAACGATCATGGTGATACCGAAGACACCGCAACTGCAGTAGACCTGGGCGACAGTAT
>VXYV01000011.1:0-4023 GCA_009845835.1 Gammaproteobacteria bacterium | reverse complement strand
ACGATCATGGTGATACCGAAGACACCGCAACTGCAGTAGACCTGGGCGACAGTATCGACGGTCAGCTTGACGATGCGGACGATATCGATTACTTTCTGATTGACGTCGTGGTCGCGGGAACACTGGAGGTTTACACCACTGGTTCGGTGGATACCGCTGGTACCGTTACAAACGCCGCTGGGACGGTAAATCATACGGACGACAATAGTGGCACTGGGCAGAATTTCTTAATCTCTTTTGAAGCCGAGCCCGATACCTACTACATTACCGTAGAAGGTGATGGTGCTGCCATCGGCGACTATACCCTCCATGTGGATTTCGAGCCTTCCAATGACGACGACCCCGGAGAGGACGATCATGGTGATACCGAAGACACCGCAACTGCAGTAGACCTGGGCGACAGTATCGACGGTCAGCTTGACGATGCGGACGATATCGATTACTTTCTGATTGACGTCGTGGTCGCGGGAACACTGGAGGTTTACACCACTGGTTCGGTGGATACCGCTGGTACCGTTACAAACGCCGCTGGGACGGTAAATCATACGGACGACAATAGTGGCACTGGGCAGAATTTCTTAATCTCTTTTGAAGCCGAGCCCGATACCTACTACATTACCGTAGAAGGTGATGGTGCTGCCATCGGCGACTATACCCTCCATGTGGATTTCGAGCCTTCCAATGACGACGACCCCGGAGAGGACGATCATGGTGATACCGAAGACACGGCGACGGAGATATTCTCCGATGCCCACAATTGGGTGTACGCCATCGTGGGGTTTGTCGATGACGATGACGACATCGATGTTTTTCAGTTGGAGCTTGCTCACCGGACTAAGTTAACCATTCACACGGCAGGTGAAATGGAAATTGCGGGTTCGTTCACCAACTCAGAAGATGAAGAGATCTGGGAGAATGAGGACACTGACGATGATAATCTAAACTTTATGCTGTCGACAATCGTTGATGCTGGAATCTATTACCTGTACATTAGCGGTGCAGTCACCGAAGAGAAATCACAATATGAGCTCAAGATCGAAACTGACGTTTACCTCTATGTCGACGATGAATTCGAGGGAACCATTTTTACCGACTCGGATAAAGATTACTATTACCACGAAACTGACAGGGAAGGCATGATCGAAATCTATACTACCGGGACTGTGGATACCATAGGTGCCGTTACCAATGCAGCCGGAACCGTGAATTTGACAGACGACAATAGTGGTACTGACGAAAACTTCTTGATTTCGTTCCTTGCTGAACCCGGGACTTATTACATTGAAGTCGACAGTAGTTCAGACTCTACTGGGGACTATACCCTCCATGTGGAGTTCGGGCCTTCCACTGACGACGATCATGGTGATACCGAAGACACGGCGACTGTGATTGAACCAAATTCAAGCACTTCTGGGAAGATTGAGGAAGGTGATGATATAGACTATTTTGAAATTGAGATTCCCAGGGCTGGAGATTTGACCGTGTATACCCGCGGTGGGCTAGATACGATCGGTACCGTGACTAACGAAGATGGCACGGTTGAAGAAACGGATGACGATAGCGGGACCTCTAGCAACTTTTCGATATCGTTAGAAATTTCCGCCGGCACCTACTTTGTTAAAGTTGAGAGTTGGGGAGATAGTACGGGTTCATACACCCTATACTCAGAGTTTAAAGTAGATTATTCTGTTCCTGCTCCTGCTGTACCCGATCCAGAGGTTTCTGAAACTACCATTTCGTCGGATGCAGATGCTTGGGATTATGAGACCACGTCGGTCATCGCATCAGAAGAAGAAAACATCTATAAGATCGTGCTTTCGCATCGAACGCAGCTCACTCTTTATACGACCGGCGAAACCGACACTGCCGGGATACTCAAAGACGCGGACGAAGACGAAATTCAATCTCATGACAACATATCAACAAGTGATGATCCGGCAGAAGAGAATTTAAACTTTATGATTTCGGAAGTCGTCGAAGCGGGAAGCTATTATTTGCACGTGAGTGGTGACGTTGAAGATAAATCACAATATACGCTCAAGATTGAAGCAGACGTGGAGGACCTCGAAAGTGTAGCGCAAAGCCCCTGACAGGGACGGGGTATGAAGTGTGCCATGTTAGCGGACTTCGTCTCGACGAGGAGTTCATTCGTGAACCTTCGTTGTGAAACTGACAACTGTAAAGTAGCATTCACTACCACAGTTGACCATTATTTACGAGTACATACGACGGTGCTTGAGAATCTAAATCGCTCAAGCCTATCTTGTGCACTTAAGAATAACTTAACCATATAAGGAGAATACCTTCTATGGAACTAAAGTCCTTTTGACGCCATTAAGCAGCGGCACTGACGAGATTTTCTGGTATGAGTTGTAACCCCATCGCTTTGGCTTGTCGAGTAAGATTATCTAATTTGCGTTGGTGGTGTTCGCGTTCATAAATCGCCAGCGTACGTTTGACATATTCGGCACCGTTGTTGATCATGGCATAGACGATCCGTGCGAGTTCATGAGCCGTCGCTTTGACAGCTTTAGCTTTTTCCATCCGGGCGAGCCGGCGCCGATGTTTGGCGCCTAGCCACGTATCGGAGCGGCGGATGGTCACGGCACCTTGTCGAAAAGCTTGGCCAAGACGGTTCGCTTGGCGTGGTTTCGAACGCTGCAGACTAGTGCCACTGAGTTGGTTGTTCGGGGCTAATCCTAACCACGAGCAGAAATGTCTAACGGTTGGAAAAGCCGCGACCTCGCCCCCCAATTCTGACACCATCAACAAGGCGGTCTCAATCCCGACCCCCTCGATCGCGGTGAGATCTACCCCGACGATCTCCCACAACCGAAACTGCCTTTGCCGTTCCGCCGCGTTCTTGCCGGGCTTTTGTAATGTTCGGGATGGGTCAGCCGCGTCCTTAGCCGCTAATCTCAACCGCAGCAGTTGTTGGTGAATCTGTTGCTCGAGTTGTTCAATCTCCTGCACGATGAAATCATAATGTCGCAAGGCGACGGCTAATTCATGGAGATGCTCCTCCCGCCAATTCCCTTCCAAACTCGCCGCTAACTGCTCGGGGGACGCCTTGACCCGACTGCTACCTAAACTAGCTAAAACCTCTGGATTCCGCTCACCGGCCACGATGGCACGTAAGATCGTGGAACCACTCTTGCCCATGAGGTCACTGAGGAAATTACTTAACTGAATATTCATTTGGGTTAACGCCTTTTGCATAGGCAAGACCTGGCGAGAACGACCTCGAATTAAACGCGCACGTTGCCGAACATACGACCGTAACGCCAAAAAGTCCTCGGGCGTACGATACGCACCTTCTAAAAACCCAAAACTCATCAGTTGGCGAATCCACTGACAATCTTGCACATCGGTCTTCTTCCGATCCGGCCGCTTCGTTCGCCGTGGATCCGCTAAGCGAACCGTAAAACCCGATTTCTCCAACAACTCATAAATCGGAATCCAATAAACACCGGTCGCTTCCATCGCCACGTGCTCAACTTGACACGCTTGCAACCATCGCACAATCGCCTTGAGGCCAGCCGTTACCGTCGGAAACGTACGAATCGGTTCCGCCGCAACCCGTGGCGATACCGCCACAAATAACTCTTTCTTACCCACATCAATACCGGCACAATTAGGATACTTCACAGGAACCGCCGTTTCACTTGGATGACTTTGCATAAAATTTTCCTCCAAAGATGGTTAAATGTCATCGAATTAAAAACCGGCCAGATCGTACGTGCGAAAGTTACATTCTTCTATGCGAGGTCTCTTCGTCGATGCAAGCATCGGCTCAGGCCATCAGTGAAAAACGCCGCAAGTACAACGAACCACGCTAAAATCCGGGGTGCGTAACACCACCACTGCAATAACGGTTTCCACTGGCCGGTTGACTTATCTTAACGAGGCACCAACGCAACTCAAGTTCCCTTTGTGAATATGAACACTGCAAAGCAGGGTGTGGGCGGCTAATATGAAACGACAACCAACAATTGGGAGATTGAGTTCTCTACGATTGCTGTT
>VXYV01000108.1 GCA_009845835.1 Gammaproteobacteria bacterium | reverse complement strand
GACACGAACCGTTCAATAAGCTACCAAAAAAAGAAGCGAGCCACCAGACTCGCTTCTCATTCAAGTTAAATATTTACCAACTTTCGTCGGTTTTGCTTCAGCTAATCTTCAGCTTCAGGCGCTTTTTCCCAAAGTATCGTTACGTCTACTCGATTATCTTTCGCACCATCTCGTAAATCTAAAGCCGGTAGATCTGAGCTCATAACTAAATTGACATAACCAATTCCACTGCTAAAGTCATTAGTCAGTAGCGTTTGGGAAATAGTAATGTCAGCTTCGCCGTCGTCGTTCCAATCCCAAACGCAACTCTCTCCTAGTTCCCAAGTGATTAAGTCTTGGTAAAAACTAGCGGAGATTGCATAAGCTCCTGGTTGTCGCGACTGTATGGCAGCTACGATGTTGACCGCTTTCTCAGTTGTACCAGCACCAAGTTGTGCTTCTAAGGCATCGAATGAGGCATAGCGAATTTCGTTCGAAAACCACGTAGAATACGCACCGAGGAAACTGGGTTGCGAGTTTTCTCCACTTCCATAGCAAATCGTGCCTCCGGTAATTCCATCTATTCTCCACGCTTTGGTATTTTCGATGTCAAAACTCTCCACAATTCCGTCTTCGGTACCGTCATTCTTGTCGTGCATCGCTAGTTCTGTCAAGTCAACCGCAAATATTGATTCGTACGTGCTAGGGTGGGAAAACGGTACTAATCTTGTGGAATTATCGCTAAATCCAAAATGACCTTCGTTAAAAGTAGGCGTACCCACCACGCGATAACTATTCGGTTTCGCCCTAAAATGACTTATGCTCAATTGTTCCTGTGCTAATGCAGGATCATTCAGCACCGCGCGTATGTCACTAGATGTTAATACATAGGTGTCTCCTGTTAAGGGGACAGAAAGAAGTAAATCATCCGCGCCGTCTTGATCGAGATCAGGTATCTGCTTTACCATCGATGCCCACGAATCACTGTTCGCGCTTGTTTCGGCAAATATCTGGTAAACCCCGTCGACATTAAAGACATCACTTAATGCGAGACGACCCTCTTCTAGTTCGGAAGATAAATCATGTAATATCTTCATGGGTATGATCAACATTAATGGTATGCTCTCATCTGGTGGGGTGCCTTGTGGAGTTGCGTAATAATTAGTCAAAATTAGGGAGGATTCGTTGTCGACTAACAGTCCGTGTATTGATGTCGCGCCCCAACCAAGTACCCATTGACCCAAATCGTTATAGATACTGATGCACTCGTCGTAGTCCGAACATCCCGCATAATTGATTTTGCGATCTTGTAATCCGTCTGACACATCTGCCTCAGACAGATTGTCGCCCACCAAAATATTGACGACTCCGTTGAATCCATTAGCGGAAGGAGTTTGCACAATAAGATTTTTCACTGAATCAGCATTTTGACCATACGATGTGCTTCCGGTTCGGAAGTAGGGAGGTGAGTCACCATAGAAAGTTCGTAACTCCCATCCAACTAAACTCTCCGTAACTTGATTGATTTGTATAGTGTGATCGCGAGTGTTGTCTGCTTCATCTAATCTTGTAATGTCAGACTTCGCGAAAAGATAGTGTGAATCCCGCGGTGATCCAGGACTACCACCCACAATTAACATCGACAGTTCGTTAGGTTTGTTGAAGCCAAAAAGGGTGAGTGGCTGTATGCTTCGCGGTTGTCTTGAAATAGGCTGCCATGCAGATTCGATCCGATAACTTTCGATCTTTGCACCTGCAAAATTATCTCCGATCCCATCATTATTTTCATCTTGCCACTCAAACCGATTATTCGGAAATGGATCCGCGTTGTCGCCAAGACCATCACCATCAGAATCCGCCCATTCAAGGGCGTTCAATGGGTAACGATCATTGACGTCAGCATACCCATCGTTGTCGTCGTCTGTATCACGGTTGTTACCGATTCCGTCCCCGTCTGAATCTAACCATTCCGTCGCATCGTTCGCAAAGGCGTCTTGATTGTCGCCATAACCATCGCCATCAGTATCGTATTGTTCATTCGGATTAAGTGGAAAAGCATCTTCGGTATCTACCACGCCGTCGTTATCGTCGTCCGGATCGAAACGATTTGAGATCCCATCATTGTCAGAATCTTCAGGTGATTCATCTAGATGATTGGCAATCCCGTCGCCATCTAAGTCAGGATCAACTTCATCGGGGATACCATCACGATCCGTATCTTCGGAAAAAGATGCATTGGTCGGAAATGCATCAATCACATCAGCAATACGATCGCCGTCACGGTCGTAAATTGCTATGGTATGCATCGGATACGCATCATAGCTGTCTAAAGCACTATCGTTATCGTCGTCGTCGTCTTTTAAGTTTAAGATACCGTCCGCGTCGGTATCGTCTAAATTGTTGTGCAAGGCCAGAAAGTTGTTTATAACACCATCTGCCCTATCAATCGCACTATAAGAAGCTGTATACAAAAAATTCAATCCACTATGCAAATAGTAGTCATCTTCTTCAACATGATGAGCAAACAAGAAGTCCAATTGATTATCCCCGTCGAGATCATTGAGTGAAGTAATTCCAGTAATCATTGAAGTTGCTCGCAGTCCAATGATTGCGTTGAATACATTCGTATCGACAGCACTTAGTGTGTCATAGATGGAAAAGTTTCCGTCGCGCCTAGATTCCTCTGAGTTGTCATGGTTAATAATGTCATTGAGTGAGAACGTTACACCTTGACTGAATGTTGCATGATTAAACGAATAACTATCTTGTCCCGCAGTGTCAGATTGCAACAATCCCGCAGCGTGCTTACTTCGTAGTTGAAACGAAGTGTAAACCCAAACGTTGTCAATAGCGGCTGTGGCAGTACTTAATCGTCCCGTTCCGTCTACTATTCCGTCCGCGACATCTACTGCATCCAAACTGGAACTACCGACAACGTAATGGCGGGTCGCGTCTCCATTCCAGATCATAATTTCATCTCTACCATCGGCATCGATATCCGGTGTTGGATGTACAACGTCTCCGAAAGCTTGCACAAAATCAGACGAAAATTTGTAAGATCCGTATCCGGGTTGAAGAAGTTCACTTACTTCGACAACACCGTCTTGCGCTGCATCGACGATATCCCATATTGCAACTAGATCTGTATTTAGCACATACAGGGAACCACCCTCCATAATACTAGATGGTCCCGAAAATCGTGTTCGTTCAAACGAAACGCCAATAGCTGGATAAATGTCACCCGTAACTGAACCAAGGTTAAAGACTGCTGCTTCATCTTGAAATTCTCCCATGTCCACCCGAAAACAATAGGGTATGTTGGCAATAAGAGTATCAAGTGCATTAGTCGTTCCAGTTGCCCCATCAAATGATTTGATGCCTTTAGTCGTTAAGAGGTACAAACTCAAATCATTTGCGTTATATCTCGAGCCGAGTACTGCTAGATCAGATATACCATCGTAGTCTCGTTCTGCGATTTCCACAAAACCATGTAATTTGAAATCGGGATTATCACCAATGAACCAGCAGGAATCGCTTGCGTTGCAATGTTCGATGTGAATGTTTCTATCATTAGTACCATCTAATTGGTCAAATGCTTGTAAAGAATCGTGATCAGATTGAATCAATACAAAACTATTTCTATAGGAAGCTACTAAATGATCCGGATAACCATCATCGGTGGCTGGTAAATAGTCTATGTATAAGCCTAACTCATCGTGTTCGGCACTGCCATGAATAACCCATGATGTGTCTGATGATTGAATGGCATCTAGATTTACAGTAGAAAGTGGTTTTCCATCCTGTATAAACATCGTGTCCCAATCCGTTCCAGATACAGAAAACAAATTTATTTGCCCAACACTTTCGTAAGAGCTACTATCGAAATGAGGTGCTGCAACAGCTACATCTGCTTCGCCATCACCAGTTACATCATTAATCAATGTAACTGCATAACCAAACATAGCATCTTTATCCAAGCTAACAATCCGTCGAAGATTAACCATTTGGATAGTTGAATCGAATGGATCATGATCGTAAAGATTATCGACTCCATCATTGTCTATGTCTGGGTCCTTGTTGTTGCCAATACCGTCGCCATCAAAATCTGCCCATTCAGTCGGATCCTCTGGAAACAAATCACTGTTATCACCCCAGCCATCGCCATCAGTATCTGCCCATTCGTTGGGGTCGACAGGGAAGGCATCATTTACTGCATCTATACCATCTCCATCAAAATCAAATCCAGCGGGTGGGGTGCCAGTACTCGCAACTTGGAATCTAGTAATGTTGGAAGAAAGTACCGAATTCGCGCTTCTCTCGTGATTGGTCAATTCTTGAGAAATACCACAAGGCTCGCCATTACAATCGATATCGGGATTAGAAAACTTGTCAATGTCGATACCACGGTACAAGTTAGCGTAAGTCATGATTGTGCCAAATCTATTGTTAATTCCATGGCCTCTAGACCAATAGTAGGTCCCAATTGCACCCTGAAGATAAGAGTGCCCCAAACCAATGAGATGACCAATTTCGTGTGCGGTTACATTGATAGGAAACAACGCTGGATTGAGATACACATGCGTCAAAATAGCCCGTGAACGTTCATGGATAAAGCCCCGTCCACGCCAGCCGCCTATATCTTCTGCTATACCCCCCAATCCTCCCGATGGAGGATGGAATACTACAATTAAATCAGCACCGAATTCTTCTTGTACTGTTTGTTTTTGTGGCCCGGGCAAAAAGAATCCTCGTAGAATCTCTGGAATCTCAGTATCGTCTCGAAAACCGACGATTCGATATTGTTTGTCAATACCACTATTCTGAAAGTAAAAGTTCGTCGTGTTAAAAATGTGGGAGGCTACATGTCTAGCGTCCCCTTCTGCATAGTTGTCCCTAATCCTCCGGTCATAAAGTACCGCTACATCGATGATAGGTGTGTCCGGTGAGTTAGTTGCATCATTGGGATCGGTCCCCATAAAACGTTCATTAACGTCGTCGACTCCATCATGATCTGTATCAATCAAGAAGTTCATGTCCATTTTTGAAACGGCTGTAAACGGTGACTCGATTTCACCTTCAAACCACACAAAATCCAATAGAGAATTAGGATTAATTCGAGGACCTTCGTGGAGTACAACTTCCAAAAACACTCGCCCCTTAGGCAGTTCTCCTAATTCCACTTCATACTCAGCTGCCCTAAGTTTGGAGAACCCTGGTAACGCTTGCTCTAGACTAGTCGTTCCAAGTAAAACGGTTCCGCGACGATGCAAGTCTGGATCCTCAAAATGCCCTGTCATTGCAAGTGTAATATACAACTTGTCGGTATCTACCCCTTCAAAATTTTGTACCGCTAGTTTGACTGAAGCAGTCTTACCATCTTCACTCTCTAAGGTACAAGGACATTGGATTCCAACACGCGCCCATTGAAATTGGGCTGCGAGTGACATCGAAAGAAAAATAACACAAACGGGTAAAACCCAGTGTAACAGTTTTTTCATAAAGGTATTCCGGTTAGTTAAACAAGGGGAAAAGAGGTTGCTAGCCTTCAAATACATAAGTTACTCCTCACGTCTCGGAACATAAATTGCATCGGAATGTCGATCGCGGAGAGCTTTACCCGTATCTTCAAGGGTAAAATCTTGGTTGTTATGTAGTACTTCTGAGGGAATTATTCCGGCGATATCATCTGAACCAACTAATTGACTCATTTCATACGAGCCAGCTGTAGTTTGCACTTGGGCTAAAGCACCCGTTGCGCTATAAGTAATAATGAGTTGTTCAAACACGTCTTCTTGGTTAGCAGGCCCAGCGTATATCGTGGTACTACCAAACCCATTTGGTTTAATTCTCTCGACCAAAGCTTCAAATGTCTCCGGTATATGCGGTATCAATACTTCCACGGGGGTACCAAGCAGCCATTTATCGTATTCGCCAGTGAGTTTGACATACTCAGTCTCCGGCGGGTATGTACTAGACTCTTTGATAGACTCGATCTCGTTGTCGCTTAGTCCATACCAGGCGGAACGAGTTTGCCGAGGTGGGTACGGCGATTGAGGTTCCGAAAGTTCGGTCATTGTTTGTGATGCAAGTTTCGTAGTCGCGTTTTCAGTTTGACTGTGATGCGCGGTATCTTTATTTGAACCGAATGGTTGACTAACCACAAAGATGATGGTTATGGTCGCAATTAGCAGAGTGCCGACAACAGCGAATACCCAAAGTCGTGAGGAAGATAAAGATTTGTTTTGAAGTGTTTTCATATTCTTACGTGTTCTCGTTTGATTGAGTCTGAAAATAGGTATGTGACTCTAAGTTTCTTCGTAAATACAGAGTTTTCAATGTGAAGAAAAAAATCAACCTGTGTTGATTGTAAACTGAAATGACCACAATTTCAAGGAGTAGTGTTTAAGCTTAAATGCAAGGTATTTCTAATTTCAAATTAAATATTGCAATATTATTCTCATAAACACGTTGGTACTAGAAAAATATTTAGCCTGTAAATAGTTCAGGTGAAATTTATTTATTTGGGAATTATAAACTTGACTTGACAAATTAGATTTAATTCGTAACATAATACGTATTGAATTATAAGGAATTTGAAATGTCAAAAGCACCTGGAAAATCCCATCGACAAGGTCTAACGATACTCGAACTGTTCGAGCTGTTTCCTGACGACGACGCCGCGACTAAGTGGTTTGAATCAATCTACTGGTCGGAAGAACGAACGTGTCGTAAGTGCGGTAGCACTGAAACCAAAGAAGTCAAGAACAAAAAACCAATGCCGTATTGGTGTAA
This sequence comes from Gammaproteobacteria bacterium, assembly GCA_009845835.1. Lineage (GTDB taxonomy): Bacteria > Pseudomonadota > Gammaproteobacteria > Pseudomonadales > Azotimanducaceae > Bin55. The sequence goes on along the minus strand of VXYV01000108.1, from coordinate 28,882 downwards.
ATCCTGTCGTTCATACTTTAGTGTCCGAACCAATACTTCACTAGCACGTTCACCTATTCCTTTGCGTAAGTGGGCGATTGCAATTTATCTCTGCCTGACGAATCTCAAAAGTGTGTCGAGTATGAAACTCCATCGTGATCTAGGGGTATCACAACCGACCGCATGGTTTATGCTCCATCGCATCCGTGAAGCCTGGGCGGGAGAATTAAAGAACGGATTCGCTGGGCCAGTAGAAGTCGACGAAACCTACGTTGGCGGGAAGGAAGAAAACAAACACGCTTCGAAGAAACTGAAAGCAGGACGTGGCAAGGTGGGTAAAACTGCTGTTGTCGGAGCGAAGGATCGTGCCAGTAATCAGGTACGTGCAAGAGTAGTACGCAACACTAACTCAAACACTCTGACTGACTTTGTCGATGAGAATACTCAACGTGGGGCTATAATCTACACCGATGAATCGCCAGCGTATTATCGCCTAGCTGCTAAATACTTCCATGAAAGTGTTAAACACTCGGTAGGGGAATTTGTGCGAGAAATGGTACACACCAACGGCTTAGAATCGTTCTGGTCAATGTTGAAACGAGCCCACAAAGGCACGTTCCACAAGATCAGTCCCAAGCACTTAAACCGATATGTTCAAGAGTTTGCAGGTAAGCACAACATCAGAGAGCTAGGAACTCTCGGGCAAATGCGCGACACCGTCCTTCGACTGGTCGGTCGCAACCTTCTGCGCACCGACCTTATCGCCGACAACGGCCTGAGCGCCATGACGCGGACGCAATAACGCCCGTGCCAAACTCTCCGGTGTTGCACCTACTAAATGCTTTTTTGGATCAAGCATGGGTTTCATAACCGAGAACAATTATAACTTCTCGGAGAACTCAACGTGCAGACGACCCCTGATCAAAATGAAGATATGTCTTTTTTGGAATGGTTTTTAGACAATGAGTTTATACATTGTTTGCTACTATTCTTACTTGCGATTCTCTTCGCTGTTCTGACTGCGAATATGTTGTTCAGCAAACCAGTACCCGATAACCCCACTAGCGATAGGCAAAACAATGTTGAAGACCTGCAAAGCTTCGTCGACCTTTTCTAGGTGAAGTAAATACACTATCAAAATGGGACTTCCGACAAACAAAGATGTCATTGCAAGATAACTAACACAACGACGAACAAAACTTCGTTTTAGCTCAATAAATTCTTCGACAGATGTTTCTGGTCTTTTAGGTAAGCGCCAAGATTTGCTACGTTTGGTTTGTGGTTCTTCAGTCATCGCATATATCCTCGTTTTTTGTTTTCTCGACGGAGTCCTGACAGGGTGAGTATGTTGCTTTTCAACCGATTACAGGGACTACAAAGCAATACTCGGTTGGAAATGTGATTGATACCACCATCAGCACGTGGTGTGTTATGATCTAACTCTAAATACCTTGAGTCATCAAACTCGCGGTCGCAACCTTGACACTTCCAACCTTTTTGTTCCAGTAGAAACTCATACATCTCAGGACGTGTCATCCGTCGACCTGGCGGTTCGGGTATTCGTTCCTTGACTCGAAGAGTTGGTGCCGCGGTTTCCTTGTTGTCGGTGCGTACTGGTTTTTGGTCAGTGAAATTTATATCTTCGGCAAACAATACTCCGTGCAGTTTCTCAGACTCTTTTTCCAGCCGCTTTACAATGACGTTCAAGACGTCATCCCAAAGGTCAATCCCTACCCATTGTCGGTTTAGTTGCTCGGCAATTACTAACGTTGTAGCGCAACCGGCGAAGGGATCAAGGACTACCCCCCCCCCCATCGCTACTTGCCTGTATAATGCGTTTATAAAGTGCCAACGGTTTCTGTGTGGGATAGCCCGTACGCTCTTTGGACATTGAATTTAATGCGGGCATGACGATAACATCATCAGGCGTCTTACCTTTCGGCATTTCTTTACCTGCTTGTCCTCCTTTGGTATAACGCCACTTCGTCATCCCACTGGCAAAGTCGGCGAGAATATCTTGACGGTTAAAAATATACTTTAACTTTTTTTGCGCATCCTTACTGAACGCGAGAATAACTTCATGTGCTTTTGCGAATTGGTACTTACCTCTTGAAGCGTTGGTGTAGTACCAAATCATTTCATTGATCATTGAATGCTTACCGAATATCGCATCCATAATGAGCTTCAAATAGTGGCTAGCGGTGGGATCACAATGTAAGTAAATCGAGCCAGTTGGTTTTAACACTCGATGCATCTCTAGTAATCTAACCGCCATGAAACAGAGGAACGCTCCCATATCAGAGCCCACTTCATGTCGCGGAAGCTTACGGTTCTTTTTAGTCTTGCGCATGTGAATGGCGTTAGCCGAGTCAATGACTAACCAAATTTCAGGGTAATCGTCTTTGATTTGGTCTAGCCATTCAGGTTGTACATCATGCTCCCAACGCCAACGATCTTGGAATTTAGCGCCGTCAGCTAAGCTATCAGGCGTAGCGTGGAAGTCTTTCCCTTTCTTAAAAGGTGGATCGGTGGCGATCAGATCAATGCATTCGGAATTGATTGCACGAAGGAAGTCGAGGTTGTCGCCGTGAAACAGCGTACGATTCTTAAAATTAGGTTCACTCATGTTGAGTGATTTTAGGAATCAGAGGGAATTTGTCAAGTCAAGTTTATAATTCCCATTTATTTCGTCTCTTACGAAATATCACACTCGAAAACCATACTGTTACCAAACACAAACAAAATATTCTATTGATAAAATGATTGTTTTTGCAATGCACAAACACGTTTTCTTCGTCTCTCCCCAACAGGTAGATCATTGTGCCATTCAACGTCCAGTTCCACAGCCTTAAATCAACTAATGCTCTCCAAAATTTGTATATAGTTCATGCGACAACGTTACGAAGGTGGCCCAAGAAGAGAACGAGCGTCCTTTAAACACTTAGGACACCTCAAAAAACTCTATCCGTACCTACGACGATATGGGTTAGTATTCGGATTGGGGATCTTCGGATTACTCATCATAAGACCGTTATTGTTTTTGATTCCGGGATTTGTTGGAACCGCGCTAGATAGCGTCACTATCGCAGACCTCACACCAGATATAGTCTGGCCCACTATTGGAATCTTGGGTATCGTGGTTCTCCAGTTTTTGATTTACATTCCTGCACGTCGAGTTTTACGCCGGATCGCGATCTCTGTAACCTATGATTTGCGCAAACGTATCTTCAAGAACATTCAGTTTCAGGGATTGAAATTCTTTAATCAATACGGAACGGGTGACTTGATGTCGCGGGCGATTAACGACGTATCACAAGTAAGGATGTGTGTTTCGTTCGCCTTTGTCGAAATCGTAACTTTTCTGTTCACAGTATCCACAGGTCTAGCTTTCATGTTTTTGAATTCACCTAGACTTGCCGTGATTGCAATACTTCCGTTTCCAATCGTCGTGTTGCTTGGCTATCGGATGGCGCGTAGTTTATTTCCGTATTTCGTCGCGCGTCAAGAAGCCATGGCTAAGGTAAATTCGTTTACTCAAGAAAACTTAAATGGTATCAGAACCATTCAAGCGATGGCTCAAGAAGAGTTTGAAATCAAACGATTTCACGAGGTAAGTACAAGTTATACCAAAGCGGCCTATCGAGCGGCGCGATTTATGACTATGATGCACACTGCCTTGAACACGGCTAGCTCTCTTTCACCTTTGATCATTTTTGGTTATGGTGGATATCTTTTCTTGAACGACATTATGACGTTAGGCGATCTAACTAAATTTTTTGGTTATGCACTGTTAGTAACCGGCACTTTGGCACGGGTAGGTTGGGCAGTTTCTATGTTTATTTCGGCCGCAGCTGCAACCGAAAGAATCTTCGAGATTGTTGATCATGAACCGGAAATTACCGAAGTTCAAGCTGACGAAAATGTGCTAGCGATCGAACCTAAAATCACGATTCGCGATTTGAGTTATGCATACAACGACTCATCTACAAATGTTTTGAAAAACATAAACATGCAAGTAGATCCAGGTCAGACCGTTGCAATCTTAGGCACCTTGGGTTCCGGTAAATCGACTGTCTTGCGTGCCGTGTTAAGACTTATTGATACACCAATAGAAACTGTTTACCTGGGTAATCACGATGTCTGTACGCTACCACTACGGCGATTACGTGAAGAAGTGGTTCTAGTTCCCCAGAGTACATTCCTGTTCTCTACGTCTATTCAAGAAAACGTAGCTTACGACGATTTGTCTCGTCAAGAAAATTTCGTGTGGGAAGCATTACGGATTGCAGGTATAAAGAATACTGTATCAGAATTTGAACAGGATTTGGAAACGGTGGTTGGTGAACGTGGAGTTACACTTTCTGGTGGACAAAAACAACGATTAGCGTTAGCGCGGGGTGTTATTCGCGATGCTAACGTATTACTGTTAGACGATGTCTTCTCAAGCGTGGATACCAAACACGAAGAGGAAATTCTCAGCGAACTTAAGAAGATACGGTTCAATAAGACCACAATACTAGTATCTCATCGAGTGTCAACTGTCCGTCATACTGACCATATCTACGTATTGGACGACGGTTCGGTCATCGAACATGGTACTCATGATGATTTGCTAGCTAAACGAGGGTTTTATGCTGATCTAGAGGCTGTTCAAACTAATCAAGACGCCGATCGTACTCGCCGAGAACGACTCATTCAACAGTTGAATCGTACCACCCTCCAAGAGAGAAAAGCAAGTTAATGGCTGAAGCCAGAAATCAGCAGTATTCAACTTTTGATGCTCAGTTAACACATCAAGCTTTGAATCTTCGTATGTTCTGGCGGTTGATGAAATGGACGAAACCTTACCGTTTGACACTGTTTTCAAGTGTTTTATTGATACTTACTACGTCGGTAATCGCGATTGTTTGCATTCCCGTATTGCGTAATTTAGTGCTAGTCGATGGCGTCCTCGGGTTTGGACTAGAAGGAACTGCGACTAATGATTTCGGGTTGACAACAATCACTAGCTGGGTCGCGAATACTCTTAATCTACCTTTGCTCGGTGCGGCGATTCTGCTGTACTTAGTCTTTATTCTGTTGCAGTCAATATCGTCTATTGGTCAACAATTGACTCTAACAAGCGGTTCACTCAAAACGTTACGAGATTTACGGGTAGATCTGTTTGATTCGCTAGAACGCAAACCAGCATCGTTTTACGATCACGTGGGAGTCGGAAGAGTCATGACCCGCATAACCAACGACGTTGAAAATCTGTACAACCTTGTCACATCATCCATCACATATATTGCTGATTTTGTGCAGTTCCTATTGATAGTCGTTGTTATGCTTAGCTTGAGTAGTCAACTTACACTAACTGCGTTAGTAGTCATTCCTATTGCAGCCGTTGCAACTTATATTTTCCGGCGGACCACTCACAAAATATTCCGCTTAATCCGTGATTCTGTTTCCGCTATGAATCAGTACATGCAAGAAGATTTAATGGGTATTGACGTAGTACAACTTTCTCTTCGACAGGAGCAGAACATTGAGGAATTTAATGACCTCAACCGCCGAAACCGCACTCATGAATTTCGCTCTATCAATAACGAAGTAGTATTCGAAACCATCAATATGTCGTTACCTAGCATAGCGGTTGCTTTGGTCATATGGTACGGGGGAGGACAAATCGTACAGGAGTCTATTTCAGCAGGAATTCTGATTCTGTTTACTCAATACATCAACTTTTTGATTGGTCCGATTTCATCCCTAGGGCAATTATTCAATACATTATTCCGTTCTATGGCTTCCGGGGAGAGAATTTTTCAAGCGCTCGATTGGCAGGAACGAATTCACGAACCTGATCAACCTGTTTCATTACCACCTAGATTAAAAGGCGATGTTCAGTTTAAGAATGTAAATTTCAAGTATCAGAAAGGAGACCAAGTACTTCACGATGTGTCCTTTCACATAAAACCAGGAGAAAAGTTAGCGATAGTCGGTCCAACTGGTTCTGGTAAGAGTACGATCATTCGGCTATTAGCGAGGTTTTACGATATAGAAGATGACATGATTTTTCTGGACCACATTGATGTAAACAATATCTCGAGTACCGAATTAAGACAACGGATTGGTATCGTGCTGCAAGATTTTCATATATTTTCTGGTAGCGTTAAAGACAATATTGCACTCAATAATCCGGCGATTTCTAGAGAAAGAGCGGAATGGGCGGCGCGGGTTGTTAATGCAGATACATTTATAAACGAGTTACCGGATGGGTACGATACCCAACTAGCGGAGCGCGGCCACAATCTTTCCCAAGGTCAACAACAATTACTTGCGTTCGCACGAGTATTGGCAGCAAATCCAGAAGTTTTAGTTTTAGATGAAGCGACCTCAAGTATTGACACCGGGACCGAATTAACGATACAGGACGGATTACGTAAACTCATGGAAGATCGTACATCAATAATTATTGCGCACCGACTTCAGACTATTCAGGATTGTGATCGGATAATAGTATTGAATAAAGGTCGAGTCGCAGAAGTAGGAACTCATGAAGAACTCCTGGCACAACAGGGAATTTATCACGCACTGCATGAATTGCAATTTCAGGATGTGCAGTCGGAACGGAGCACCGATACGAAAGAATCCAAAGACTTATCATCGACAATGAAAGATTGGTTCGGGAATGACGAACAAACTCCTGATCGTTGGTGAACCAACATGATAAACGTTTGAGTGATGTTAAACATCTCAACCAATATTGATGAATAGATTCATTCGACCGAGAAACCGTCCTCGGTTGTTTTATCTTAGTGCTACCGGCTCATGGTTTGCCGCACATGGTATCCAAACTGTGATGTTTGCCTGGCTTGTTGCAATTGTGTTGCAAAAACCTCCGGAATTAGTAGGTTGGGCACAATTTGCTTTGTTTTTGCCTGCAACGCTGCTCATGCTCATAGGTGGTAGTCTTGCAGATCGTTGGGATGCTCGCCGAGTCTCCGTAATCGCTCAGTTTTTAGCAGTGATTCCTCCTTTACTACTAACAGTAACTTTGATTACCGGGACGTTGAATTTTGTCATGATGCTTGTCTATGCAGCTTGTATTGGCACAATTCAAGCGTTTGTTACGCCGGCGCGTGATGCAATTCTGAATAAAGTGGCTCGCGGTGAAATTCAACAAACTGTTGCGAAAACTACACTCGTTCAGTTTGTCTCACAGATGGGTGGAATTGTCTTAGCGGGGTCGGCCCAGCTAATCGGTGGAGCACCAGTACTTCTGTCGCAAGCTGTTGTATTAAGCTTAGGTGCTCTAAGTCTTGGTCAATTGAGAATTCGGGGACAAAATGAAGAAAAACACAAGACTAAGCTACTTGATGACTTATGGTCAGGAATTGCCAATGGTTGGAAAGCAGTATTTGGTGATCCGGTCATGCGCGCGGTCGTATTACAGAACATGGCGATGGGTGTGTGTTTTATGGGGTCTTACATCGTCACGATTCCACTTGTTATTCGGGATGTTTATGGTGGTTCTTCGATGGATATTGCAATAGTTAATTTTGTTAACTCGTCTGGACTAGTATTAACGGTGACAGTTTTAATTACCGTTTTGGGAAAATTACGAAAACCGGGTAGAGCATTGATAAATTTTGTAGTTGGGGGTGGGCTAGTACTTGGCTTGTGCGGGTTAGTGAAGAACTTTTACATCTTTGCTGGCTTGTTATTCGGTTGGGGCATGGCAGGCGGAATCGTGATTAGCATGTCTCGTGCGTTGGTACAAGAGCGAGCACCAGAAGCAGTTCGCGGAAGGATCATGGGAATATTCTCGTTCTCTTTTATGGGGTCGGCGCCAGTTGGTGCCGTCATATGGGGGTACACCATAGCTGTGGTTGGAAGTCGAGTTGCCTTAGTAATTGCCGGTTTGTCAATGCTCGTGATTGGCTTATGTGTCGGTAGATGGTCAAAACTTTGGCAAGTCTAGATCTTTGAAAACCTTATCTTTTATATGCAGATAAACCGCACACTGTTCGAGTTAAGATACTGCTAGGATCAGTAAGGGACTCAATTACGTTGAAATGATGTTTGTCCCGTTCGACAACACATTCAATGGACTGTAGTGATTTTGACCAGGCACAAAGTAGTAGATCGGCTTGACGAAGGAATTCCGGTCGTTCCTTAGCACCAACCCAACAAACTATTTTTGCATCAGGACTTGGTTTGAGTTTCGAAGGACTCTCTTGCAATACTTCACTACGAGTCAATGCAAGCTTCGAATTCATTTCGGTGTAGAGCAGGTTGGTTAAATCATGAACTCCACTAATCGAATAGAATCTTTGGATTCGTGCGATTGTTTCAGGTTTCAATGAAGTGGTCTTGCAAGCCATGCGACTAACTAAATGGCCACCCGCTGAATGTCCCATTAAAACGATAGGTCCAGAAATTTTTTTTGCACACGTTTCTATAACAACGCTAACCATTTGAGTAATTTCAGAAATTTTTGCTTCGGGTGCGAGAACATAACTCGGTATTGCACACGACCAATTATTTTCACAAAGTCCTCGTGCTAGATGAGACCAAAACGATTTATCAAAGTCAAGCCAGAACCCGCCATGAATAAATACCACGAGCCCAATATTTTGACCTGTTGGTAGAAAGAGATCGAACCGTTTTCGAGGGTGATCCCCATACTGACAGTCTAATATTTGATTCGGCCATTTACTTCGAAACGAACCTGCGAGTTGTTTCCATAGATTCGGATAACGACTTCCGTTTGGAATGTATTTGGCATTTGCAAATTTATCATTCCAATCAATTTGAGTTTGTTTCAAACCTGACTTCATTTTTACCCTTTGGCTAAAAATCGATAGCGAACGGATCGTATCTAGTATATCGTTCTGTGTTCCAAAAAGCACCAAATTAGTGTAAAATAAATGCTGCTTAAGGGTTGAATCGTATCAATAATGGTAATTATGAACTTGTTGACGAAGGTAAAAAACTCGTTTTTGGTGCAATAAGATGAGTGAAGTAATCACTACAGAAAAAGCGCAAGCTATAGAGTATCAGAATGCAATCTTACCGCACGTATCCCGTACGTTTGCGTTGACTATACCGTATCTTCCTGATTCTTTAGAAAACGTGGTAGGAAACTCATACTTACTCTGTCGGATCGCTGATACGATTGAAGACGATCCGGCGCTAACGATCGATCAAAAGACAGAGTTCTTGCAACTGTTTTCGGAAGTGGTAGCTGGTGAGAAAAAACCGGAGTTGTTACCTGAATTAGTGTCTCCACATTTGTCAGATTGGACACTGGAAGCCGAAAGAGATTTAGTAGCGAACACGCCAGTCATTATTGGAATCACTCACAACTGTACCCCAAACCAACGAGTAATCATTGAACGATGTATTTCCATAATGTCTTCGGGTATGGCAAGGTTTTGCGAGACCAAACAACTAGAAAAGTTAGAACACTTAAACGACTATTGTTATTACGTTGCCGGTGTTGTTGGGGAGTTGCTTACAGATCTGTTTTGTGACTTTTCCGACACAATTTCTCGATCGCGTGACAAATTGTTTACCTTGTCAGTCTCCTTTGGTAAGGGGTTGCAAATGGTAAATATTCTGAAAGACGTATGGGTCGATGCAAGTCGAGGTGTTTCATGGTTACCAGCCTCGTTATTTCAACGTAGCGGTAAAACGAGTAGAGGAAAAACTCTAGATCCAGTTCTTAATGTACCTGAGATGCGGAAGTTAATCGCTTTAACTTACGAACATCTCTCAAAAGCACTGCAATATAGTGTCGCGATTCCGACGAAAGAAGTAGGGATTCGCCGGTTTTTGTTGACTACGCTTGGTATGGCAGTTTTAACTCTGCGCCGGATCAATAAAAAACCGAACTTCGATCGGAATGATCGAGTAAAAATAACTCGCAAACAAGTTTCGGCGACGACTTTTATTACTAACAATGTTGTTAGGTTTAATTTTTTGGTGGAGTCTTTGTTTCGCACGTTAACGAAGGGACTTCCAACACCTCCCAACAAAACTGATTGAGAGACTGAAAGTTCGCTCTACCAAAGTGATCTACAGGTTTATCGCGTTCGGCGTAAACTTGTTTGTGTGAAGTCAGAGTCATCTAAATCGCCTCTGAATTCATACTCTGACCAATCAATTGTGGTACTTTTACCGTTCACATGGTTTGTCATTGTCATGGACTGTGCTTGCCAATAGTGGTCAAGATATTGCTCATAATCGGATACCGTTAGTGTCTTGAGATGATCGCCTTTACGATCAAAATATTCGACCTTCCATAGACGATAAGCAGTTTTGTCTTGCCATACCACTTGACGACTGTAAGCTGAACCATCGGACACCGGAACACGTTCGATGACTGTACATTCACGCTCTCTGAGTATTTCGTCACGTAAATATTCATAAGTGAATTTACCAACTTCAGGCGGATTCATGTCTTCATAAGAAAATTCACTACCCATGAAAGATGAAGATTGACTGCGAGAATTTAACCGTTTGACTCGTTGTAGTGCTGGCAAAAATATCCACTGGTCGTCCTGTTCCCCAGGATTAGAATGGATGAGTAAAGTCGTACCTCGTACGTCTCTAGGTTCGTCAAATATAAACAGAATCCTTTTCCCGCTGTCTTCCGATTCGAGAACTTTGACCCGTAGATTCCGAGTCGACTCACGTCCTTTTCGATCACGCAGAATCATAGTTTGTTTTGCAACATAGTTTTCGAAACCGGCCTGAAAATCCTCAGTATCTTGTGCAATCCGTAAACCTTTCGCGACAGGATCTTTGGAATCTGCATAGGTACTTGAAACGAGTATCCATACTAGCAAACCGGTACTAGTCAAAAAACGGCAACAATTGAAAAATTTCATTATTTCTTCCGATCTATAGTAAGGAGTAATGGAGGTAAAAACAAAAAATCAGCTACAAATGCTAATATGACGGTAATGGACAACATCAAACCAAGTGTCCAAGTAACTTCGAACCCAGACAAGGAAAACACAATGAAACCGCAAGCTAAGACAACGGTTGTCGTCCACAACGCTCGACCAACTTTTTCGAAGGTATACCTAATTGCGTCGGGTGGCGTCATACCAGTCCGTCGCGCAAGTTGATACTTTGATAGAAAGTGAGTCGTATCGTCCACAATGATTCCAAATGCCATCGCCGTCATGACCGATCCGGCGAGCCCAACTTGCCCTACCAAATGCCCCCACACTCCAAAGGTTAGTGCGGCAGGAACATAATTTGGAATGAGACTGATGAAGCCAATTTTCACACTCTTAAGTACGATGAGTAAGATCAACGAGATTAAACCCATCGCAATCACAGTTGCTGTTAACATCGAATCTATGTTTCGTTCCGATAAGTGACTAAACACAATCGTGAATCCAGTGGTATCGGTGGCCAATTCTGGAGTGTTTTGATTTAACCACAATTCAGCGCGATCACCTAGTTCCTTGATCTCGTCCGATGTCATACCATCTTGTGCAACCGCGGTCATTCGAGTAGCAGATTTCCCTATATCAATTTGGTCGTTCATATCGCGCCCAAATGGAAGCGCAAATTCATACAACAACAAGTACTGCGCCGCAAGTGCAGATTCTTCGGGTAACTTGTAATATTCTTCTTTGTCGCCGTGCATATTCATGTTTAACCGTTTCATGGTATCGGTAAAGGTATGCACATATCCAACTTCTTCTTGTTTCCTCAACCAATTTGCAAAATTCTCTACCTTGTTCAGAAATTCCACATTCGTGACTCCACCATCGGTACCTGAATCAAGTGAAAACTCCCAGCTTTCCAATCCAGTTAAATTCTGCGCTACGAAGTCACTGTCAGTACGAAACTGAAAACGTTGATCGAAATATTGAGTCCAGTTGTCGGTAAACTGCAAGCGAAACACACCCGAAATCGTTAGACCAATAACGACAATTCCACCTCCCAATAACCAATACTTTCGTTTAATCACAAAATCAGCTAAACGGGTAAACATTTCGTGTTTCTTTACCGATTGTGTTTTTACCCGGATTGGAAGTACCGACAATAAGGCGGGTAATAATGTGAAAGAAAGCAAAAGCGCCATAATTACGCCGAAAGCCACAAAGTTGCCAAGGACATGAAAAGGTGGAGAATCCGATGCGTTTAAAGTAAGAAAGGCAAGGGCAGTGGTGATTGAGGTAATCGTAATGGGTTGAAAGTTGGTTCGAATCGCTTCCTTTATCGCAGTTTGTTTAACCGTACCAGTACGCAAATTCGCTAGGTATGAGGTAACGATATGCACGGAATCTGCTACAGCTAAGGTCATCACGATCACGGAAATGCCTGCAGTAACAGGGTTTAAGACGATTGATAACCAACCAGCCAACCCCATCGTCAGGTTGATTGTACCAATTACCAAGACAGTCACTGCAACTGTACCGGTCCATGATCGCAATAGCAATAGAGTAAGTACAACAATAACCAAGAACACGACCGGGATTAACGTAGTCATGTCAGCCTGAGTAGCGTCGTAAAAGGTTCGTTGCATTATGATCTCCCCGGTCAAATACAAATCGAACCCCGGATGTGCTACTTTTGTTGTCTCAACCAAATCACGGAGATAGTTGGTTACTTCAAGCACTGCCGCGTCGCGGTCTTCCGGTAATACAAAATTGATTAGTACAGCCGCGACTTGACCGTCACGTGATACTAACCGATCGATCAACTCCGACGAGGTTTGAACGATGTTTTGAATTCGAGCTAATTCAGTATCGGTTAATTCTGCCGCATTTTCAACCAAAGGTCCAACGTACAAATCATCATCGAGAGATTCACTGTGATTGAAATTTGCGACTGAATCAACCCGGGTCGCGAAAGGTACAAACCAAGCTTCGTTGGTGATGTCTTCAATAAACTCAAGCGATTCGCGAGTATATATAGTGCCCACCTTTGGTGCGATCGCGAGTAACGCTTGATTGGTTTCTACGTAAGTGTCTTCGAACAGCTCAAAGATTTGTAACTCGGGGTTGTCCTCAGCAAATAATACGAAGTGATCACTGGTAATCTGAATGCGCGGTACCCCCACTGAAAGGACACCGACGATTAAGACAATCCCTCCTAACACCCACCACCTATAGGTGAGTACAGATTCAGTCAATTTTTGTACGAAATTGGTTGTCAAGAAAGCAAAATTGTGTTACCAAGCTTCTGACTCTGAATTCAAGTGATGAGTCGGCATTTGGTAGGTGGTATCGGGACTATCATAAGCGGAAACTTCGAGCATTGAACTGAAATTAAACTGTTTTGTGGCTTGTTTCCCTCGCACAAACCGTTGGAAGTGACTCTTCAGACGCCACAAGGGAAGGGCAGCCACAGTGTTCTTCTTGGGAAATTCCAAGTGATCTGCCATCTCATGACCTATGAGTGAACGAGATAATACGTATCCTAAATGGATAATTGAATCGTGTTCCTTTGGATCGGTGATACCCGCAGTCAATGGTATAGCTTGGATGAGTGCTTTACACATCTTGATTGAATCGGGTTGCGGCAATGGTTCACACATTAGTCCGGCTTGCCAAATTTTTTCTGCTTCGTCTATGTCTTTGTAAAGAATTGCTTCCGGTACACCCATGACATAGCTAACGTATCGCCAAAGTTCCATGATGCTTGCTTGGTCATCTTTAGAGAATACTGCACCAACACGTTTAGCATGATGTAACAATCTCATGGAAAACTGGGCAGCCGCAAATCCTAAATGAGCTGAACTAATTGGGAGTCCAAAAAAGTCTTCATCCCACGCGCCATCGGCATGTCTTATCAAGTAACGCACCTTTGCATGGATAAAGCGAAGTCGCATCGATAATTTCCAACCATCGCCGTAACGTCTTAGACCGCCTGGCATATATGATTCCAACAAATGACGATTGTTTTGACTTAAGCGACGCTTAGCAGTGGAGGGTTGTAGCACACGACCCGTAGCGGCAAATGACTTGGCAATCAAGGTAGTAAACCCTTCGATTAAGACTCCGGTTACAAATCCCACTAAAACGTTCGTGGCATTTAAATGAAACGCGACGACTGCTGGTTTATGTGCTTCAAAATCTAACCACTTCGGTTCGCCGACATGGTCTTCAAAAAACTCTCGGAAAACCTTTGGAGCTTGTTGAAAGTTATCGGACTCTTGTTCAATGGCTGCTCTGGTAAATTTATGAAATTCGGTCGGTGGTAAATCAGCAAGTTCTTCCATCACTCGATCCAATTGTGGATCACCAACATTGGCATGTTCGATATATTTATTAGCGTAGTTAACGTCATACCGTCGTGCTCGCACTATTTGATTTCGATATACTCCAGGAATAGCGAGTCTTTCGCTGCGATCAGTGTCGTGTTCCATTTAACTAAGTATGTGCGAGTGGGGCGGGGGTAGTGACCTGATGTAAATCCGTTTAGCAAACAAGTTACTGGCAAAAACTCTCAAATTTGAGTAATTCAGGTTGCGAATGTTTTGCAAAAGACGAACAAATTATAAAAATATTGCTTTTTACATCGGAAGTTGAAGAAGATTGTATCCCCGAGTAATCACGATTTGAGAACAGAGCGTAATCAAACAGTACCAACCTCTTAGTGCATACATCTACAATAATCCATACGGACTTACAGGGAACATAGAACCGAATGGACCAAACCGAAACCACACCAACACAACAAACCTATCACGGTTACCTTTGCCTAAGTTCACTACTGTCTTCACAACAATTGTTTAGTAAGTCTCACGATGAAATGTTGTTCGTCGTCCAACATCAAACTTCCGAACTTTGGATGAAACTTCTTATTCATGAACTGCAGTACGCTAGAGAATGTATTAAATCTCAAAAACTGAACGTAACGAACAAAATCTTAGCACGAGTGTCACGAATATTTGAACTGCTGAACCAATCATGGGGTGTGTTACGAACTCTGACACCCAGCGAGTACACGAAATTTAGAGGCATACTAGGGAATTCTTCTGGGTTTCATTCATTCCAATACCGTCTGATTGAATACATGTTGGGAAACAGAGACGTAGGACTATTAGAATTCCATAAATCAACAGAGTTGGACTATGAAACATTAGCAGCTGAACTACGACAACCAAGTCTTTACGACTGTGCGATTGATGTACTCTATTCAACCGTAGAAAAAGACGAGGATTCGGCGCCGCCGCCACAGCTCACACAACCTCGGAAACCAGATAAAGAAGTACAAGATCGCTGGAAAATTGTTTACGAGGAATCGGACAATTATTGGGAGCTATACGAATTAGCGGAAAAGTTAGTAGATTTGGAAGATTATTTTCGTCGGTGGCGGTTTAATCATGTTACTACGGTCGAACGTATAATCGGGTGTAAGAAGGGGACTGGTGGTTCATCCGGTGTACCATTTTTGCGAAAAAGGCTGGATATAGTGTTATTTCCTGAACTCTGGAATCTCAGAGGTGATCTGTGACAATAGACCATAGGGACTTTCCCCGAAGGCACTTGTTCGATCTTGCTAAAGGGCTAATTTATCTGGACGGTAATTCTTTAGGACCACCTGTCAAGGGATCGGAAGACATCGCATATAGTGTTATCGATTCCGAATGGAAAAAAGAACTAATCAGTGCTTGGAATACTTGCGGATGGATTGAGTTACCACACACGGTAGGAAATTTGTTAGCCCCGATTATCGGGGTTTCACTTGACACTATAAGTATGGGCGATACTCTATCTGTGAAGTTGTTTCAGGTTTTAGCAGCCGCAGTGGAAATGCGTCCAAAACGCAAAGTTGTTTTAACCGATTCGGGCAATTTTCCTTCCGATTTGTATATTGCCAATGGTCTATTAGATACTCTTGGAAGAGGACACCAGCTGAAGATCACCAAACCAGATCAAGTCATCAAAAAAATCAACGACGAAGTCGCAGTGGTGTGTTTAACGCACGTTGATTATCGCACTGGTCGAAAACATGATATGGCAGAGATTACGACACGCGCCCATGAATGTGGATCTGTAGTAATTTGGGATCTCGCACATTCTGCCGGAGCACTCCCCCTAGAACTAGAAACAATACAAGCAGAGTTCGCAGTTGGATGTACTTACAAATATTTGAACGGAGGTCCTGGAGCACCCGCGTTCGTTTACGTTCGACCAGATTTAGTAAGCAGTATTCAACCTGTAATGCCTGGATGGCTAGGACATAAAAAACCATTTTCGATGGATATTCGGTATACACCAGCTAAAGGAGTGGGGCGATTTCGTATCGGTACTCCTTCCGTTATCCAATTCAAGATACTCGAGCATGCGCTCGCACTATGGAAGAATGTTGATCTTTACAAATTGTATGACCAATCGGTCGTTTTGAGTGAATTGTTTATTGCTGAAATGAAAGCACGTTGTCCGAGTTTAGAGCTCATTTCACCAAGCAATCCGACTCAAAGAGGATCTCAAGTGTCTTTTGCGTCTAAGCACGCATACCCATTAATTCAATCATTGATTGATCGTAAAGTAATTGGAGATTTTCGCGAGCCGAATATCTTGCGTTTTGGTCTGGCACCACTTTATGTGGACGAGAATCAAGTAATCGCTGCTGTCCAAATCCTAGAACAAGTAATAAATGAAAGGGTTTGGCAGCAAGACAAATATCAGACGAAGAAGAAGGTCACCTAAAAACTCTGTCTAGTCTACTGGAAGAACGGGAATACTTGATAATTATGTCTATCAAGATGTTCTTTTAGTTTCTCAACATCCTCAGAAATCAAGTATTCTTTTAGTTGGTCTACTTGCTCGGCAGTGAGTGCGTTTTGTCCTTGAGTATTTGTAAGTGCAGTGAAGGCGGTACGAGATTGGGCAATTTCCGATGGGAGAAGGGCGATTTTTGAAAGTATAGTTCTGTCCACGCCTCCATAATCACCGGCCAATACCGTTCCCAGTCTTATGTAATATTGTTCTCTATCGGTTGCCGGTAATTCTCGACCTAAATTGATCGCCTCATCAAATCCACCGTTGACTGCCATAGCCTCTCCTACAACTTCGTAGGCAAATAACTTTGTCCGGCCATCTCGGACTCGACCGAGAAAGTCTTTGGCAAGGGTTAAGTTATAAAAAGCAACTGAACTCATGACATCAGCTTCTAAACCAATTTTACTAGCCCCAATAGGTAACTTTAGGGCAAGATCAAAAGCCTTTTTGGGATCGTAATTTGATACGTTTGTTAACACCGTAGAAAGCAAATTTGGATTACAAAATCTACAACACTATCAAGGTCTACGTTTGCCCATTCTCGGGCGAGAGAGTAGGTTAACGGGGTCTGTAAATCGGTCTCTAGATTCTGATACAGAGTACTAGCCATATCTGGATTAAGCCGTACTAATTTTGACAGCATAGTGCGTCTAAAACCGTCTAGATACTCAGAATTATTCTCATTCAATCGTTTATCGAGAGTTCCTTCAAATAGTTCGACTATCTTTTTTTCATCAGAACGTGAAACCAGAGCAAACAACGCTGCGTATCTGTCAAAACTGCCTGAATAATTGGTAAATATTTCCGTTATTGAACTGACGGTGTAGATTCCATTGGTAGGACTTACCGGTACGGGACTGTCGTTTGTTATTTGAGTAGTCGTGAGGGGAACTTCCGTAGACAGCCCAACCTGATCTTGAGTATTTTCAAAAGGCATCGTAAAGTACAAGACTAAGAGTACACCCGTTGCGAGCAGAGCGCCTGATAGAAACAATGTGAGATTTTTTACCGTTTGGTTTGTAGTAGCTCTAGTATTCATTGAATGAGTTCCTATATTCAAGTGACGTGAGGAAACTGGAGTCTAAACTTTAGACTTCTGATCGTGATTACTTTTTGACTTATATCGGTAGAGACTGTGGTTTCATGAAGTGAAGCCAGGATAAATTTGTTGCCAGCATCGAATAAACAAGTCAAATCTGTTCTTTGATTGAAAACAAAAGATCAGGAAACATCACAGAACCACGCTGTCATATTGATTAATCTAATTACGCATAATATATATTATGTTAAATTACAGATTGAACATAAGGATTGCTAATAAATCCTTCAGACGGGAAGTTTCAAAGAACGATGGGAACTTGTATGCTTAACGCCTAAACGGACAAAGCATTGAAAAGGAACAAAATTTTGGAATTAATAGACATTGCAACTAATTCCTCGGTTTTCTTAAGTGTTCACCGCGATTACGGTTAGAAGCAAAGTTTTAACAAATTTGCATTTAGCTGAGAAGACCTGTCATTAAGATCTATCTCACGGTAAATTGTAAATCTACGACCGAAGGTATATCAGCATCGGTGCGCCACATACGCACTTGAGTCATTTGTAACCCAAGTTCATTCTGTAATGAGAACAACCAACGAACCACATTCTCAAACGACTGTCCCTCCGTCGTTACTACGGTTCCACCATTCCCATCTTGGATTGTCTTAACGACTACATCGTGTAAGTTGGCACTACGAGAAATCGGAGACATACCAACTTCGTCTCCCTGCCCTTGTTGAACTGCTAAGCGTTCTGTCGCTTGTTCCTGATTGAGACGCATCCACTCGACGTCTTTAATCGCTCGTTCGTAACTCGAAATATTGGTATTACGATAATCCGAAATTAAAGGTACGACGACTGCTAGTAACAGAAACAGCGTAATAACGGTCCCAGCAGTTATTAACAATATCTGTTCCCGTTTTGACCGAGATTTATACCATCGACCCGCTGAAGATTCAGCTAGTTGTTGCTTAAGTTGGTTCATTGGACAAGACTCATCGTTAAATTAGCTCGCGTGCGTTTAACTGACTCGACATGTTCGGCTTCGTTAATACGGACATTGATGTAAGAGTTTTCCAAGGCGGCTTTAAAATCATCTAAATCATCTAGGCTCGGTATCTCAAACTCCGTTGACAGACTTTGTAACGAAGACTGAAAACGTAACGAGTTGAGTTCGACCTTGTGTGCCGGACTAGCAACAACACTTGCTAACTGACCAAGCAGATAATTAAATTGTTGCGAAACATTAGAACCTACCCCCATTCGATTACGCATCGAAGTAGCGATATTGCGAGTTGGATGCGGTTGCTCATTGTAAATTGCTACATAAATCTCACGCATTTGATTCTCTAGTCTATTGGTTTGTATATCAGCCCATACTCCTTGGACTAACATTAATACTAAATAAAAACCACCTAACACAGCTGCAAACACGCCAGTAACTTTTAACTCGTTGATATTTAGTGAGGAATGGACGGCTTGACTAATGAAATCTCCTTGTAGAAGATCAATACTCCTACCCTCTTCAAAGTTGTCCACGAGCCACTCGAGTAACCCTATGTCATAGTTAATAACTTCAGAATCACTCGACGCGAAGCGTTGAATATCCATCTCGCTGTCAGCCAACTTATGTACAAGCAATTTCGTCGGTTCTTCGTGCCCAATCAACGTAGGTTCAATGATTTCGTGAGCAAAATCATGCTCAACTGCTGCAATCTGGTCTGCTGTTCTTACCCACACGAGGGATTCACCGACTAGAACATGCACTTGTATCTCTTCTTCAGTAAGAGGTATTTGTAGTCCAACTGTCGAACAAAAAGTTGGTGCAATCCCAGCGTTTCCCATGAGTTCTATGATGGTTTGTAAGATTTCTTTTTGTATGGCAATACACTCCACAGGTTTAAACCTAGAAATTGGTCCAGTAGCAATTTGAACGTGATCTAAGTCGTCTGACAAGTAATCCTCAACTGCAAACGGTAACGCGCGTCGAATTTGCGAAACGCTACGACCCGGAACCTCTTCTTTGACATAAAGAGTCAGCGTGTCTTCAACAAACAAATTTATCGCGGCAAACTTTCTTTCTTCAAACATCTCATCAAGGCTATCACCAATTTCATGCAATGCACAACGTGAGACCGGGGTGAGTTCGTTTTCATCGTCAGACACTGTCCAGTGCAAAATCCCTTCAATTTCTTCAGATTCGCTGAAATTTGTAATGCGAAAGTCTGTGAGATACAACCAAAGCGTGTTCATGTTTTCCTATCTTCTCTTTTATTCATCACTTTTAGCGAGATAACGCAAGTTCTTCTTGGTCTTCAATCCACCATTTGTGGAACTGCCCATAATCACGTTTATATACAGTAACTTCTCCGCTTTGTGGATTGCGATAGAACGAGCTGGTTAAATCTACTCGCCCCCTATCCTCGTCTATTATCGTAGCTTTCATTACGAAAAAATCACTAGTAACACTTAAATAAGGTTGAATTAAACCTAAATCTGGATACCGAGTGGTCAATTCTTCTAAATCGACCCAATTGCGTTCTTGATCAAGCAAATAACTGGCATCAAAACGGGAATCGACAGCCAATAACAACATTTCTAAGACGTCTTCATCTACCGTATTAATATTGAGTTTAAGTTCAGACACCGGTAATACTACGACTTTTTCGCGAAATTTCTTCATTTGTTCTTTATCAAACGTATTGAATATTTGCGCTTCTGAAATGTCCATAGCCATTTGGTTTGGTGTGCGAAACGGTGTTGGCCAGGTCGAATACACATAGTCTTCCGCTCCATTGATTTCACCCGATATATCTGCATCAACCCAATCTTTCCATTTTGGGGCCACATCATAATCTAAATATAGAAACCGTGTCAGCTCGAAAAATCCCTTTAATAGTGCTTCGTCGACCGTCTCCGCGGCTAATGCATTGACATTAAAGTATGCGTTCTGGTCTAGAACTTGTAAATGTACCTCACTATCCAGAATTTCAAAATCCACCTTATCAGAAGCCCATTCTTCCTCGCGATTATCTAAAGGTCTTTGATCACCTTCAAGCCAGTCTCCATATAGTCGAAAGTTTACTAATTCTTCGATCGACCAACTGTATGCGAGCAATTGATCGTCGTTTTTCGTCAACTGAACATGGGAAATCGTAATCCCTTGGGTTTGAGTAAGTTGAAATGCTAAAATCCCAGTAACGCCAACAATGGCTAACACACTGAGTAACGCCACGCCTTTACGATTTCTAGGTTTCGACTGTATTGTGTTACGTTCCAACCGGGTTTCCTTCTACTTCTTCCGGTTCAATAAAAATTTCTGGCATTACCGGCAGTAACCATACACGCTCAATATCGCCAATGGGAAACACGTAAAACCTAATCCTAACAGCGTATGGTTTAACCGGTACTTGCGGTGCGGTGGGGTCGAGTTGATCCGGCGACGGTGCACTAGGATCTTCTGAGAGCAATTCAGGAAAAGTCGGCTTTTCGTCCCCATTTGAATCAATAATCGTAATTTCCAAATCTAAGATATTGCTGATCAAAGTTTGTTCGACGGCTATGGTTTCAATATCTCGATCTAAGACATTCCAAAATCGGCGAATTAGGCTATGATCTTCGTAAACGTATTGAACCCGTAGTAAAGTTGAACGAGATAGATTGAGGTAATTGCTCCTACCCGCACGTGTAAATTCCATTACAGTACTTGCGTCCAAAGAAAATGGATCCATGAATTCTCCACCTTCATCACGAATACCGCGCATCACAATCTGATGTATGTCACGTGTCAGTATGAGCATCGCACGATGAATTTCTTCAACGCGCTCACCACGACTTAAGACCAAATCAGTCGTGTTCATTGTCTGCCGTAAAAATTGACTGGAAATGACTGCAATTAGAGAGAAAATGGTCAATGCGACCAACATTTCCATCAAAGTGAAACCGAATCGACGCGTTGTCCTTTCCTCATGTAAGTTGTGATCTCTTCCATTTGTTGGCGAGAATCGTTGTTTGGGTCAATGCGAGATAAAACAAAATTGACTTGATCGATCCCTTCGATCTCACCAGTAGTTCGTGTAATTTTTATCTCAAACTCTTCATCTTCATGAACAAACCGAATACGTTCTTCCGGTCGTATTTCTTGTTCGCCGAGCTTTACGTCCAATTGATATTGTTCAACACTGTTCATTAAGATCATGTGACCTAAAGTGAAGTCTTCTAACCGTTGCTGTTGTCGAATCGCATTACTATTAACTTGATAAACTGTGATAGCAATCATTGCCACGATAGCAATAGATATCAGCATCTCAAGTAAGGTAAACCCTTGTGTTCGACTTGCATTCATTGCGCGAATAGTTCTTCGTATTCAGATCGTTTTTCAGTGGTAATCTCAGCTTTTTCTAACCCATCGGAATAAACGTACCACGCCAGGTTCTGGGGGATATATTCGATAGTTATTTCAAAAGGTGTGATTTCGCCACTTGGTTCGATGATAAGATTTGGCGTTGAATCTTCTAACTCGTCTGACTGAGGACTTTGTTGGACATCTTTGGTTTCAAGTTTTAACTCAAAATTTTCCGACAACTGATGTGAAATGTATGCACGTTTGGTTTGTGAATTCCATGTTTCTGTTACTGGATCGAATTTCAAAAAACGCATGGTATTGCGTTTAATTTCAATTCCCCAAAGCTCATTTCGGAAGGTCGATTCATTTCTCGCTAACTCGATCTGTCGAGAAATTTTATAGGTAGCTGACCGAAGTTCAGTCTTGTAGTTGCTTCCACTAATACTTACGACCACAACAGAAGCAATTAAACCAACAATGAGTAATACGACAAGAATTTCGAGTAAGGTAAATCCTGTACTAGACTTCCGCATCGAATTAACTCTACTAATTAAAGTGGAACTTACTCGTCGGAACGAATATCCGCTGCGACATCCTCGCCACCCTGCTCGCCGTCAGCACCATAAGAAATGATAAGGTAATTTCTGCCGTCGTTACTGTAGATGTAATCATTACCCCACTTGTCTTGTGGAATCTTCGTCTTATTGATATAAGGATCGGGGCCCCAATGTTTTGGTTCCGGGAAACCACTGGGTTTTTCCACTAGTGCCTCTAATCCTTGTTCGGTCGACGGGTAATGTCCGTTATCAAGTTTGTAAGCTTGTAAAGCGGTATCGAAAGATTCAATCTGAATTCGGGTGGTTTTAGCACGCGCTTTATCCGGTTCCCGCGCCACGTTGTAAACAACCACCGAGACGATCAGTCCAATAATAAGGACCACGACCAGCATCTCGAGCAGAGTGAAACCTCTGTTTTTATTTTTACGTTTTTGAGAGTTTTGCATGATTTTCATCTTCAAATAGAAAAGTTTGACATCTTGAGAATAGGTTGAAGTACAGCTAGCATGATCGTCACGACGATACCAGCCATCACTAGGAGCATTAACGGTCTAAACAACTCAACCATCGTATTAATCAGTCGAGTTAAGTCTTTCTGTTGATACTCCGCCGACTTAAATAACATGGAATCTAATGAACCACTCATTTCGCCACTTGCGATCATGTGGACGAATATTGGTGGGAACTGTCTCGTTTGTTCTAACGACTTATTCAAACTCTTGCCTTCGCTAACTTGTGTTTTAGCATGCTCCAATAATTTTCGTATCCAACGATTCACCACCACCTCTGACGCTATTTTCATTCCTTCGACGAGAGGTACTCCACTTGTTCCAAGGATTGCCAAGGTGTTTGCATAACGCGCGGCATTGACACTTTGTGAAAACCAGCCAATTACTGGAAGACTCAATTTAAATCGGTGCCAACTCATCTTAATGGCATTGATTGATAAGGCATAACGTATTAAGATTATACCAACAATGAGTGATCCAAAAATAACTAGCCACCATTGATGCATGAAATTACTAATACGGACTAACATCACTGTTAAATACGGTAATTCATCGCCACTCTGAGTGTAAAACTCCATTATCTGAGGTAATACATAAGTCATCAATAATGCGACTACGACAATTGCAACTACGAATAAAAATATTGGGTAGTACAACGCTGATTGAATATTTCTACGCGACTCGTATTGTGACTCTAGGTAAGAAGCCAAGCTATCGAGAACCGGACCAAGTTGCCCAGATTGTTCCCCAGCTCCAACTGTCGAACGATAAAGTTCGTCGAAAGTACTCGGATATTCAGACATGCTTTGGGTAAGCGTGTGCCCCTCAATCACCCGACTACGTACCGACATAAAGATCGAACGGGCTTTCCTTCGGGTAGTTTGCTGGCCAACCGCTGATAGTGCTTGTTCAATAGGTAAACCCGCATTGGCTAAGGTTGCAATCTGACGGGTAAATAGCACCAAATCCATTGGGCGTAACTTTCCAAAGATGCTTTTGCGTGCTTTAATCTGTCCTTCTTGCGAGGACGTCGTCGTGGTCAGTTCAACGTCTACTGGGAATAACCCAATGTCGCGCAATAACTGACGAACGTGGCGTAAGCTATCGCCTTCGAGAATACCTTTTTTAGTGCGCCCTTCTGTATCAAGAGCAACATATTCGTATGCTGGCATCAGGAATCGGTAGCCGTAACTCGCATAACTTCTTCTACAGAGGTTATTCCGGCTTGAACTTTTGCACGACCATCTGCGCGAATAGTAGGATAAAGTGCGCGTGACATTCGTGATAATTCTTGTTCGGAAGCTTGTTCGTGGATTTTTTCCCTGATTTCATCATTGAGTCGGAATAATTCGTAAATTCCTGTTCTTCCCCGATAGCCGGTGTATCCACATGCTTCACACCCTTTCATTGAGTAGTGAGTTGCTGGAATCCCTTTCATAAACTCAATTTCATAGGGCGTAGGAGCTCGCTCGTCACGACATTCAGTGCAAATCACACGTACTAAACGCTGTGAAAGAACCGCAACTAAACTGGTGGCGAGCAGATACGGTTCTAAACCCATGTCAACTAGACGAACCACGGTACCAACAGCCGTGTTTGTGTGGAGTGTTGACAATACTAAGTGCCCTGTGAGACTTGCTTGAATCGCGATTTGGGCTGTTTCAAGGTCACGTATTTCACCAACCATCACAATATCTGGATCTTGACGTAACATCGAACGCAAACCACGTGCAAACGTCATACCGGTTTTAGTATTAACTTGGGTTTGGCCAATACCTTCCAAGTTGTATTCGATCGGGTCTTCTACCGTCAAGATGTTTACATTTTCGGTATTCAACTCTGACAAGGAGGCATACAACGTGGTCGTTTTACCTTCCCCGGTAGGTCCGGTAACTAGAAATATTCCATGTGGCGAGGCAATAACATCTCGTATATGTTGTACATCTTCATCTCGCATACCTAAGCCAGTAAGATGTAAGCGACTAGCATCTTTATCTAGTAATCGCATAACCACCCGTTCCCCTTCGCCGGTGGGCATGATCGATACTCTAACATCAAGCTCTCTTCCACCAATTCGTAAGGTCGTCCGACCGTCTTGTGGAACTCTTTTTTCAGCAATATCAAGTCTGGACATTACTTTAACTCTCGAAACAAGTAAAGGCGAAAGTGATCGCTGCAGTTGTACTATCTCCCGTAATACTCCATCGATTCGGAAGCGTACAACTACCCTTTCCGGAAAAGTTTCGATATGTACGTCCGAAGCATTTTCTCGTATTGCTTGTGTGAGCAAGGCGTTAATCAGCCGAATAACTGGCGCATCGTCTTCTTGCTCAAGCAGGTCTTCGGTTTGTGGAATTGTGTCGGCTAAACTTGCAAGATCCATCGACTCGTCAATATCTTGAACCATCTGTCGAGTCTGGGTCGAATCACGTTCGTACGCCTTTTGAAGCAAATTAGTGAACTCTCGCTCAGCAACCTTCACAAATTGGTTACGTTTCTTCGTGAAGCGACGCACTTCAGCGATCGTGCGAAGATTAGGTACCTTTTTACAATAAACGATCACTTCATCGTTATCGCTATCGTGGTCACCATTAATAAGCACACCATTACGGTTTGCAAACGTGAATGGAAAACGTTTATCGTTGCCGTTTTCTGGAGTTTGAACTTCTTGATTAACTTCTGCCATAGATTGTTTTCATTGTTAGCCGACTATTTATACGAACAACCACTTTAAAATTGTCATTTGTACATAAGCAAGGAATACAGTGTTTGTGAATATTATTCTAGCGATGAACTATGAAAAGAACGCATTAGTAATTTCGCAATAGGATCAAACGAGTATCGAGATAAACGATGAATACCCTACCCTCAGATCCTAGTTTCCGTTCATGATTAATTTCCCGAACTGCAATATATTGTCTACTGACCAGTTTGCTTGCGCGGACATTGCACAACTCTTTACCGCTGCTGCAGTTGTTAAACCTTATGCGAAACGAGAACAACAAACCAATGTTTTACAAGGGGCTATTCTGTCAAACTTGTTTTTCGAACCCAGCACCCGGACTCGTCTTTCCTTTAGTTCGGCGTTCAAATTGCTTGGGGGTGCCGTCAATGAAACGACCGAGATTTCCACTACTTCAAGCGTCAAAGGCGAGTCGTTGTGTGACTTTGCAAAAGTTGTAGCTGAATACTGCGATATCGCCGTCATTAGACATCCTGATGCAGGTTCTGCTGCCAAATACGCTGAATGCTCAAATGTTCCGGTCATCAACGCTGGTGACGGTGCGAACGAACACCCAACACAAGCATTGTTAGATATCTACACCATGGAACAAGAACTTGCAAAGTATGACAAAACGATAGACGGAGTCACCCTTGCTTGTATTGGCGATTTGAAATATGGTAGAACCGTACATTCTTTATTGAAACTTCTTGCACTTTTTGAAGACGTTACCATTCATCTAATATCACCCATGAGTTTACAGTTACCTAAACAATTCACAGAAAAATTAAGTGAACGTGGGCACAGACTTGAATACTTTAATCGTTTGGAACCTGGTATTGAAAACGTTGATGTTTTATATGTCACTCGCATCCAAGAAGAAAGATTATCGGAAGTAGATCAAAACAATCTACAGTTAGCTTCTTTTCAGATCAATCGGACTATATATGAGCAAGTTTGTACACCTGAAACAGTTATCTTGCATCCGTTACCTCGTAATTCACGTTCGGACACACCAGAACTACACACAGACTTAAATGACCATCCTAATTTAGCTATATTTCGACAAGTAGCCAATGGATTGACTGTTCGAATGGCGTTGTTTGCGTTGATAATGGATGTCGTCGAACAAATTTCACATACCACTTACTAATTACTTGTTTGCTTTAGAGGTAAGGCTGAGTAAGTTAGCTCAATTCGGTCATCAAAGCTGGAATCGCATCAAACAAATTTGTCACCCAACCGTAATCGCAGGTTTGAAAAATGGGTGCATCGGGATCCTTGTTGATGGCTACGATAATTTTGGATTCCTTCATGCCTGCCAAGTGTTGAATGGCACCTGAAATTCCCACGGCTATATACAGATCTGGAGCGACCACCTTACCAGTTTGACCGACCTGCATGTCGTTTGGGACATACCCAGCATCGACTGCTGCGCGAGACGCACCTAGAGCTGCACCTAATTTATCTGCCAACTCTTCCAATAAGGTAAAGTTCTCTTTGCTACCTAGACCACGCCCACCAGAGATAACAATGTTCGCCGAACTCAATTCTGGTCGTTCAGATTCAGCGAATTCATCAGCGACATGCCTAGAACACTTCTCGGTGTTTGTTAAAGAAATTGCTTCAACGTTAACGTTGTTTGCTTCTTCAACCGTTGGTTCAAAAGCTGTTGCACGAATGGAAAGTACGCGTTTTTTATCGAGTGATTTCACAGTCTGTATTGCACTTCCCGCATAAACCGGACGTTTAAACGTATCTTGAGAAACCACTTCAACAATATCTGATATCATTTGTGTATCCAGCAACGCGGCGACACGTGGCAATATATTCTTTCCGTAGGTCGAATGAGATCCAATGATGTAGTTGTAAGTTGTAGCTAAACTGACAACTAGGGTGGTACTCGGTTCAGCTAATCCGTGTTCCAACTCTGAGTCATCTGCAACAAAAACCTGCCGTACACCTGATATCTTTTTAGTCTCTTGACCGACAGGTGTACACTCGAAGCCCGCGACAAGTACATCAATTTCTCCACCCAATTTCTGAGCTGCTGTTATTACACAACGCGTGGCTTGGTTTAGAATTTGGTTATTGTGATCGGCTAGAACAAGAATGTTCAATCTAAAACTCTCGCTTCGTGTTTTAGTTTTTCGACTAGTACTGTTGCCGAATCAACCATTTGCCCAAGTCGTTTTTGGGTTGGCTGCTCTACCCCTAGACTTTCAGTCCGTCGTTCAGGTTTTATATTTAACTCTTCCGGAGAAATCATTTCAATCGGTTTTTTCTTAGATAACATGATATTTTTTAACGTAGCAAATCGTGGGATATTTAACCGTAAATCCGAAGTAACAGTTGCCGGTAAATCAAGTGAGACCGTCTGTAAACCACCATCTACTTCGCGAACAATTTCGATTTTCGAGCTTTGTACTGAGAGAGACGAAGCGAAAGTGCCTTGTGGTAAATTCGTTAAAGCTGCAAACATAGGACCCGTTTGACTGTTATCACCATCGATACTCTGTTTGCCAAAAATAACCAAATCAGGTTGTTCGCGTTCATAGATAGCGGCGAGTATTTTGGCGATTGCAAGTGGTTCCAAGTCGAATTCGGTTTTTACCAAAATTCCTCGATCTGCCCCAAGTGCTAGGCACACTCGAATCTGTTCCTGGGCGATTTCCTCGCCGACCGAAACTACCAGAATCTCTGAAGCTATGTTAGCTTCTTTCAGTCGTATAGCTTCTTCAACCGCAATCTCACAGAAGGGATTGACAGACATTTTTGTATTGGTTAAATCGACCGCGGAACCATCCGATTTAATCGTAACTTTAACGTTAGCGTCGACCACACGTTTGATCGCACATAAAATTTTCATAGATATAAGAAGGTTGCCTGGTTCCGAAGAAAACTAAAACATGAACGGCAAGCATATTTTAAGATTGCTTGAACTAGTACTTGTTTCTTCTAGGTAAAAAGAATTACATTGATACTTT
>VXYV01000010.1 GCA_009845835.1 Gammaproteobacteria bacterium | reverse complement strand
GTTACTGCCCCTACGTGAAGGATTAAACGCATTCCTGTCTGATTTTGACAGGTCGTTGAAATCGGAGCTGAGATATCAGGACTTCCTTAATCTCTTCACCCTGTCAGGACTCCTCATACCACAATCCCAAACAGGGCGATAGTGCACCCTATAAACGCACCAAGCAAATAAAGCTCTCGTGTTTACACTTCCTAATCTTAAACTTCAAAATCTAGCAACTTCGGTAAAAATTCATCGAATGAAGTGTGCACATGTTAGTGGACAACAAACAATTTATTGTTGAGCCCATGGGCTCAACATAGTTTCGATTTTTTTGAATAAAGATCATGGTAAACCTTCGGTTTTCGCCTAGGCTTGTTCAAATTCTGCTGGCGACAAAAAGCCTAACGCTGAAGGCAACCGTTCACGGTTATAAAAACCTTCAATAAATTCAAAGATTTTCATTCTCGCCTCCGTGCGTGTCGCGAAACCCCGCCGGGGTTGATGATGAATCAGTTCCTTTTCCAGCGTGGCAAAGAAACTCTCGGCCATCGCCTTATCATAGCAATTCCCCACGGCCCCCATCGATTGCACGATGTTCGCCGCCTCACAAACCCGGCGAAAAGGGGCTGAGGTGTACGGCGAACCTCGATCCGAAGGAGGCATCACCCCCTCGCGTACTTGCCGTTTCGCCAGGGCCATCTGCCGCGCCTTAACCCTGAGCTCCGAACCCTGCCGAGCACTCATCGACCAACCGACGAGGCCCCGCGAGAAGACCTCTTTAATGATCGCCAAGTACAAGGTACCTTCCCGTGTCGGAAGGTACGTAGCATCGGCCCCCCAAAGCCGCTTCGGACCACTCGCTTGAAACTGTTGCTTGACACGATCCGGCGCGACCGCTGAACCGTTTGAACGGGTCGTCTTGACACGAACCACCCGCGAATGACCGCTGATCCCAGCACTCGCCATCAAGCGTGAAAGCCGCCGCGGACTCACCCGTAAACCCTGCCGAGGCAAGGCCTGCTTGAGACGCCGAATACCATAACGTCCCTTCGATCGTCGATAAAGTGGTTGGAACTGGGGCAACAATTGCCGATCCGCGAGCGCCCAACGCGACGGCCCTCGAGACAACCACGAATAGTATCCATTGGGGGAGACTCGTAACACTCGACACCTCGTTACCACTCTAAATTCGGCCCGGTGCCCCTTGATAAACTCGAAGATCGGCGTGGCGTCTTGAGTGTCTCCTTGGCGAACCAGACCGCCGCCTTTTCCAAGATCGCTTTCTCCTCTTCGACCTTAGCAAAGCACCGCCGTAACCGCCGATTCTCTTGTTGGAGATCAGCAGCGCGAGACGCCGAACCACCATTCACCGCCGCTAACCAACTCCGGATCGTCGGAACCGACGGCTCAAATTCGCGCACCAGCGACGACACACTTCAACCCGATTGCGCTAACTTGACAATCTGCTCTCGATACTCGGCAGGATAATGCTTCCTGGACATCATTGCTTCCTCCTCTCAAAAAGAAAATTAAATTATGTCCACTAACTAGTGCACACTCCAGAATTAGGCAATAAATTTGTCGTACAGCACAGTACCAATGATTCCTATGCCTATACCAACTATTAGCAGCAAGGAAGCGTGAATTAGATCAGTTGAATTTTGAAACTTCATTAACTCGTTGCTATGTTCGTTTACTGTTCTCGATACACTCGCAACACGCAATGGGTGCAGGGTCGTTTGCAAACACAATTACGTTGTAATGGAATTTCCTGACTATTTACCAGCAGGTTGTTTTATTCGCCAGGTAACCCGACCGAAGAAACAACGTAAACTGTGTTTGCATTTGTAATTATGCGTAAATCAGCGGAAAGTTCTAAATATACAGAACAAAATTGTTTGAAAATCGCTTGACTTTTACGTGTTCTTACGTACAACAATGTGTACTAAATAATTAAGGGACATACTATGAACAGAAGACGCAAAACTGCAGCGCCAGGTCAAATCAATCCGAGGAATTACGAACATTGATGAGTTCTATCTTTTCGTCCTGATTATCACCGGATTTTGGTTGAGTTGCGCTCTCAAACTTGAGACGAACACTATTAAATAAGGCAAGTACCGCACCCGCGACGATAAAAGCGCCGGCTGGATGCGCAGCAACGGGAAAAACTAAACTAAGTAGTTGCCGAATACCACCAAGTGAGATTAACGCAAGCGAAAACCCCAAGGCAGTACACAAAGCGCTGAATAGCGAGACTAACACCGGAGTACGAAAAGCGACTGTTTCAGCATGATTGAGAATCATACAGTTCGTCACGATGATTTGAATAAAAATCGCTACTTGTAAATACAGTTCCCAGGCAAATGCTTGTGTGAGTAGCGTAACGACTGTTGCCATGGAACCGATCACTAGCATGAAACAAGGTAAGCGTATGTTGCTGGAAATTACGTTACGCAAGGAAGCTATCACAATCGACGAAACAATAAGTACAAAAGAACTAGCAATTGCTAAGCCGATAGCATTTTCGATGTTGTAACTGACCGCCAATAAAGGACACAGACCTAACAGTTGGACAGCAAACGCATGGTTTGTGAATACTCCTTCAACGAATATTTTTTTCAGCATGACTCGTCGTCCTCCATTAAGTTCAGTGCGTCTTGAACGGCTCTGAGAACTGCTTGTGTAGTGATTGTGGCACGAGTCATGGCATCGACTTCTTGCGGATCATTTCCGTCAAACTCGCTAAGCCAATTCTCTGGTTTGAGCACGTCGGCAAATCCAGGTGTTTCAGAATGGGAAAGCGCACGAACTCCAAGGATTTCGCTATCTTGAACTACCACTGCAACTTTGATTAATCCTCCATATCCTTTTACTTCAACGACCTTCAGAGTAATTCCAATGGCACATAATTCATTCTGATCGGTTGTATCGACTAAGCCATCCAACTGACTTAATTCTTCGTTTCGACGATTTTCTTGAATAACTTCAATTGTGACTTGTTGCACGAGTATGAGTATTCCACCGAGTACTATCGCGAGAACAGTCATAGTCGCGATGGGTTTGAACGTAATTTTCACTTTCTATCCAGTAAAGGTACGACGATATTCCCTAGCAAAATGGCAAATGCAAAACCGTCAGGCCAACTACTGAAGGTTCGAATCACAAAAGCAGTCACGCCGACTAATCCACCATAAATCCACTGCTGCCACCTGATCGACGGCGACGTTACAGGATCCGTTGCGATGAAAAATGCGGTTAGCATTGTGCCTCCAGCAAACCAGTGAAATAAGATGGTCTTACCTAGCAAAGTTGTATCCGATAGTGTTCCAAATGCCGCAGCCAATCCTAGTCCGACCAAAACCGCGACCGGAATAATCCAATGAATAATTCGTACAACAATTAAATAAATACCCGCCAAAAGGTAAATGCCATTCAACCATTCAAACTTGCTTGCCCCTAGAGTACCTAAAGATGTGTGTGATGTTCGTTCCTGCAGAATTTCTACCCCGCCATTGTGAGCGACAACTTCAAGTGCAGTCGCCCCTGATACGACATCGAAATAGGTAAGTTGAACCGGATAGGCGATGAGTACGATCGCATAACCCAACATTGCGGGATTGAAAACATTCTTACCCAAACCGCCAAACAACTGCTTTCCGATGGCAATACCGATCGCAGAAGCAATCACCGGTATCCATACCGGACAAGTAGGAGGTAAACACAACGCGATTAACAGACCAGTAACAATCGCGCTACCGTCTCGGATGGTTCGCCAAGTACGAGTGCAAAGCAACTCAGTAATGATTGCAGCACCCACGGCGCTAAAAATCAATAGGACAATTTCATATCCAAATAGAACTGTGCTTACAACACAGCCAGGTAACAGTGCGCCCGAAACCCTGACCATGATGCCGGGAGTCGAATACTTAGGGCTAGCGCGCTTCAACTCCAATCGTGGGTTTTGTGCATCCGTTCGACGCGATTTGCTGTTTCACGGCTAGATTGGTTTTGTAATCTTTGGATACGCGCTTCATACCGTTTTCGAGCTTCGGCCGCCCGTTCGAGATGGAATTCTTCCCCCGCCAATTTAGTCCGTAATTGTCGAATCGTATCTACGAGGTGAATATGGCTAGGGCATACCGTAACGCAAGCACCACACTCATTGCACGAAAATAACGACGAACGCGTAGTCTCGGAGAGTTGGTTGCGTTCAAATTCACTTTGATAAAGTTCAACGGGAAGAGTCAGTGGACACGCCGAGGTACACCAACCACACTTAATACAGGGAAGTGCCAAATCCACGGCATCTGCCGAAATTGCATTCATCGTCGGAACTGTTTGTTGTCCGTTGATTGCTACGTAGCCGGTTTCATAGCAACCGGTCCGAAGCGATTGATCAGCATCTGCTACACTATGGATAGCTTCTCCGAACTTGACCCAACGGTCTTCGCCAAGAACGGTCATGATCCGCTGTGTAAGTTTTTTCCCACGAACAGCTTCAAGTATCGCAAACAGAGTGTGAACATTGAACACGATGATTCCTAAGTCCGTAGGATAGGAACTCGGTTCAACTTGCTTTTGCAGGATGAGTTTGATGAGTTCGCGTTCTTCCCCATTTTGAAAAGTTGGACGGATCAAATGCACCTTAATTTCTCTGGAATTCAGCTTATTTGCTTTGTTTACTAAATCCGAACTAGTCACAACTAGATGTAATTGTTTAGTGTGGGCAATATGACCAACGATTCGTAACCCTGTAATTACGTCAAGCAGTCGTTGGTTAAGTAAGGTTTGATCTGCTGAAACTCCTGGGTCACTTTCTACACCGTTCGCAATAATGGTACACGGTGCGTTCCTTAATCCTTTTTCGATTTTCTCAGCAGCAGGATATCCAGCACCACCCATTCCAACTACATTCGCGTCCCGAATTCGACCAAGTAGAGTAGTGGGTGATTCGTTAAACCAATCTATCTCTGTAGGATCGTAAGAGTTCATGGGCTTTCGAGTTCGATCAGATCAATACAGTCCACTGGACAAGGGGGTATACACAACTCACAACCAGTACACAAATCTTCAAGAATAGTGTACAGGAACTGAGGGGCTCCGACGATCGCATCCACCGGGCAAACTTCGGCACATAAATTACAGCCGATACACTCGAGCTCGCGAATGCGAGCGAATAGCGGTTCAACATCGGGTAACAATTGCGCACCTATAGGACGGTCTAATAACGTCGCTAAAGCTTGTTGAGTTCGACTCCCACCCGGGACACAAAGGTCTAAACTTTCTCCCTGTACGATCGCTTCTGCGTATGGTCGACACCCCGGATAATTGCACTGTGCACATTGAGTCTGCGGCAAAAGATCATTGATTCGTTCAACAAGATCAGGCTCACGGTCCCGCTTTTGTAATAAGCGATCAAAACTTACGATTAACGTCGAAATGATCAACGCCATCCCACCTAAAATTGCAAAAGGATAAAGTATTTCGGGTGTCACAACGCGCCTTTAAAGCCGTAAAAAGCTATTGCCATGATACCGACCGTAATTAGTGCTATCGGGGCACCACGAAATGGTTGCGGAATACTTTTTTCGTCTAGCCGCGATCGTAAACCTGCAAACAAGACTATGACCAATGTGAATCCACCTCCAGCGCCAATACCTACAGCTAGTGCTTGGGGTAAAGCATAGTCCGCAACACTTAAAGCTACACCTAATATCGCACAGTTACTTGTAATTAAGGGTAGGTAGATTCCCAAGAGTTGGTGTAGTAATGGGCTTGCGAACCGGACATAACGTTCGGTTAATTGCACCACCGATGCAATCACCGTGATATAAACGATAATTCGCAAGTACTGCAGATCAAACTGTTCTAAAAGATGTGTGTTGATGAAATTTGTGATTAGGGTTGATAACGAAATCACAAAAATCGTGGCGATTCCCATAGGAACGGCAGTATCAAGCCGATGGGATACTCCTATAAATGGGCAGAGGCCAAGAAGTTGGACTAAGACAAAGTTATTGACTAGTAGTGCCGCGCCAAGCAAAAGCAGTAGTTCAAGCACGTCTTGATTCCGTACCGTTAGCGGACAGTCATTCCTTCTTCGGCACCATCGTCGGGTGACACAATAAAGATGTCTTTACCCCCGGGCCCAGCCGCTAATACCATGCCTTCAGAAACGCCAAATCGCATTGTTCTTGGTTTTAGATTAGCTACGACGACTACTTTTCGACCAACAAGGTCGTTTGGGTTATAGGCTTCACATATCCCTGCGAACACCGTACGTTTATTGCCATCAATAGATAGCACTAATTCAAGAAGTTTGTCTGCACCCTTGACTAGTGAAGCTTCTAAAACTGCTGCGACTCGTAAGTCAATTTTTTCAAAATCGGTGATGTCAATCATAGTAGTACTCGGTTCATTCGTGGAGCTTTTAGTTTGCTTCGAGGCATTCAACATGTCTTCAACCTGATTCATTTCGATACGCTGCAACAGAGGGGTGAAATCCCGTAAACGGTGATCAAGGAGCGGTTGGTTCACATCATCCCACTGCAGTTTGGTGCCACCAAAAAACTCCTCACTTCTTTCAACCAATTTTGGTACAATCGGTTTGAGATAAACACAGAGTGTACGGTATAAATTGATGGCCAAAGTACATATTTGAAGAACTTCAGCTTCTTTACCAGGAATACGGGCTAGCTTCCACGGAGCTACTTCGGTGAGATATTGATTAACACGATCAGCAAGTCCCATTACAATACGAACAACTTGACGAGTGTTTCCTTGCTCATAGCAGTCTTGGATTTGTGGTTGAACTCCAGCGAATTCCCCGAATAGTGTGCGATCTACCAATTTCGAATCGAGTATGTTATTAAAGGATTTCCTTAAGAAATTAGCACAACGCGAAGGAATATTGACTAGTTTCCCAACTAATTCTGAGTTAATTCGTGTGACAAAATCATCGAAATTGATATCAATATCTGCCATCGTAGGACTTAGACGAGCAGCATAGTAATAGCGCAAGGTCTCTGGTTCAAAATGCTTTCTAAAGGTGGTTGCGTTGATGAAAGTCCCTCGGGATTTAGACATTTTTTCGCCGTTCACCGTTACCATCCCATGGACGTGTACAGCAGACGGTGTCCTAAAGCCGGCACAATTAAGTACGGCCGGCCAAAACAGTGCGTGAAAGTTAATGATATCCTTTCCTATAAAGTGATGTAACTCACATTTACTGTCTTTGGACCAAAAATCATCAAAGTCAATATTAGAATGATTGCACCAGTGTTTGAAACTCGCCATGTAGCCGATTGGTGCATCTAACCACACATAAAAGTATTTGTTCTCGGAATTGGGAATTCTAAAACCGAAATACGGTGCATCGCGTGTAATGTCCCAAGGCTTCAAGCTACCGTCCAACCACTCCTGCAGTTTATTTGAGACTTCAGTCTGTACGGTACCACTGGTTGTCCATTCCTTCAGGAACTCTTCAAATTGTGGCAGATCAAAGAAATAGTGTGTGGTAGTCTTTATGATTGGTACTGCATTTGATAACTCAGAGCGGGGATCAAGCAGATCAGTCGCACTGTAGGTCGCTCCACAAGCGTCACAATTATCTCCTGGTTGATCAGGCGCACCACATTTTGGACAAATTCCTTTGACATATCGGTCGGCGAGAAAGCACTTCTCTTCAGGATCGTAAAGCTGCTCAATCGTTCGTTGAAATATAGTTCCCTGTTCTTGCAGTTTAGTATAAATTAACGTAGCAATTTCTTCATTTTCACTGGAATGTGTTGTGTAATACTCGTCGTACTGAATACCGAATGCAGTGAAATCTTCTACGTGTTCAATGCGAGCTTGCTCTACCAATTCCTCTGGTGAGATTTTTTGTTTTCGCGCACTCAGCATCGTTGCTGTACCATGTGTATCTTCGGCACACACGTAATAACATTCATTACCACGAAGTTTTTGATAACGTGTCCAAATGTCCGTCTGTATGTGTTCTAACAAGTGCCCTAGGTGTATCGCTCCATTTGAGTATGGAAGTGCTGAGGTGACAAGAATACGACGCATAGTTACTATCTCATTTCATGGCGGAAAAAACTAGAAAATCGAAGAAATGGAGTGATTCCAGACGTAAATCATACAATACGACAAAAATCCATATTTAAGTCGCATGCCACAATCCATCTCTGATTTCAAAGATCCAGTAGCAAATCTCACGCTAGAAGAACTAGGCGCGATTAAGCGCCAAGGTACCATGGAGGGTCGCTTTCACCTTGACCTTGACCTCGGGTATCCTTGTGAACTACTGAAAGCTTCGTATATTGAAAAGGTTCGTTCATGGATTCAGGATGAAACTAGTTGTATTGAGATTGAATTTGTCTCGCCATTAACGAGTCAGTTATCAAACGTACGAAATATTATCGCTATCGCCTCTGGCAAAGGTGGGGTTGGTAAATCTACGGTCGCAGTGAATCTAGCACTTGGTTTAATGCGAGCTGGCAGTCGAGTCGGACTACTGGATGCTGATATTTACGGTCCAAGTCAAGGAATCATGTTGGGAATTGGCCAGAATACAAAACCGAAAATTGTAGACGGCAAGTATTTCGAACCAGTGCGTGCCCATGGTATTGAGGCGATTTCAATGAGCATGCTTGTGACCGATAAAACCCCCATGGTCTGGCGCGGTCCAATGGTATCCGGTGCATTACAACAACTGATTCATCAAACTAAGTGGAGTGAGTTGGACTACTTGATCGTCGATATGCCACCCGGAACCGGTGACATACAACTGACGTTGTCTCAACAAGTCGCACTGGGAGGAGTTGTGATTGTGACTACACCTCAACCAGTTGCATTGGCTGATGCCCGTAAGGGGATCGAGATGTTTTCTAAAGTTAGTGTACCTATTCTCGGTATCGTCGAGAACATGAGCTATTTTGAATGTGATCAATGTGAGAAACGCCATAATGTTTTTAGTACTGGTGGTGGTCAACTTGTCGCCAACGAATACCGGACGGTATTACTTGGCGAATTTCCACTAGTCGCACATTTACGAGAATCTACCGACAACGGTCAACCACCGGTAGCGACAGATTACCGAACTCCTATAGCCTCTCAGTTCATTAACTGTGCACAGTTGATTGCAGCGCAACTCTGGATTCATGCGAGAAATGTCGCACCTTCACCTACGATAAGGATGGATTGACAATGACGATTAAAGCCGATCATTGGATCAGAAAGATGGTCTTAGAACATGAAATGATTGAACCGTTCGAGCCAAACCAAGTACGTTCGGTCGACAACCGTCGCGTGGTGTCGTGGGGTACTTCGAGTTACGGTTACGATGTGAGATGTGCGCCGGAATTCAAGGTATTCACGAATATTTTTTCCGCTACTGTCGATCCTAAAGCATTTGACGAGAGAAGTTTTGTACATGCCGAAGGCGATGTGTGCGTGATTCCACCAAATTCGTTTGTGCTAGCTCGAACAGTCGAGTTTTTTCGCATACCACGTGACGTATTAACGATTTGTGTGGGGAAATCGACGTATGCACGTTGCGGAATCATTGTGAATGTTACACCTCTCGAACCTGAATGGGAAGGTCATGTCACACTGGAATTTTCCAATACGACTAACTTGCCCGCGAAGATTTACGCTAATGAAGGTGTAGCGCAGATGTTATTCTTCCAAGCAGATGAACCGTGTGAAGTTTCGTACAAAGATAAAGGTGGTAAATACCAAGGACAGACTGGAGTTACTCCACCCAAGCTCTAACCTAAAGAAATATTCAAGTCTTTGTCGACAATAAGTTTATTTCTCGTCGCTTGAGTACCAGCGTCCACAATCCTACCTACTACCGAAACAGTTTCCCCTCGTTCAGTTAGTTGACTCTTGACGGCGTCGACGTGCTCTTCTCTTACGGCCAGTAGAAAGCCAATTCCACAGTTAAAGGTTCGCAACATTTCAATAGGTTCTAGTTGACCTATACGATTCAACCACTCAAAACAAGCAGGTCGCTGCCACGACCGTAAGTCAAGTTCGACTGCAAGTCCTGATGTCAGCATACGCGGAGGATTCTCTACGAGACCACCACCGGTGACATGTGCCATTCCAGTCGTGCGACCAGCGACTGACAATACATCGTTAACGTAGAGTTTCGTTGGCTTAGTTAACTCTTGCCAAATTTCATTGGGTGGTTGTCCGCTAACTTCTTCGAGTAATTTACGAATTAGTGAAAAACCGTTGGAGTGAGGACCGTCACTACTAAGCCCAAGCAAAATGTCATCCTTTGCGATTGGTGGACGTTGTTCGTAATCACTTCGTTCGACTAGTCCAATGCAAAAACCCGCGACATCGTAATCGGAGTGCGCATACATCCCCGGCAATTCGGCGGTTTCGCCACCAGCTAAACTACAACCGGTCTGACGACAAGCATCGGCTATTCCTCGGATGACTCGTTCGGCGACATCAACATTTAACTTTCCTGTAGCGAAATAATCAAGAAATAAAAATGGTTCAGCCCCGTAAACTAGCACATCATTCACACACATCGCAACTAAGTCTTGTCCGATGCTTTCGTGGAAATCATATTTAATCGCTAGTTTCAATTTCGTACCCACACCGTCGGTACTACAGACAATCAAAGGATCTTTGAATTTCGTCGGTAGAGCCGCTAAGGACGCGAAGCCACCAATGCTGTGCAGAACTTCTGGTCTGGACGTGCTTTGTAAAGGCTCACGGATGCGATTGATTAGTAAATTACCGGCGTTGATATCGACACCAGATTGTTCGTATGTGATACCCATATTTCAGTTGTTACCTAAAGAACTCGTGGTTCCGTTCAGTCGATTATCATAATCTAACTGTGAAAATCTTGTTGTCCAACCGATCATGACCACGACTCAAAGAGTCGGTATTACGCTTCTTCTGTATTGTTTTCTTCCCCAAGCAATCCAAGCTGAACCGCTCGATTGGTTATACGAGGTACATGTTCCGGTTTCAGCGCGTACCCAGGAGCTAGCTGAACAAGCCATTGACGTCGCGTTCACAATTTTGTTGATACGTTTGACCGGCAGAACTGACGTCATGCAAGAGCCAAGTCTAGCGGGGTCGCAAGCCCTTGCACAAGCTCATGTGAATCAGTTTACTTATACTGAACGAGAAGATCAAAAAGGTGACATTACCGATTTGTTAGTGGTTTCGTTTACTCGCGATACAGTCGAAACTTTATTACGAGAAAACAAGCTACCGTTGTGGCCGGCTGATAGACCGTCAATCCTCCTGTGGTTAACTATTCACGACCGGAACGAATCCTGGTTCGTCGAAAGAAGTAGCCATTCCGGCGAGAAGATTTTTGAACGAGCTAGAACACGAGGTGTTGAACTTACACTTCCGAATGAGAAGGATCCAGCGCGCGCGAACTTAACGACTTCGTCAATCGTCGGACGTTTTTGGCTCGATTTACACGAAGTTTCTAAGTCTTATTCGACTGATATGATAGCTGCGGTAGATGCGGAACGAACCCTATTGAATCGAGTAACCGCGACGTTGACATATTGGTACAAGGAAAAACAGTTTGATTTTGTGATAGAAATCGATTCCCCAGATAATATTGAACGGGACGTTGTTGATCATGTTGTCGATTTTTTGGTACAACGTCAGACGATTTATCGCGATCAACAAACGGTACATAGGCTGCTAGTTCACGAAGTGACATCCGTCGAGGTTTATGCTGAAGTGATGAAAATAATGAACAACTATGATTTCATCGATCGTTGCGAAGTAGCAAGATATAACAATGGTGTACTTTGGCTAGACATTTACACTCCGAGTACGGAACTACAATTGATTGATTTGTTGATTGACCACGCGGAATTTGAACCTATCAAAGCACAACCAGAAGACTCTTCGACGTCGTTCAACAAAGCATTTCGTTTGATCGAAGATTGATGATCGCTCAACTGCCTAACGCGATTACTTTAACGCGACTATTGCTCGTTGTACCGATCGGGTACTGTATGCTACAAGAGTATTGGTATACGGTGCTGATTTTGCTGGTTTTAGCTGGGCTAACAGATTTGTTCGATGGCTTGCTAGCACGGAAATTTGGTTGGGAGACACGATTTGGACAGATTGTCGATCCCATTGCCGATAAACTTACTTTTGGGACAGTGGTTGTGCTACTCACGTTGCATGGTTCTATACCACTCTGGCTCACAGTTGTCGTATTTGCACGTGAATTTGTCATTCTCTTAGGGGCCGTGTTATATCGTCTACTCTTCAAAACATTAGAAGTACAACCTTTATTCGTCAGTAAATTGAATACGGTGTTGCAAGTTGTTTTACTCGCGTTGATCGTGTTATCGTTGGCTAACGAATCAGCCGATCAAGCGCTACAATCGATAGTCGATCCCATTGGTTTTTGGGTGGTAGCCGTGTCAGCTTTTGTATCCGGCGCAGCTTACGTCTTTGTATGGAGTAAAAAAGCGTCTGAACATGGGAATTCTTCCCCATATTCATCGAATACCGACGGCATCCCTTGAATCGGATAAACTCACTCAAACTTCGACCGCAGGATGAGTACTCTGAACAAGCCTTTCGAGTTGGAGTAAATGAAGGACTTTTCGAAACTTTGTTTTCACCCCAAGATACGTGGCTTTACGGGGCTTCCGGTTTAGGTAAAACTCATTTAGCTCATATTCTGGTCGATCGTATTGACAATTCCCTTTTGGTGGACGAGATTTCGTATCGTCTTCATGGGATCGAGCATTTCGAGCTTGTGGTTTTAGATTCGATCGAAATTTGGTTGGGATCTAAGGAAGAAGAGAAACGTATTTTCGAGTTATACGAAAGACTGCAACGATTAGGGAATCGACTCGTTATCACCGCGCGAAAAAGTGTCATTGAGTACGAATTCAGATTTATTGACTTGCGTTCACGTTTAGCAACCTTTCAACCGTATCAATTGCAACCGTTGCGAGATCATGAAAAATTGTTGCTAGTACAACAACTGGCTCGGACCCGAGGATTTGATTTATCAGACGAGGTATTGCAGTTCATCTTTAAGTACGTTGGTCGTTCTCAAACAATGCTCGTTCACCTTCTTGACACATTCGAAAACGAGTCCATCACCCACGATCGACGAATCACGATCCCGTTCGTCAAGAAAGTACTCGATTTGTGACCGGTAGAGTTACGATTGTGTTCACTGGTAGCGGTACTGCGGGTCGCTCGGGTCACGAGCCGGGGGCATACATCATTTACTTGGTCGAGGAATGGAAGGTCGGAGCGCCGTCGGGTAGTGGCGAAAATGTCGCCCGGACGTTGCTAGATGACTGATTTAACGTGTTATCAAACGCAAACGCCGGCTATTCCTGCTGAGTTGCGTGAGTTCTGTGAAGTGGCGCGGGCGAAGGTGGTGGGGGATCGGATCAATGACACGCCAACGCAAAACTATTTAAATCGTCAGTTCTCGACAACAAGCGGGCGGAATCGCTCACGTAGGAGCGGAAACTCGTGGAATGATCGAAGCCCCCTATTAAGGAGTATCGTTTCGCTTAACTGGACGGGGCTGTTTTTGGGTTATTCGTAAACGTCAAGGCGCATCGCGACATCTTCAAAGGTCGCAATCACTTCCAACATAACGCGGTTATTGTTTATCTGCAGGCGTAATTCGTTGACGATCTCACGACAACTGGGGGGGTCAGGGACGGTGTCTTCGTCAACCCAACGGGAGGTGTAATACGGTGGGGTACACAAGTGTTGCACCAGAGCTTCATGATCAATCACCATGAAGCTGCCGCCTCCAGCGCCGATATTTTTGGAAAACAGCGGCAGGATTTGACGCAAACGGTCAACGCTCGGTGGATGCTTGGTAAACAGTTTGGTGGGTTCGAACAAGTTGGTAAACCAATCCGCAAAACGCCCGTGTTTATACCCTTCATCAGAATAAATTTTGTCATACGGACGAAACACCGTCTTGGTTAAGGCGGCGGCGTCATCGCCTAGTCTAGCCGCTAATTCAATCAGGATTCCGTCCAAGTCTCGCTTCGGCGCGGCTGGATAAAGCGTCCTGAGCTGCGCCCGTAATTCGGTATGCACTTCCGACTGTAAATTGAGAGTTGGGTCTAATGATTCACATTGCAAATCCACCCAGGCATCTTCCAAAGTTTGTATCCACATCTGGCGATCTTGGGCCGGCGTCGGGTTATCCTCTTCCCAGTAATATTGCCGCTCACGATTCCGCACCCCGTCGTTGTAGCAGAACCGCGTGATGAGCGCATAGTTGAGCAAGGCGTCGGCATGACAGGTGTCGTGAAGTTGCCAGTTGCTTTCGGCATTCTCGCCGAGTTGACATTCGGGGCGCGTTAACGCGTCCTGAACGCGTGCGAGATCACCGACTGGATCAGCAAATAGTCGCGCAAAGGTCAACGGCTTATCGATGACGACAAACGCAAACTGGCGGTTCTTGTTGTTATCAAACCAAAGGTACGGGTTAGTCGTGTTAAGCTGGTTGTCTAACGCCGCCTGACATTCATCTTCCAGCTCCTTCCAGTCGCCGTTGCTATCGAACAGCGAGTTTTTCAAGCTACGCCGCGTTTCCGCGTCTAGATCGTAGTACCCGACCCGGGGTGGAAACTCGTTCACTCCACAAGCATGACCTACTGATCCCGGGGGATAATCAATCGGGGGTAGTGGTGGACTGACAATCGCGGCTACCGGTGAATCGACAACCGCGGTGGTGGCCGGGCTCGCGCTCAGGTTGGTGGTGGTGGGTATCGCCGGGGATTCGGGGGATAGGGGCCGCGGGGTATTTAACCACAAGAACACTCCCACACCTAGTGCAAGGAGACCGAGTCCACCGGCACCTAACCATAGTTTGACCCGCGCAGTTTTCATGCGGTTTACTCGCTAGCGTTTTCGCCTAGATCGCATTCAACATCTAGGTTCGGATCATAGCCGCCGGCTTTTCCATCTAAGAGGCCGGGAAGATTCTCTGGATCTTTAAACCATTTTTCTAACTCTTCCATCTCTTTCTCATCGTCTTTCGTAAGTGTTCCGTTGGCTTGTTTTTCTTCGTATTCTTTATATTTCTTTCTTTTGTTCCTAAATCCCCTTGGAAGGTTTTTTGTATTTGCGTTTGATAGGACTGGTGGGCCTGAACCGAAGCGCGCTCGCCACCACTTATCTACGATGTTATAGTCTTCCTTTTCCAGATAGAAATGCTCATAGGGAGACGGTACATAGATGCCGTCAGCATCGGTTTGGTCGTGGATCCATTGCAACAAGTGAACGTATTCGTGCATCTGTGTGTACAGTAGCATATGCTCAAACTTGACTCCCCTAGCTGTTGCGGTTTTACTAATTTCGGTGGGAAAAATGTAAGCCGTTAACTCTTTCCACTTATTGTAGTTAACTACTCCGTTTACGCCGTGGTCTTCGTGACTTACCGACCAAGCCGCATCAGGGGCGCTAGTCCACAATGCTTCAGTGTGTTCTCCAATCCAATTTTTGACTTCGCTTAACGGTGCAAACTGCTGAACCCAACAGTCTTTGAAGATTTCATTCATTTCGTCGTCAAACACGGCCGCAGGGTCGACTGATCCGTTGCCAGAAGGTACATTAGAATTACCGTTGTTTCTGCCACCGCCGCCACCACTTGAAGAACCACCGCCACCTGTGCTTGTTGATGGCTCGCGAGTACCCGTGGCGATTACTTCTTCAGGAAACGGATGACAATGATCTGGTCCATCCGCTTGCAAATAGTACGATTGAAAATCATAGTCAAGGTCATACAATTTAACCCAGTCCGAAACCCATACCCAGTTGCCTTGGCAGCCTGCCTCGGTAAATCCATAAGCGGGGTCGTTGTCGGCATACGTTGACACGCCTAGTAATATTAACATACCAATGATAATTTTAGGTGTTTTCATAACCAGTTTCCTTTGGGTAAAAGTATGAGTCAGTGAAAGCGATAACGCTTTCTCAAATGTATATTGTACACATATATTTACAAAATATAAGATTAACCCCACACTCCCGCAATATATTTGCATATTTGTTAATTAAAAAGAAAGATATACACATAGACGCAAATCTTTACCATTCGTTCCTGTAACCAGGCATGGTTTA
Source organism: Gammaproteobacteria bacterium (assembly GCA_009845835.1). GTDB lineage: Bacteria > Pseudomonadota > Gammaproteobacteria > Pseudomonadales > Azotimanducaceae > Bin55. The sequence goes on along the minus strand of VXYV01000010.1, from coordinate 19,649 downwards.
GAGATCACTGTGTTGAGTCTAGTTTCTGATGAATGTTTCAAGAATGAGGTAAATTAACGTTCACTTTCTGACCACTTGGCAAGCGTTCGCTAACTCTCGGTTAGGAAAACGCAGTAGAATTCTTCATTCTGCTTCACTACCTTTTCTTTACCCCTTGAATAAGACCTTCGGCTACACCCGCGTCTCAACCTCTAAACAAACCACCGATCCCCAACTAGAACGGTTGTGTCAGACTGGTGGTGATGAAATCTTTGTCGAAACGGGGTCTGGTGTCAACCGTACGCGTCCCGAACTGGAAAAATTACTTCTACTGGAGCGGGAAAGCATTACATAAATCTACAAACTAAAGATATTGCGGGCTTTGAAGATGGCGCCGCGGTGACACGTAAGGCGAGGAATGTTTTGTTAGTCTATAATTCCATGAATTAACGAACCGACACACTCAGGCGTGTCGGTGGTACGATTGACGCGCGCTGAGGTGGGTATTGGTTGGTTTTAATCAATCATTTCGGCAGCGTTAAGGAGACCGAATTGACGTGATCAACGTGAAGAGTTTTAAGGATTATCCCCTTACTTCCTCACAATCTCAGCACGGTTTAATCTAGCTAATTTAATGGAGTTGTATGCGGGAGCGGTAGTGAATCGATTAGAGTTGGATACGGCGCTGGAAAGTATCGGTTTTAAGGGTAATCATGCCGTCAAACTCATAACGGAGTCAAGGCTAATCATGGCGTTAACCTGACGTCGGCGTTGACTAGTGTGCATGGTGTTAAGGTGGTGAACACGGTTATGTTGCTAGAAAGTGAACTGTTGGAATTAGCCGGTTCCTACAAGGTGTATGAAGGTCATCAGAAGCGCAATACGATCTATGCGATGCATTGTCCGTTTCATAACGATGGTGTTAAATCGGCGCGCTATCGGTTGCGTGAAGGACATTTTCGTTGCTATGCTTGTGAGGTGGCGTTTCACTGCTTGGATAGTTGGTGGCGTTCGCGCTGGTCGCTTTGCAAGGAGACACATAAGAGTGTCATTCGTAGTGCGGCGTGGAAGTTGACGGAACGTAAAAACTCTTACTTCACTATGTGTGATTTGCTGGTTTAAGGTATATCGGTCAATGAATGACTCACATTTTGAGGGGCTAATCTTGGCGGTTCGGAAGTCGGTAGGTCGGTATCTGCGCCGGTATGAATACCTGGATAGGATGAGAAAAATCGGCGGTAATAATGTTAGGATTTGGGAACGAAATTGGGGCTAAATTTGAACGTCACAAGTAATCGTACTAAGTAGACTATACGTGTCCCCCTTTATCAGTGAGATATAACCGAAGTTCATCCTCTTTTCTCGGCAGAGGACGGGGTTACACCTAGTAGGTCGTGGGGTAATTTTTTGTCATGAGTTCATCGTTTGCAAACTTGGATGTGGCTTCTTGACACATTCGAAAACGAGTCCATCACCCACGATCGACGAATCACGATCCCCTTCGTCAAGAAAGTACTCGATTTGTGACCGGTAGAGTTACGATTGCGTTCACTGGTGGCGGTACTGCGGGTCACGTGATACCGGCAATACCGGTAATTTCTTCAATTCTAGATTTACAACACACAGTGGTGTTTATCGGTTCGAACAACGGTTTAGAAGAAAAACTCTTAGCGGACTTGCAACTTCGCTATTACGGTATCACAACAGGAAAATTGCGCCGATATTTCTCACTGAAAAATCTTGTCGATTCGTTTCTGATACCCATAGGGGTATTACAAGCATTGTTAATTTTGTTGCGGATGAAACCAAAAGCGCTCTTTTCAAAGGGTGGATACGTCGCCTTTCCGGTAGTGGTAGCTGCGTGGTTATTACGTATACCCGTTGTTGCACACGAATCTGATCTTTCACCTGGTTTAGCAACACGTTTGTGTACTCCGTTTATAAAAACTCAGTGCGTGACATTTGAACAAACTAAGACTGAGGCACGGAAAGTCGTTGTATCGGGTACTCCGATTCGAGAGTTTTTGAACAGAGGTGATCCTCAATGTGCGAGGGATTGGCTGAATGTCACTGATCAACGTCCAGTGATTGTGGTAGTTGGTGGAAGTTTAGGTGCACAATCCATCAATGACATCGTACGTCACTGTATAGTCTCTCTCAGCGAACGCTTTACAGTCATTCATGTGTGTGGTAAAGGCAATTTAGAAGCCTCTTTACAAGCAACAGAGGGTTACTTTCAATTTGAATTCATAGACCAAGAATGGGGCAATGTTTTAGCATTGGCTGATTTCGTTGTGTCTCGAGCTGGTGCGAACGCACTTTTCGAGTTGCTTTATTTGCAAAAACCCAACCTCCTAATTCCGTTACCACTTTCCGTTAGTCGGGGAGATCAAATCGAAAATGCTGAATATGCTGAGGTTCGTGGTTGGAGTCTCGTGTTACCTGAAGAACGACTGACGAAAGAAACATTCATGAACAGTATAGATCAATTAGTTACCAACCAGACTCGGTATAAATCAAATTTGACTGCTTTTAGCGTACCAGATGCTGTCGAGGTCATTGTTGGGGAGATTGACGCGGTAATACGGGCTTGACATTCGAACAAAAATAAAATTTAGCGACTTTTTAATCAATATTTCGTCTCACTGTGTATCGTGTAAAAACCTTTAATCGTATCGCGCCGAGTGGTCTCAGTCTATTCCCAACGGAATTGTTTTCCGTAGGACCCGAATTACGGAATCCTCATGCCTTGTTGCTCCGAAGTCACCCACTTTCGGTTGACAGTCTCCATTCCGGGCTGCTAGCAATCGCTAGAGCTGGTGCTGGGATCAACAACATCCCCGTTGATGAGTGTACCAAAAGAGGAATCGTTGTATTCAATACGCCTGGGGCAAACGCTAATTCGGTGAAAGAGCTTGTAGTCGCAGCCATGCTGCTTTCGTCGCGCGACGTACTTGGAGGCGTAAAGTTTGTCAATGAAATACCGAAAAACCTACAAGGTCCGGCATTTAAACAATACATCGAAGATGGTAAAAAGAAGTATGTGGGACGCGAACTAAAAGGCCGAGTTCTGGGAATTGTGGGTTTAGGTGCAATTGGTGCCACGGTTGCGAATATTGCACTTGCGATGGGCATGCAAGTACTCGGGTACGATCCGTATCTACTACCGCCCACCTCGCCACGTGTACCGTTACAAGTTAAGAAGCTTGATTGTTTGCAGGCATTGTTTGCGCAATCCGATATCATCTCCTTACATTTACCTGCAACCAAAGATAATCATGGACTAATCGATCGGACACTACTGTCTGAATGTGAACGTGGGACAGTGTTGCTTAACTTCGCACGGTCCGAAGTTGTCAATCACAACGATGTCCTAGAAGCGTTACAAACAGGATTGTTAGCAAAGTACTTTAACGACTTTCCAATGCACGAATACTCTGGTCATGCGAGTATTTATTCCACACCTCATTTAGGGGCAAGTACCGTTGAAGCGGAAGAAAACTCAGCGGCGATGGCTGTCACCCAATTGATAAATTTCTTTCACCATGGAGATACTGTCAATTCAGTGAATTTCCCTAACGTGCAGTTGGAACGAACACGTGGATTTCGCGTTTCACTTACAACACTGCAGGCGACAAATTGTCTGAGTATTGTGTTGTCGACTCTTGGGGTAGCTGAGTTAGGTGTCGAAGGATTAAACAGTAGTCGACGTGACGCGGTAGCTTACCATCTCATCGATCTTGATCGGGAACCGAGTGGCGAACAATTAGACAAACTGCGTGCCATCAAACGGGTGATTGATGTTCGACCGATTGGGTTCGCTTAAGGGGTAGGAACCAGTTCTCCGCGAAGTGAATTCGGCAGTGCTTCTGTGATAGTCACATCAACTAGTGATGGAACTGAGCTATCGGCAACAAAGTTCACCACACGATTGTTTTCAGTCCTCCCTTGTAGCCCTTGGGGTGTTCGTCTCGAGGGACCGGTCACTAGCACACGTTGACGTGTACCGACCATCGATTGGGCATAGGCATTTGCTCGCTGGCGTAGTAGCGACTGTAGTCGTGTTAAACGATCTTGTTTTTGTAACATTGGGGTATTATCGACCATCGATGCCGCCGGAGTACCCGGGCGAGCACTGTAGATAAAACTAAAGGAAGTGTCGAAGTTGAGTTGTTCGACCAGTTTCATCGTTGCTACGAAATCCTCTTCAGTTTCACCTGGAAAGCCAACAATAAAGTCGGAAGATAGCGCGATGTCTGGTCTAGCCTCACGTAATTTGCGGATTTTCGACTTGTACTCCAAGACCGTGTGACCGCGTTTCATCCTAGCTAACACGCGATCAGAACCAGACTGCACCGGTAAATGCAAGTGACTTACCAACGTTGGAATTGTGCGATAAGCTTCAATCAGTGAATCCGAAAACTCAACGGGATGTGAAGTTGTAAATCGAATACGTTCTACACCATCAATCTTCGATGTGTAAAAAATCAATTCGGCAAGATCAGCCTTACCACCTTCGAAAGTGCCGCGATAGGCGTTCACATTCTGTCCCAAAAAGTGAATTTCTTTGACACCTTGGTTGACAAGGGCGACGACCTCCCGCATGATGTCACTTACAGGTCGACTAACTTCTGGTCCGCGCGTGTACGGAACAACACAAAAAGTGCAAAACTTGCTACACCCTTCCATCACAGATACATACGCATGGACACTGCTTGTGTTAGGTGTAGGTAACCGATCGAATTTTTCGATTTCTGGGAAAGAGATGTCAACCACTGGTTGCCCAGCGTCGCGCACTTGATCGATCATGTTCGGTAATCGATGCAGTGTTTGTGGACCAAACACTAGGTCGACGAATGGCGCACGGGTCAGGATCGCGTCCCCTTCCTGAGATGCCACACAGCCGCCTACACCTATGAGTAGATCATTCTTATCGAGTTTGAGACGACGGTATCTACCGAGTTCATGAAACACCTTTTCTTGGGCTTTTTCTCGGATTGAGCAGGTATTCATCAGAATGACATCAGCTTCTTGTGGGTTGTCTGTAATGGTCGCGGCGTGACTAGCTTTCAGTACATCACAGATCTTGGATGAATCGTAGTCATTCATCTGACAACCGTACGTTTTCACGAAAAGTTTCATACGTGGAAATAGTGTTCGAACCAGTTAGACGACATCACTTGTTGCGAACTCTTGGGTCAATAGCATCGCGTAGAGCATCGCCCATGTAATTAATGCTCAAAACCGTAAGTGAAATAGCAAGTCCAGGCCATATTACACGTTCCACATTGATTTGAATATAGTTAGAACCATCAAACAGCAATCGTCCCCAAGTCGGAAAATCAGAAGGGAACCCTAGACCTAAGAACGATAGTGTAGACTCCGTAATGATAGCATTCGCGATCCCTAGGGTCGCAGACACCATAATTGGACTCAAAATATTGGGTAGGATGTGATTGATCACGATGTGTCGTCCAGAAGTTCCCACACTGACTGCTGCTTTCACAAATTCACGTTCTTTCAAAGCAAGTGTTTCGCTGCGTACTATTCGCGCGATCTGCATCCAACTTGTGATACCGATAATCACCACGACAAGTAGAAATATCCCCATGTTCTGACCAAACGTAGAACTGAGTGTATCGCGGAAAAACACGATGATTACGAGCAGCAACGGGAGGAGCGGGAGTGCTAGGAAAAAGTCGGTGAAACGCATTAACGGTCCGTCGAGACGTTTGTAGTACCCCGCTAATAACCCGATAGCAGTTCCCAAAACTAACGACAAAACCATCGCGGTGAATCCCACTGACAAGGCGACACGTCCCCCTGATAAGATCCGTGCTAACGTATCTCTTCCTAAGTTATCCGTCCCGAACCAATGAACCCATGACATACCTTGATTTCGGACCGTCAAATCTATAGCCGCTGGATCATAGGGGTAGAAGAGGGGACCTACTAATACGGCGAACGTGATGAATCCAAAAACTCCAGCACCGACTAAAGCACCTTTATGATTTCGTAACGCGATCCAAACAATCATCCATGGTGAAGGATGTTCTTGTGCGTTCAACAATGCCTGTTGATACTGTGCTTGTTGTCCTTTCAATGCCATGCTATTACGTGTATTTGATCCGAGGGTCGAGAACGCCGTATAACAGGTCGGCGATGAGATTGAACAGCACAATGAGCACGGCAAAAATGAATGTCAAGGATTGGATTAGATAAATATCTCCGTTCTGAATGGCATGAATCAATAAATGGCCTAGGCCGTTTACTCGGAAGATTTGTTCCGTAATGATTGCTCCACTAAAAATGGTGGGAACCCCTAGTGCAATCATAGTCACAACTGGTAACATACTATTTCGCAGTATGTGCCCGACCAGAATCGCACGGTCTTTCATTCCTTTAGCGCGCGCGGTGCGGACGTAATCCTGATTAAGATTTTCTAACACCGAAGCACGCATAAAACGACTTAGCTGGGCAGCGTTGTAAAACGCTAATACTGTAACTGGCATGATCATTTGCTTGACTTGTTGCCAAAATGAAGAAAAGTCTGTTACTCGCAGCGTCGTATCGTATATTGATGGTAACCACCCGAGTGTCGAACTAAACAGAATGATGAGTAGTAACCCCGTAAAAAACGTCGGTACTGAAAACCCTACCATCGACACGAAGGTGCCAATCTGATCGAACCAGCTGTACTGCTTGTATGCAGATATCACTCCGATTGGTAAGGCAATCAATATCCCGACTACGTAGGAAAGACCTACAACCCACAGAGTTTGTGGGAGTCGATCCAAAATGAGATCGACTACTGGACTACGGGTGGTAAACGAGACGACTCTAACTCGTTCTGAGGAATCGCCTATCGAAAGTCCAGTCGCTTGTTCAAAGATATGGAGTGGTTCATTGATAAAAAATTGTCGCATCCACTTGAGGTAACCAACATGAATCGGATCATTTACCCCCAGTTGATCGCGAATTTTTTCACGGACTTCAGGTGGAATTGTGAGAGGTAAATTTCCCGTTGGATCACTTGGCGCTAAATCCAATAACACGTACAGGACAAAACTGATCACAATCAGTGTCGGGATGGCGAACATTAAGCGCCGCGTGGTGTACTTCAGCATGAAGCGACTAGTTTATAGCATGTTTAGTGGAAGACAAGGTTAGGTTAGGTGCATTTCACTCTCGATACCAATCAGCAACATTCCATAGTTCGGAGTCCCAACCGTTCATTTTCACCCCTTTAAGAGAGACAGACTTCGCGGATACCCGAGCTCGCCAAATTAGTGGAATTTCCCAATAATTTTGGACCACAAAGTCGTTGATTTGTTTAATAGTCTCGATTCGATCTTGCGACTCTTCGGTTACCTCTAGTTGCTCAACTAAAGCGTCGAAATCTGCCGAGCAACCACGTGGAATATTTGACGCATTCCAATCATTGTGAGGACCTGGTACCTCTTCACACACCCAGCTTTCGACGTACTCCGATGGATCAATTCCTTCAAAGTTGTTTGTGTACATTTGGACGTCTGCATAAAACTTTCCGAGCGTATCGGGACTGCCTTGATCGCTGCCGAAAAATACGGCGCCGTCAATATGTCGTAATTCAGTTTCGACACCGATCTGTGACCACCACTCTTTGACGAGGGCTTGGGTATCTTGACGGACTGAGTTGGTAGATGTTTGGTAGAGCATACTTAGTCGAATCCCATCTTTGGCGCGTACGCCGTCTCGACCTCGAACCCAGCCAGCTTCGTCAAGGAGGCGGTTGGCTTCTTCAATATTTTGCGTTTTACATTCTTCGTTATTATCAGAAACAAATTTCGACGGCGCAGGTATCACATTACACATAGGTCGACCGGTGTCTCCATAGCCGACTTCGACGAGAATGGAGCGATCGATGGCTAACGATAGTGCTCGTCGTACGTTGAGATCAGATAGAAAGGGATGAGGGTTAGTACCATCGAGATAGAGTGACCGTTTTTCACGCCCCAGAGAAGAATCATTGTTTGTTTGGTTAACCATGATTCGTTCGACGTTACTTCCAAATCCAGTCAAGAGTTCTCCTTTACCCGTGTCTTGCATACCTTCGAGCACTTCGGGTTCAACTTGTAAGTTCCACGCATAGTCGAACTCGCCCGTTTCAAGGACTGCGCGAGCGGCAGAGGAGGCTTCGCCGCCACCCTTGAAGATGACTTTTTGAAAGTAAGGTTTACCCTCTTCGCGGTAGTTAGGATTGGCAATAAAGGTTATGACATCGTTTGCCTTAAAGTCTTCGACCATGAAGGGACCCGTACCCACTGGATTAAAGTTTTGTTCGGTACAGGCTTGAGCAGCCGCTCCTAGACAGTCTTTAAACTGTTCTTTTTGTATGATCGGTGTAAGCGAACCAACAAAAGGTCCGTAAGGAAAATACATTGGTTTGGTGAATTCGACTCGCACCGTATGAGTATCGACTGCGACAACTTGTGCTACGTCTTTGAAGGCATTTGAGGAGACGCATCCAAATTCTTCATTTGAACAATACATCCAAGTGAATACAACATCGGCGGCTGTAAATGAAGTTCCATCCGACCAAATAACGTCAGTCCGTAAATTCCATGTAATACTTCGATAATCAGATGCTAAACCACCGTTTGCCATCGTCGGGATTGTACTTGCTAACCAAGGCACCATTTCGCCATCCACCGAGTCATAGCGCGCTAATGGCTCAACGATTAAGGAACTCGACTCGATATCTTTCGTTCCACTCGATAAATACGGGTTGAGGATGGACGGTGCTTGCCAATATAAGATCTTTAGTGTTCTCGAATCTCCATTTAGTTCAACTGATTCGAGATTTTCTGTACTTTCCATTGTGTTATTTCTGTCAGTGCTTGAAACTGTGGCGATTTCCGAATCTTGCGGCGAACCGCACGAGAAAAGCAGTGAAGTTACTAGGAATAATCCAATAAGATAAATGTGTTTTCGCATAAATGGTTCCGGTTATAGAAAGTTATGACTCGATAAATGATAAGTATCGATGTGCCAAACGCGACACCGAAACTTGTATATTTCGAGAGCGATATACCGAATCGAACGTAGATAATTTTCTCGCTTAAACCAGTCAGGTAAACAAGGTATACGGCAGTATGTGCAAGTTATGTTGATCAAACCCTTGTAGTAACTGGGGTTTTTCATTGTGGAGAGAATCGCGAAACAGTTACCCCACACAATAAACTAAAGTGTGTAACTACTCATTGAATGTAATCAAGGAAAAGGGAATCGCTAGTCAATTTTAAGTTAGACAATCAAGGCATCGCAATTGACTCCTTGGTTTACAGGTAATATATAGACTATTTGATTCAACCGATAGTCGTGTGTGCACTTGGTGGTTAGGATAGACACACGAAAACGTCAGATCTGCATGTACATCTGCTTACATGCAGTTAAAAAACTAGTATGATCTAACTTAAACCACATACGAGAAGGGCTGGCTACCAGTTCAATTACCACGGGTAACTTGAAAGTGAAAAAAGTCTTTGAGTTACATCAAAGTATCTAGTGCTTTCAGGGTATCGTCGTCGATGATGTCAAACAATTTTCGAATTCACGATCACAATTGTCGAGAGAAGCATTTAGTTGCTGCTCACACTCATTTAATGGACCGTGACTCTCACCATACGCCCGATCTATACAAAATTCCAACATTATATTAGCTACGGAAGTTCCATACCAATCTTGTTTCTGTCGTAAGCGTCATGGCACTTCTCAATTTTTGCGTCTATCGCGTCGATTACTTTCATACCACAATCGTGTATGTAAGTATGATTTGCAAATTTGATACAAGCAACCAAGTCGTCAGCGCAACTAGGGAATGGTTGGGTATTTCCATATCCAAGACTGATACCACACGCAAACAACACGAAGATTACTTTGGTACTATGTTTCATCTGTGTCCCCCAGATACTCTTCAATTTGTTGTTCAAGGGTTTCACGATGTGGTCCTTCGTAATCTTCAAGGTACTGTTCAAGTTGCTCTTTAACGATTGGGTCGTATTTCTCTCTATAACTCATACGGCATTCTCTCCAATCGTCTCTAAATGTCTTTTCCACGTCCCTAAGATCTTCTGCAATATTTTGACGAACTTTAAGCAGATCCAAAATCATATCTGAAGACAAGTCTAACTCGATATTACTAGCAAAATATTTAGCGTATCGTCGCTCGAAACGACTCATTTCCCGTTCCAGAAAATTGATTGATCGTATAGTTTGATTTGCTTGAACTTGTTCAGCTTTATCCATGCAAGATGCAAAGATCTCAATTACTTCGTACTCTGGTTTGTTTCGAGGAGTTTATTCATGGGTAGAACGTTGGAGATCAGCGTATGACTGTGTTTTGTGAACAAAGAAAGAATGCCAAACGAACACTTTACTGAACTCAACCAGATCGTCGTTAAAGGAATCTACACGAGATTTCCATGGCAACTCTTGAAGCTTTTCCACGATTGAGGCGAATCGATCTTCTCCTTTGTACCCAAAAAAAGTACGTAGTCTAGGGACAATCTCTAAAAACAAATCTTGTCCATCAAGTAGATCCCAGCGCGAGGCTAACCCTGATAGTTCGGGAATGGAGTTTTCAAGTTGTTGTACGTGTTCAAAAAAGTGGTCACTCTGCTCCGATTGAGTAAATTCGGAATCAGATTCACTAGGAACTTTTTGTTCTTCGGAACAAAGCCAAGCTGTAAAGCAGAGCACGACGGTTATACCAATAATGAAATTCGTTATTCTAAAGGAAATTTGGCAAAAGTTCATGCTTGACTCTCCGATGAGTTAGTGGTTAGAGGATGCGAAGATTATACTTACTTTTCGATCTATCGAACGAAAATTGCGGAACGAAAATTGCGGAACGAATATTAGTTCAATTTTAGGTCCTCGGTGAAGTTTGGAATGGTGAATGTAGGATTCTAGCCGAATGGATAACACACCCATTCCTTGAATTGGTACTCTTCTAATTATTCCCCAAAATTTCTCTTACTATTGGGATCAATCGGCGAATTCATTTGATTCTCACCTATTGAATTTGCTTTGGTTTATGGTTCAAGTAACTGAGTTGAATGGTTTGCAGAGAAATAATAACACGGCAGACTTAAAGGAACTTCGTAACACAATTGTTTCGTAGGTTACTTCAGTGGTAGACTCGGTCGTCGCTGTTGACGAATGTTAAATCGGTCTGGCACAATCGCACCCAGGTGTTTAGACCATATCGGTGGTAACTCTCCTACAATCTGACTCGCGATAATTTCTGCACCGAACGGTGCTGTTGTTGTTCCACTACTTCCATGTCCTAGATTTAACCAAATCGTTGGTGCGACCCGTCCAACAATTGGTAGCTTATCCAAAGTTACCGCTCTGATTCCGCGAAAACTCGCGTGATGTTTCCAGTCGGTTAATGTGGTCGTCGTTTGTAGCGTCTCGAGATTGTGTTGCATTGCTTGGGAATCACGCCAAGGTTGATATTCGTATGTGGATCCCACCCAGAATTTCTCATTATGGGGTGCTATATAACCGGTTCGTATAAGCGCGAGATCTGAACGATACGATTGAGTCGGCGATGTAAAACAGTCAATTTGTCCTTCAACCTTGATCATTTCGACAGGCGAGGCAAATTGTGCTTCCTTTGGTAGGGAGAATGCTGTTGCTAAGACTTTCACCTCCTCTATCGCAGAACCCGATTGTTCCCTTTCTATGGTTGATCTGATGTCAATGAGAGGGTGTTGTACCATAGCTTGGCAAAGTACTGGACCTTCGAGAATAGTAGATCGAGGAAACAAAACTCCATTGGATTGGATTGGCAGGTTGAAAAAGTTATTTATTTCCAATCGATCTAACCGACGACACCAACGAGAATCCAGTTGTGTCGTAATATCTTGGAGTCTAGTCCACGGCATATTTTCGCAAGGAATGTGTATCGCACCGCTTGCTTGTAGTTTGGTAACTTGTTGAATCCACGGTTGCGAGTAAAAGTAAGCGTGATTTCTAAACTGTACACTCGATTGGCGGCTGGTACTCAAACGTCCGTGTAAGACCGCAACCGGAATTCCCGAAGTCGAATCTGCAACAGTACCGGTCGGAGAGCATAGAGTAACGTTAATTTGCCTTCTAGTGAGTGCACGGGCGATACTTGTACCAGCAAATCCCCCACCTAAGACTTTGACCTGTTTAGGTGTAGAAATAGGTTCCATAGGCAGTTGATTCAATGTTGCGAATAATGTATGTTTTTTGTGTTTGGTGTGAGAAATTCGTTCGACTCTAAAGCCAGAATCTTCTAAGGGACGACGAACCTTTTCAGCGACCGAGAACGAAGTTACCGTACCACCGACTTTGGTACGACTCGAGAACTGTGAAAGCAAACTAGTACTCCACATAGATGGGTTGCGATCAGGTGTGAAACCGTCTAGTATCCAAGCATCTACTCCCTGGGAATCTGTGGACAGGAACTCTTGGAGAGCGGACTGAACGTCGGAAAAGAACAACGTGAGTTCAATTCTTTCGTTTTGCAAAAGACGACGATGGATTCCTTCAACCAATGGGGGATAGTCAAATAAAAACTCGGATACTAATTCGTGAGGCAAGTCGAGTTTTTTGACTACAGTAGTTAGCAATTCATGGTCAAGGGGAGAACTATCACAACTAATGAAACGCAATCTTGCTGTACTAGGGGCGTTTTTTAGGTAGGTTTCTGCGATTGTTAAATAGTTTACCGCGGCACCAAACCCAAACTCAAAAATAGTAAAGCAGGGAGATTCTCGAAACCTTGGTGCCAATTTGGCTGGCGAAATGTGAACTCGCCGACATTCGCCAACCGCGTCAGTGTCAGCATAAAAGTCGTTGTACGTTTTTGAGTAGAGGCGGCCGTCTACAAACGCAACTTTTGGTTGCGTTATCTCGTGGCGACTGGTCTCGAGGGATCTTCGATCCATTCGCTCCAAGAGCCTGCGTATAACGCTGGTTCGTCATAACCGGCAAGAATTAAGGCCAAGATATTGTGAGTTGCAGTCACTCCAGAACCACAATATGAGATGACATCGTCGTCTTTCGATATGTTTTTGAAATTTTTACCGTTTGATTCAATTAGACCATTTTTATCTAGGTTTTCGGAAAATGGGCAACACAAAGCGCCTGGAATATGACCCGCAGTGTGGTCCATGTTTTCATTTTGTCCGTGAAAACGATCGACGGACCTCGCGTCGATCAGTGTGCCGGTGTGACTTTGCACGTCTTGCACTTCGACTTGACGTGTAAGCGGTTTTCGCAGTTCAAAGTTACCGAAAATTGGTTCTGAACTAGAGGTCGTCAATTCGAAATTAGCTTGTGTCCACGCACCTAATCCACCATTTAAAACGGCTACTCTTTCGTGTCCAGCCCATCTAACCATCCACCACAGACGACATGCAAAAATGGAGTTTGAATCGTCGTACGCGACAATGTAAGAGTCACTATTTACACCATGTTTTCTCAATACAGCAGCGAAAGTTTCTCGCTGTGGTAAAGGATGTCGACCACGTTTTCCCGGTTTGTCTGCTAGATCGTCGTCCAGAGAAATATACCGAGCGTTTGAAATATGCCCTTGTGAATATTGTTGGTGGCCAAGTTCCTTATTCCTAAGATCGAACCGACAGTCGAATAGGACGATGATCTCGTCTTCTATTATCGAATTCAAAGTTGCAGGTGAAATGAGATTGTCCTCTGTTTTCCACATCAATGTAGTGTCCTTAAATAAAAATAGGTTTTCAAAAAATTTTGCATAGTTGAATGTCAAAACTTTTCGACTTCTACTGATTCCTAATGATTCTAAATCTTTAACTGATACCTAAATGCAGCAACTTCAGGTTTGACATTAGTCTACTAGTTTGTTGAGAATTAAATAGACGGCAATAATACGTCTGTAAAAAAACGTACTGATTTTATTCGAAATTCCAACCTTTTGCAGATTCTCAAACAATAAATCTCCTCCATCAACCAAACATAAGAATCTATGCGGATTTAGAGACCGCATAACGCAAAAAGCAGCGCATTCTAATAGCACGAGACGGTCACTTACAACTCGCGACGATTGGGAGTATGCATAACTGTACTCACAAATGTGGTTTTGCTGTTTTCAATAGAATGAACCATATAAACATTGGTGGTCGTCGTTATTAATTCGACGGTTAAGTTGTCATCTGTTATTCTGAAATTAAGGAAGGTATTACGTGTTAGGATTTGATTGGTGGTTTGGGGTCATGGGATTTTCCCTCGTCTGGATGCTTCTTTACTTCTTTCTCACTACGCACTTTACATTCATATCAATCACCCTGTACTTACATCGTAGTTTAGCACACCGTGCATTAGATTTACACCCCGTACTTTGTCACTTCTTTAGATTCATCCTATGGATGTCGACGGGTATGGTTACTCAAGAATGGGTTGCCGTACATCGAAAACATCACGCCAAAACTGAAACGGAAGAAGATCCACACAGCCCGGTAATCCACGGTTTATCCAGTATCTTGTTCAACGGAGTTGAGTACTATCGCCGCGCTGCGATTGATGAGCAAACCATAGCAACCTACGGCATTGGTTGCCCCAACGATTGGGTCGAACGCAATGTCTACGCCAAACTTACAATTCTTGGTGTTGCTTTGCTGGCGGTAATTGATCTCGTATTGTTCGGTGTTGTAGGCATCGTTATCTGGGCTTTACAAATGATGTGGACACCTTTTTGGGCGGCAGGTGTCGTGAACGGAATTGGACATGCTCTTGGTTATCGAAACTTTGAGTGCGCTGACAATGCGAAAAATATTTTTCCGGTAGGATTACTAGCATGTGGCGAAGAACTACACAACAATCACCACACCTATCCAAATTCAGCGCGATTTTCGGTTAAGCATTGGGAATTTGACTTAGGTTGGCAGTACATTCGTTTACTTGCGATGCTGAAGTTAGCAAAACCCTTACATACCGGTCCGGTCGTTGAACGAGTCAATAATAAAGCAGCCATCGACGTGAATACTTGGTGGGCAGCGGTCAATGATCGTTTTCGCATCATGGCAGAGTTCGCGGAACGAGTCATGAAACCTAATGTGCGCGCAGAGCAGAAGAGGGCAAACTGTCATCAAATCAAAGCAACTTTTCGACGCGCGAACCGAGCGCTATGCGCTCATGAAGTGATCCTAAATGATCACGATCGAACCAAAATTGTTAAAGTAACTCAAGCTAGTCCGTTGATTCAACGACTGTATCTCCTGAAGCTACGACTTAACGAACTTTGGAGAAAACGTAATGGAAGTACTGAAGAACTCTTACAAGAATTCAAGGAGTGGTGTACAGATGCTGAAACCTCTAACGTTCGAGAACTCAACGATTTCGTCGCCGACTTAAAAACGCTAACCGTTCCACAACCGAGTTATTCACATTCGGTCTAGCACTGAAATCCCTAACGACTGTAGTCCAGTTCGCAGAATCTCCGCGACCTTGGCGCATAGTCCTAGGCGACTTTCTTGTTGTACTGTTGAAGTTCCTTGTAGAATCTGGCATTGTTCATAGAAACGCATAAATCGTACAGTCAGTTCGTATAGATACGTACAAAGATGATGCGGTTTTCGTTCTTCCGTGCTCTGTTCGAATAGTTCTTGAAACTGTAGGATCGCTAACGCCAGATCTCGTTCAGTTTTCTCTGTTAGTTTGATGCTGTTGTGTCCGCATTGTGTTTCCGATACCTTTCCGCGTTCAAATAGGGAACACACTCTAGCGTAGGCATAGAGTAGGTAAGGGGCTGTATTTCCTTCGAACGCAAGCATCGTGTCCCAATCAAATCGGTAGTCATTGATTCTGTTTTTAGATAGATCCGCGTACTTGATGGAACTGATCGCGATTCGCCGTGCTATTTCTTGCGGATCAACTTCTCGATTTGAACTTTTCCTTTCCTGAATGACTTGTCTTGCCCGTTCGATTCCTTCTTCGATAAGACTTGACAGTAGGATACTACTTCCAGTTCGAGATTTAAGTGGAGCACCGTTAGCGTTCAGAATCGAGCCAAAAACCAAATGTTCAAGTTCGACAGAATCCTGGACGTATTTGACCGCGCGCGCCACAGCGAATAAGTGTTTAAAGTGGTGAATCTGGCGGGCATCAGTGAAGTACATTAATCGATTTGCGCGCAATTGGTTTACTCGGTGTTTTACCGCTGCTAAGTCAGTAGTATGGTATAAGTACCCACCGTCTGATTTTTGCACAATCATTGGGAGTGGAGAACCATCTTTCTTAAAGAACCCATCTACATATACACATTTCGCACCGTCGGATTCGGAAAGAAGATTTGCTCCCTTTAAATCATCGATTACGGCTGGGAGTTCAGTGTTGTAAGCACTCTCGCCACGAATATTCTCACGCTGCAATAAAACACCCAGATCTGCATAGATCCCTTGCATATGGTTGATTGTCTGAGAGACAATGCGTCGCCAAATTTCCATTTCTGCTGGACGTTGTGCTTGTAGATTAGTCACGGCGCTGCGAGCTTGGTTAGCAAATTGTAGATCGCTGTCAAAACGGGAACTCGCATCGACATACAGCCGTTCGATATCCGAAAGCGACTGAGTTTCGGATTCGCTCAAGGAATCCAAGTGTGCAATAAGTTTCCCAAAAGAAGTACCCCAGTCACCGACGTGATTTTGTGGGATTACCTCGTGCCCAATCAACTGCAACATCCGTGCGACGGCATCACCGATTACCGTGCTCCGTAGATGCCCAACATGTAATTCTTTCGCGATATTAGGGGAAGAATAGTCAATTACGACACGTTCGGGTCGGGTTGTTGGTACAATCGTTGGACGTTGTTCAACTAACTGTTCTAGGTACTGGCGATCTAATGTGACATTTATAAAACCAGGACCCGCAATCTCGAGATTTGTGGGAAGTGAATTTAGTGAATTGTGAGTAATGACCTTTTGTGCTAATGTACGTGGATTCTCTCCAGCGTGCTTAGCCGCAGCGATCACACCATTGACTTGATAATCACCAAATTCCGGACGGCTTGCTCGAAAAACAAGTGCGTTAGCGTTTTCGATCCCGAGTAATTGGAGAGTGTGTTGAAATCTTTTAGATAATTCGAATCGAAGATTGATTGCAGTAGCTCACTCGACTATTCGTATATTGTTGGCGACGAGACCCCGCTCATTCTTTCCGACATCAAATTTGACTTTCGGTCGTTGGACGAGGGCATGATCAGAGACTTTTGTCTTAAAGCCGGTCTTATGAAAGAATATTCGATTACCTTGATCATCTTCGACGAAACCGTATGATGATTTTCGAAAATAGACTTTTACCCGACCACTGACACCTTTCGTAGCACTTTTGTTTCTTTTCTTGTTTGCGGATTCTCTGGTGGTAGATTTATTCTCGCCTTTATCAGTTTGGTTTGTTTTCCCTGAGACCTTTTTCTTAGTCTTCTTTTGGTGGTTTTTACTCGATTTTTTCTTCGTGTCTTTGGTAGTGGTGGATGTACTTCGATTTAGTATTTGAAAAGTTATAAAGTTGCTTAACACCAAACCCAGTGTTGTTATGACAAAAAGTGCTACAAACGGTACAAATGTACTATTCTCTAACGCGTAAGGATCGACTTTGAAATAACGTAGTGCTAGCTCAGCGGTCAGCGCCGACCACAGAAATATGAAACCAATCAAGGCGAAAAAATATAGTTTTCTTGGGTTCATAAAGCTGTAAATAAGCTATTGGTTGTGTTTGAAGAAATTTCGTGTAAAAATTGCGAACTTAGCTTTGCCTTACTCAATAGAGTTTTCGTCGTCAACCCGGCGAACTTCATTGATCACAATATTGTCTACAGGACAATTTTCAAGTTTATAGGAAAGATCGTCGAATTTTTTCGTTTCGACCGGTACAGCAGCGATTTTTTCTACCACATCCATCCCTTCAATCACTTTACCGAATACGGTATATCCATCGGCTCTACCTTGCATCGAACCAGCCGACCGATAGTCAAGATGATTGTTGTCTACTAGATTGATGAAGAAATCTGACGAAGCCGAATTTTGGTCGCCCGGTTTTTGTGCCATGGCTATAGTACCCTTCTTGTTAGATACACTGCGTCTTGCTTCGTTATCCACGGTTTCATTGATGGTGTGTTCTTTGTAATTTTCATCAAAACTGCCGGCTTGGATAACAAAACCTGTCATCACCCGGTGAAAAACAATACCGTCATAATGATCATTATCGACTTGCTTTAAGAAATGTGCAACGTTGAGTGGGGCTTTATCGGGATATAACTCAATGATAATACTACCCATAGAGGTATCAATAACCACGTTGGGGATTTCGTCAGTGTCAGTGTCGGCGTCGGTTGTTGAATCTTGTGCTTGCACGTGTAAAAAAAATCCTAAGACAGAAAAAGATAAAAGTAAAAGTTTAAGTTTCATGGTAAGTATTTTAGACTGTACTTGTTTGCTTGCTAAGCACTTTTGTAACTCGGCGTGTATTCTTATGTTGATCACTATGCTGTTCGCGGGTTGTAGCAATCAATCGTACAAGGAATTTAAGGGCTATACAATGGGGACGAGCTATCGTATTGTCTCTCAGTGCGAACAACTAGTCGAGCCGAAAGTTATAGCCACAAAGCTCGACGAGTTGGAATCTGTCTTGTCTACTCATCGACCTGATTCGGATATCACAAGATTCAATCAGAGTGAACCGTTGAAATGGTTAGCAGTCGATCGATCGTTGGTGAATGTTGTTGAATTAGCAGAACAAGTAAGTCTCGCTACCAATGGAAAATTCGACATTACCGTTAAACCCTTAATTGATCTTTGGGGTTTTGGTACAACGGTCGTTCAGGAATCACCTACAGCAGATGAGATTCGTAAGGTTTTACCGCTAGTGGATTATCGCGCGATTGACTGGCGATATACTCAACCAGCTCTGCGTAAACAGCAAGAGTTGTCTATCGACGTATCGGGTATTGGAAAAGGCTATGCAGTGGATCAAGTGGCACAATATTTGGAAGAAAATCGTTGTGACAACTATTTGATTGACATAGGTGGTGAAGTTCGTGTTTTGGGACACAATCCTAACGGTACCCCTTGGCAAGTTGCTATCGAAACTCCAGACTTATCTGGAAGAGTTCAGTTAAAACTTGCGATTTTGGAAGGGGCTGTTGCGACTTCAGGTACTTATAGAAATTTTCGAACTTTTGAAGAATCAACAGTCTCGCACCTGATTGATCCTCAGCAAGGGTACCCTGTACGATCTCATCTCGTTAGTGCGACTGTATATGCTACCACTACAACTCAGGCCGATGCTATATGTACGGCATTATTTGTTATGGGAATCGAAGCGGGATTGGAGTATGCGGAACAGAAAAATATCGCCGTCGTTTTTATGACACTTTTACCAGAGAGACAAGGTTTAGATTATCAACTTTCGACCGCAATGGAAGCAATCATTGAATATTGATTTTGGTAAGCAGAAATTGCCGTGGTAGGTAAATGGAGTTAGGAACGTTTAAGTTGTCACTTTTGCGACGAATGACAACTAGAGGGAGGAGAGATAAACGTCTACCTACCACGACAAATTTCTTACAAAGGAGAATCACTAGTTAATATTTTGTAAAAAATAATGGAGAAAAAATGGAGAAC